>CAYONL010000221.1:0-1503 GCA_964405305.1 uncultured Oscillospiraceae bacterium | reverse complement strand
TAATTGTGGATACCTACGGCGGCGCGGCGCGCCACGGCGGCGGCGCCTTCAGCGGCAAGGACCCGACAAAGGTGGACCGCAGCGCCGCCTATATGGCCCGCCGCATAGCCAAAACCATAGTCGCCGCCGGGGCCGCCCGCCGCTGCGAGGTCCAGCTCGGCTACGCCATAGGTGTGGCGAAGCCCGTTTCCCTGAGGGTGGAGACGTTCGGCACCGGCTGCCTGCCGGAGGACGAGCTGGCCGCCTGGGTGGACGAAAACTTCGACACCCGCCCCACAAAAATAATAAAAAATCTTGACCTGCGCCGGCCCATATATCTGCCCACCGCCTCCTACGGCCACTTTGGCCGGGAGGACGAGGGCTTTGCCTGGGAGGAGATCTCCCCCGAGCTGGTGACCGAGCTTGAGCGGCTGGTGGATGTCTCCTCCATGGCGTAAAACGCGCCGCCGCCCCTTTCTATTCCGTTTTACTGTATCTCTTACCGACGCCCACAATGACGCGCGCCCCGAACTTTGCTCTCCGTTCGGGGCGCGATTTTTATTGCTCAAATTTTAACTGAAATCCTCCACGGAAAGCCGCCCCCGTTGACAATATCGCCAAATTGAACTATATTATAGTAGTAGCAGTTCGCCCTAAACGGAGGAAAGACAATGAAAAAAAACAGCTTCATCGAATATTCATCCGACGTAGTAAAAGCCATGGAAAAGGGCAAGCCCGTCGTGGCGCTGGAAACTACGATGCTCACCCACGGCGCGCCCTACCCGCAGAATTTTGAAATAGCGAAAAAGATAGACGCGGTCATAAGGGGCGAGGGCGCCACTCCCGCGTTCGTCGCCGTCATAGGCGGAAAGCTCAAGGCCGGGCTTTCCGTGGAGGAGCTGGACTATATCTGCAAGGCGGGCGAGGATCTTAAAAAGGCCGGCCGCCGGGATATCGCGCTGCTCTGTGCCGCCGGGGAGGACGGCTCGTCCACCGCCTCCGCCGCCCTGCTGACCGCAGGTCTGTCGGACATACCCGTCGTCGCCATAGGCGGTATAGGCGGCGTACACAGGGGCGGCGAGAACAGCATGGATATCTCCGCCGACCTGGAGGAACTTTCCCGCGCAAACGTGCTGGCGATCAGCGCCGGCCCGAAAACTTTGCTCGATGTGGGCCTCACCCTGGAATACCTTGAGACTAAGGGAGTGCCCGTGATCGGCTACGGTACGGACGAGGTACCCGCCTTTTTTACCAGAAACAGCGGCTTTAAGGCTGACTACACGCTGGAAAGCCCTTCGGAGCTGGCCCGCGCCTACCGTATTCAGCGTCAGCTCGGCATATCCGGCGGCATGCTGGCGGCCAATCCCGTGCCGCGGCAATTTGCCATGGATTCCGGCGTGCTCAACCGCGCGATAGATATGGCCATGGACAAGGCGTCCGAGCTTGGCGTGCGCGGAAGACAGCTCACGCCCTTCCTGCTGACCCTTATCAAAGAGATGACCGGCGGAAAGAGCGCGGAGGCGG
>CAYONL010000220.1:0-1596 GCA_964405305.1 uncultured Oscillospiraceae bacterium | reverse complement strand
ATGACATCGCTGCTCATGCGGACGGGTACGCCCAGCAGCTCTGACAGACGCGCGGCAACGGGAGCAAGCGAAAACTCAGGCAGCCACTCGCCCTTCGGACGGCCAAGATGGGAGCACAGGATGACTCGGGCGCCGTTTTCCATAAGATACCTGATTGTGGGCAGCGCGGCGACTATCCTCTTGTCGTTGGTGATAACGCCGTCCTTCATCGGAACGTTGAAGTCGCAGCGCACAAGGGCGCGCTTTCCTTTTACGTTGATGTCTTTAACGCTTTTTTTGTTGGTAACGGTCATTTGCAAGCATCCTTTCTCGATTTCGGTTTACTATGTCAAAAAGGGTGTACTCGTAGCTCTCTCCCTTTAATGATCAAAATCATATTACTCTGTTTACAAAACCTTTGCAAGCCGAATTTTGGCGTGATAAAGCCATTTTTTGAATGGATTATGACCAAACAATCATCTTTTTTCTACCGAATGACCAGAGCTTTCGCGGGTGCGAAAATTTCTTTGTGCAGTTTGCCGAAAAACGCGGCGGGGCATTTTGCGAGCCACTGAAAATTCGTATAACAGCATGATAAAAGCCCGGTAAACTGCAAATATATGGCGTATTTGCACAAAAAGCGGCCGCGGTCGACGGAAAAGCTGTAATTTGCGTGGCGAGGGGGCGCGGAGTATGATAAATACATTGGCGCGGAAGTGTCGCGCTGGAAGTTTTGAGAGGTGAGCGTTATGACAAAATCTAAATTCTCCGTCCGGGACATGGCGGTGGTCGGCGTGCTGGCGGCGCTGGTGTTTGTGGCCACGTATTTTCTTAAAATTGGGCCCATCGCGACCCCGGCAGGACCCACGATGATAAAAGTGGGCAACATAGTCTGCATACTGGGCGCGCTGCTTTTTGGCGGAGTAAAAGGCGGGCTTGCGGCGGGCATAGGCTCCATGCTGTACGACCTGACGGACCCGGCCTTTGTCGCCTCCGCTCCGTTTACCTTTGTGTTCTTTTTCCTGATGGCCTTCGTCTGCGGCGTAATAGCCCACGCCGGGGACAGAAAAGGAGAAAACGCTAAGTGGAACGCCATAGGCGCCGTGGCGGGGGCCGGCACATATCTCGTGCTCCATATGGGCAAAACGCTGATAACGCTGATGCTGTCGGGCAGCGGATTTATGGCCGCGCTGACGGCCAGCGGCATGAAGTTTCTGACCTCCGGGATAAACGCGGCGGTGGCGGTGGTCGTTTCGCTGCTGCTGGCTCCGGTGTTCAGAAAGGCGCTGGCCGGCGCGCACATAGTGGTGGACTGAGCGGAGCTTTTAAAGTTTGGCGGCGTTCCAGGAAAGGAATTGACCCCAATAAGTTAGACAAATATTTAAGCTGATAATTGTTCAAGCAACCGAGAGGGCTTGTTGTCTGTGAAGTGCAGGCGGCAAGCCCTTTAGCTTTGTCTTGCTGTGGTGGTGGTCAAGATGGCCGGCCGGCTCCGTCTTGAAGCGCTCCAGCAAATTGGGCTTTTACAAATATAGCAGTTAGCTCTTGAGCAGACCGAAGAAGTTGGTAGTGTCAAGGTTTATGCGCAAATTAGTTTGCAGTCTCTGAGAGAAAGTC
>CAYONL010000219.1:0-1612 GCA_964405305.1 uncultured Oscillospiraceae bacterium | reverse complement strand
CAAGCTTTTATAAAGCGTAACAAAGGCCGCCCGGGCGCTCTCCACCCGGACGGCCATTTTGTTGCGAAAAAACGCGGAAACAGGGGGTTTTTGCTTGACAAAAAAGCCCGGCGCTGGTACAATAAAAATCTCCATAGTATGATACTTATAAATATATAAAGGGGATGGCTGATTTGATGGTGGGGCGGGACAGCAAGCTGGAGGCGCTTGAAAAGCTTTATAACCAGCAGAAATTCCAGCTTGCGGTGATGTACGGCACGCGGAAAACAGGGAAGACCGCTCTGTGCTGTGCCTTTGCCGCCGGAAAACCTGCCATCTTTTTTTCCGCGCAGAAGCTGAACAGCCATATGAATCTGGCCGCCTTTTCAAAGCTGCTTTTCCAGTATGCCGGCGAGGATTACGAAACGCCCTTCGGCACATGGGCGGACGCGTTCAGGTACGTGACGAGGATAGCCGAAAAGGGCCGCCTGCTGCTGGTGCTCGACGACTTTGCCGACCTTGCGGGCGAGGACCCATCCGTCATGTCCGCCATGCAGCGGGCAGTGGACAGCGACTGGAAATCTACGGGCCTGTTTGTGCTGCTTTCCAGCGGAAGGGTGGCTTTCGTGGAAAGCGAGATCATGGGTGAGGATTCGCCGCTGGCAGGCCGCAGAACGTACCAGATGAAGCTGGAGGGGTTGGATTACCTGGATTCGGCAAAGCTGCTGGAGGGCTTTTCTGCGGCGGACAGGCTGCGGGCGTACTGCTGCGTTGGCGGCACGCCGGAGTACCTTACGTACATAAACACGGCGGAAAGCTTTGAGGATAACCTGCGCAGATTGTTTTTTGCGCCGCAGGGGGAGCTGTTTACCCAGCCGCCGCGGGTTTTTCTGGATGAGCTGCGCGAGCCGGCGGTGTACAATTCCATACTGGCGGCGCTGGCTTCCGGCGCTCTCCGTTTGAACGACATAGTGGCCATAACCGGCGAGGACAGCCCAAAGGTCAACAAATATTTGCAGACGCTGCTCCGCATGCAGGTGATAAACCGCGAGACGCCGTTTGGAGAGGATCCCTCCTCCAGCCGCAAGGGGATATATACCATAACCGACAACGGGCTGGCGTTCTGGTTCAGGTTCGTGCTACCGAACAGGGCGGCCATAGAGCGAGGCGAGGGCGCGGGGCTTTATCCGGGCGGCGAGTTTATGCGGGCGGTGGACAGCTATGTGGGCGGTAAGCCGTTCGAGGGGGTCTGCTACCAGTACATGCAGCGGCAGAACAGGCTGGGCAACCTGCCGTTCCTCGGCTCCGCGGCGGGAAAGTGGTGGCGCACGTCAAGGGAGGCGGCGCGGGCAGAGCTTGTCACGGCGACCCAGCGCACCCGCCAGCTGCTTTTTGGCGAGTGCCGGTGGAATGAGCCGTTTGAGACGGATGGCACCCTGCAAAGCCGTCTGGAGGCCAAGGACAAGCTGTTCCCGGAGTACTGGGAGCGGTACAACTACCTCTTTTCGCGGGAGCCGTTTCCGAGGGAGCTTAGGAACCTTGAGAACACAAAGCTGAAACTGGTGGACGCGGAAAAGCTGTATAATTGACGCCGCTGGTTTCAAACATAAAAAAGGAGCCGTATGGCTCCTTA
>CAYONL010000218.1:0-1622 GCA_964405305.1 uncultured Oscillospiraceae bacterium | reverse complement strand
GCGCGCCGTTTTGCTGTAGTTTTATCCACTTGTATTTTTGGTTCGCTAACTTTATACTTAATCTTAGATTTAAGAAAGGAGCCACCCACATGAACTATAGCGATAAAGTTGAAAAAATGTGCCCGGTCACAAAAGGGCCGAAGCACGGTCCCGCGCCGATCCCTGAAGAGGGCCGCTGGGTGAAGGCTTACGATATCAAAGATATCAGCGGCCTGTCCCACGGCGTCGGCACCTGCGCTCCTCAGCAGGGCGCCTGCAAGCTGACCCTGAACGTCAAAAACGGCATAATCGAGGAGGCGCTCGTTGAAACCATCGGCTGCTCCGGCATGACCCACTCCGCCGCCATGGCCGGAGAGATACTGCCCGGAAAGACGCTGCTGGAGGCGCTGAACACCGACCTTGTGTGCGACGCCATCAACGTCGCCATGCGCGAGATCTTCTTACAGCTTGTCTATGGCCGCAGCCAGACCGCGTTCTCCGAGGACGGCCTGCCCATAGGCGCCGGGCTGGACGATCTGGGCAAGGGCCTGCGCTCCTCCGTCGGCACCATCTACAGCACCGGCGCGAAGGGCGTGCGCTATCTGGACCTGACCGAGGGGTACATCACCTCTCTCGCTCTGGATGACAACGGCGAGGTCACCGGCTATAAGTTCGTTCGTCTGGGCAAAATGATGGAGGATATCCGTCACGGCTCCGACCCGGCGAAGGCCATTGAAAAGAACACCGGCACCTACGGCCGCTACGCCGACGCGCCGAAATACATCGATCCCCGCGAAGAATAAGAAAGGAGTGACACGGTATGGCAAATTTTGAAGGTAAAGAGAGAAGAATGCCGAAGATCGAGGCCTGCCTCGCGCAGTACGGCATGAGCACACTGGAAGACGCCGCGGCGCTCTGCAAAGAGAAAGGCATCGACGTCGACGCCATTGTAAAGGGCGTGCAGCCCATAGCTTTTGAAAACGCCGTCTGGGCCTACACTCTGGGCGCGGCCATCGGCATCAAAAAGGGCGTCAAGTCCGCCGCGGAGGCCGCCAGATGTCTGGGCGAGGGGCTGCAGGCGTTCTGCGTGCCCGGCTCCGTCGCCGAGCAGCGCAAGGTCGGCCTTGGCCACGGAAATCTGGGCGCCATGCTCCTTTCCGAGGAGACACAGTGCTTTGCGTTTTTGGCCGGACACGAGAGCTTTGCGGCTGCTGAGGGCGCCATCGGTATCGCCCGCAACGCCAACAAGGCCCGCAAATCTCCCATCAGGGTCATTTTGAACGGCCTTGGCAAGGACGCCGCCTACATCATCTCCCGCGTCAACGGCTTCACCTATGTGGAGACTGATTTTGACTTTGAGCACGATGAACTCAAGATCGTACGCGAGGTGAAGTTCTCCGACGGAGAGCGCGGCGCGATCCGCTGCTACGGCGCCAACGACTCCCGCGAGGGCGTAGCTATCATGCAGCACGAGGGCGTGGATATCTCCATCACCGGCAACTCCACCAACCCCACCCGTTTCCAGCACCTGGTGGCGGGCACCTATAAGAAATGGGCGCTGGAGAACGGCAAAAAGTATTTCTCCGTGGCCTCCGGCGGCGGCACGGGCCGCACGCTGCACCCGGACAACATGGCCGCCGGCC
>CAYONL010000217.1:0-1626 GCA_964405305.1 uncultured Oscillospiraceae bacterium | reverse complement strand
TCGCCAGCCCCACGTTGTGGCGCAGTTGCTTTTCGTTTATCGACAGATCGATCATTTTAATCCTCCTAAATAATTATTAGTTTATAGTCACCGGTCATTAGTAGGGCGCGGTATCTGCATATAGAAAGAGGCGTTCATCCGAAGGGTATTACAGGGGCAGGCGGACGTGGCGCTGTCCAAATCTTTGACTTGGTTCACAGCGCCACGTCCGATTGCCCCTAAGACCCTTCGGATGGGCACCTCATTGTGTAGCTGAAATCATGGGAGAGATCGGAGATCCTACTGACAAAAATTCATATCAGACCACGAAATCGTACTCGCCCATGTCGTTGCCCTCGTAGTAGGCGGCGAGATTTTTGGGGTCAAATATGCCGCGGTCGGTCACTATGCCGGCAATAAGCTCCGGCGGCGTTTTGTCAAAGGCGGGATAGAAGCCGTGGACTTTTCCGTTGGTGGTGGGCCGGCCCAGCGCCTCCAGCACCAGCGACGAATCGCGCTCCTCGATCTTTACGTCGTCTATGTGCTCATGCACGCGGTCCGGCGCGCCGGTAACATAGACCGGTATGCCCCAGTATTTGGCGGCCAGCGATATTTGCAGCGTGCCGACCTTGTTCACCACCCAGCCATCCATCGTTATGGCGTCGGCGGCGCAGGTAAACACATCCACGTTCTTTTCGTGCATGGTCCAGGCGGGCATGTTGTCCGTTATGACCGTCACGTCAAAGCCCATATCGCTGATGACGCTGGCGGTAAGGCGCGCGCCCTGGAAATACGGCCTTGTCTCCGGGCAGACGAACTTGAGCTCCATGCCGCGGCGCTTGGCCTCCTTGCACATAAAGCCGAGTATCGTCTCCGCAAAGCACTGGGTCATGACCGTGCCCTTGCGCGGGAACTTGTCCACCAGGTACTTCGCCGTCTGCTCAATTTTGCGGTAGCGGCGGTCGGTCACCTCTATGGTGTGCTCGAATATGACCTTATCCAGTTCCTCGCTGCCGGAGAGCGCCTTTTTGGCCGCGGCCAGACAGCCGTCGGTCACAAGGCGCATACGTTTTTCGGTGGTGGGGCGCGCTGTGGCTATCACGTTCGCCGCCCGCTCAAGTCTTTTATACTGCTCGCCCCGGGGAAGGAGCCTGCCCTCATAGGCCGCCAGCGCCATGCCCATTCCGGCGGCAAGGTAAGGCCCCGCGCTCTGGGTGACCATGTCGGCTATGGCCTCGGCCACCTCCCGCGACGAGGTGCAGGTTACGAAGGACACAGGGTTCGGGTAACAGCGCCTGTCCAGTATCCTGACGACGCCGTCCTCATACCACGCCACATTCTCATATTGAAGCAGGAAAGCCAGATCTTCGTCCGCTCTTGCCATTTAAACAACTCCTTTTTTTATATTACCTTTACATTATACAACACGCCCGCGGGATTGTAAATTGAAAGCTGCTCCGGTTTGCGCGCTTGACATTTCATCAAAAAAAGAGTAGCTTGTTTTAGAGTATTTAAAATGAAAAAGAAAAGGGGAGATCCTATGCAGCTTCTTATATTCATAACGAACCGTACGGAGTGCATAAACCCCATACTGACCGACCTGTTCGAGCGCAAGATAGGCGGCGCGACGGTGGTGGAGTGCGAGGG
>CAYONL010000216.1:0-1687 GCA_964405305.1 uncultured Oscillospiraceae bacterium | reverse complement strand
GTCGCTTGAACAATTCTTAAATTAAATATTTGTCTAACTTTTTGGGGTCACTTCATTCTTTAGAAAAAGGAGGGGCCGCTTTCTGCGCGCAAATATACAAGGGGCACCCGCCCCGTCGGAGGAAAAACAATGATATGCAGAACCTACCCGCTGGGTGAACTGGACGGCTATAAATACGTCGTCGTAATTTCAAAATACGCCGGGCGCATACTGCTCAGCCGCCACAGGGAACGGAGCACCTGGGAGACGCAGGGCGGTCATATTGAGCCGGGCGAAACTCCGCTGGAAGCCGCCCGCCGTGAGCTTTGGGAGGAGTCCGGCGCTGTCCGCTTCACCATCGCTCCGCTCTGCGACTACTGGGCGGCGGACGAGAGTTCCGAGGCTTCCGGGGTGGTCTTTACGGCGGAAATCGCGGAGCTTGGCTCCCTGCCCGAAAGCGAGATGGCCGAGACCGCGCTGTTTGACGCATTGCCGCAGAATCTTACATATCCCGGCATCACGCCCGTACTGCTCCGCCGCGCCCACCTTGAATAAATTCCGCCTACGCCGCGCCATTTAATGCACCGTCAACCGGCCCGCTCTCGCGGCGAAGGCTTGCGTGCTCATGGTCGGCGTGGGAAGGTCGGTTGAAGGCTGCCGCGCCGGGTGTGGCTGGTTATTTTTGTGGTTTCGCGGCGGCGTCTGACGCGGAACCGCGCCATTTAGTACACCGTCAACCGGCCCGCTCTCACGGCGAAGGCTTGCGTGCTCATGGTTTGCGCGGGAAGGCCGGGCGAAAGCTGACGCGCCGGGTGAGACTGGTTATTTTTGTGGTTTCGCGGCGGCGTCTGATGCGGAACCGCGCCATTTAATGCACCGTCAACCGTCCCGCTCTCACGACGAAGGCTTGCGTGCTCATGGTCGGCGTGGGAAGGTCGGACCGCCTTAACCCAGCGCTATATCCAGTATCATCATGACCGAAAAGCCCACCAGCGTGAACAGGGCCATAAGGTCCTTTTTTTCGTTGGTCTGGCTTTCGGGTATCAGCTCCTCCACCACCACGTATATCATGGCGCCGGCGGCAAAGGCCAACAGGAACGGCAGCACATAGCGCACCCTGAGCACCAGCGCGGCACCGAGCACGGCGGCCACAGGCTCCACCAAACCCGAAAGCTGGCCCATAAAGAACGCCCGCCCTCGGGAAAGCCCCTCCCTCCTCAAAGGCACGGAGACAGCCGTCCCCTCCGGAAAGTTTTGAAGCCCTATGCCGAAAGCCAGCAGCGCGGCGGCGGCGGGAGTGGCTCCATCCAGCCCATAAGCCAGCGAACCGAACGCCACGCCGACGGCGAGCCCTTCCGGTATGTTGTGCAGCGTTATGGAAAACATCAGCATGGCGGCGCGTTTCATGCGCTTTTGTGTGCCCGTCTGCGCCTTTGAGTCGCAGTACTCATACACCCTGTCCCCGGCAAACAGCAGCAGCCCGCCGCACATAAAGCCGCCGGCCGCCACCGCCCAGACCGTCATCCCCAGCGATTCGGCCATTTCAGCCGCCGGAGCCAGCAGCGACAGGTACGACGCCGCGACCATCACTCCCGCCGCGAACCCCAGCATGGCGTCCATTATGTTTTTATTTATCTCCTTAAAGAAGAACACCACCGCCGCGCCGGCCGCCGTAATGCCATAGGTGAACAGGCAGGCCAGAAACGCC
>CAYONL010000215.1:0-1690 GCA_964405305.1 uncultured Oscillospiraceae bacterium | reverse complement strand
CCCGCCACCACCACCCACAGCCAGCTTTCGGACGAGCAGCTTGTGGAGGCGGGCATCACGCCGGAGACGGTGCGCCTTTCCGTCGGCATAGAGGATGTGCGCGACATAATTGCGGATCTGGACCAGGCGATAAAAGCGGCGGTAAGATAAAGGGGGGAGCTTTTTGATATACGTCACGGGGGACACCCACGGCGACCTGGACCGCTTTAAAACCAAGCAGGCCGGGCGCATAAAAAAGAACGACACGCTAATTATTTGCGGCGACTTTGGGTTCATCTGGGACGGGTCCAAGGCCGAGAGCCGGGCGCTGGAATGGCTCGCCCACAGGCGCTATACGATACTGTTTGTGGAGGGCGCCCACGAAAACTACCCAATGCTGGGGAATTATGAGCTTGTGGAGTACTGCGGCGGCATGGCGCGGCGAATTGCAGACAACATATATATGCTGCGCCGCGGCGACGTCTTTACGATAGACGGGAAAAAGTTGTTCGCGTTCGGCGGCGGCGACGATGAGGAGATAGACCTCATGGATCTGGAGGAGGCCCCGGGCCTTTCGCGCCTGCCCTGCGACGAGGAGACGGCGAGGGCGAGGGCGAGCCTTGACGCTGCGGGTGGCGCGGTGGACTACATAATCACCTATGACGCCAGCTTTAAGATAAAAAGGTTTTTGAAGATGGAGAGCAACAGCTTCAACAATCTGCACGCCTTTTTGGACGAGGTGGCGAGGACATACAGCTTTAAAAAGTGGTTTTTCGGCTGCTACCATATGGATAAACGCGTGCCGCCAAACTATTATTGCGTTTATCGGGAGATACTTAATGCGGAGACTGGAACGGAGGCGGGAAAATGATGAAGCTGGGGCTCATCGGCGCCTTGCGGGAGACATACAGGTATAATAAGCTGGACATTTTTAAAAAGCGCGACCTCAGGCAGCAGCGGCTGCGAGACCTTGTAGACTACGCCAGAGAAAACAGCCCCTATTATAAGCAGCTTTACTCGTGTTGTCAGATAGGCTGCGAGTTTACGGATCTGCCTCCGGTCACGAAAACCGAGCTGATGGCGCACTTTGACGACTGGGTGACGGACAGCTCCATACATCTTGAGGACATAAAAAAGTTTATGGAGGACAAGGACAACGTTGGCCGCAAATACCTGGGAAAATACCTGGTGTTTACGACCAGCGGCTCCACAGGCGAGCCGGCCGTGGTGCTGTACGACAAGACGGCGATGAACGTCGCCTCCGCCATAGCCGCCTCAAGGTCGGTGGCGCGGAAAGAGGATCTGAAAAAGTTTTTAAGGCGGGGAAAGAAGACGGCGGGCCTGTTTGCGGTGGGCGGGTTCTACCTTGGCTGCGGCACGGTGCGCTATAATAATTTCCGTATGCCCTGGACAAAGGGGCGGCAGATAGTTTTAGACGCGGCGGCTCCGCTGGATGAGACGGTGGAAAAGCTGAACGGCTTTCAGCCGGCCATGCTGGGCGGATACCCGACGGCGCTGGAGCTGTTAATAGACGAGCAGAAAAGCGGCAGGCTGCATATCGCGCCCGTGCTTATAATGGCCGGCGGCGAGTATTTGAGCACGGAGCTGAGGGACGAGCTGGCCCGGGCGTTCGGCTGCACGGTACAGTCCACCTACTCGAGCACGGAGACGGGCGTAATAGCCTGCGAGTGCCGTTTGGGCCGCTACCATG
>CAYONL010000214.1:0-1697 GCA_964405305.1 uncultured Oscillospiraceae bacterium | reverse complement strand
TTATATACAGCATACACAGTATAAACAGTTTGCGGCCGTTTGTCAATATGGCGGGAGCGTGTAAAAAAACTTTTTTTAGTCCCGGCGCAAGGTTTACAAAGCGGGCGAAAGGGTGGTAAACTGGCGGTGGAAGATCATAATTTTGGGGGGTGGCTTTATGGACGAGCGGGAGCCGTTTGACGGGCTTAAAGGGTATCTTTCGCCGGAGCGGGCGGGCGCGGTGCTCTGTCTTTCAGAGACGGGTTCCACCAACGACGTTTTGCGAGGGCTGGCAAGCGAGGGCGCGCCCGCGGGACAGATCGTGCTGGCGGACAGGCAGACGGCGGGCAGAGGACGCGTTGGGCGCAGCTTTTTGTCGCCGGCGGGCCGCGGGATATATATGTCGGCGCTCTTTAGACCTTCGGAGCCGGTGGAAGACCTGCCGGAGCTTACGGCCTGGGCGGCGGCGGGACTTTGCGGCGCGGTGGAGAAGGCCTGCGGCGTGCGGCCGGGCATAAAGTGGATAAACGACCTGACCCTTGGCGGGCGCAAAATATGCGGCGTGCTCACCGAGCTTGCCATGAAAGAGGACGGCGGCGTGGACTACGTTATAGTTGGCGCGGGGGTGAACGTGCTGGGCCGGCGGGAGGATTTTCCGCCGGAGCTTTGTGAGATCGCCGGAACGATAGAGTCGGAGACGGGCAAAAGGTGCGACAGGGCGCTGCTGGCGGCGGAGATGATAAGGGCGTTCGACGCGCTGGCGGTGGCTTTTCCGGCGAAGCGGGCCGAATATCTGGCGCTGTACCGGCAAAGCTGCGTCACCATAGGGCAGAGGGTGCGCGTGCTGTCCGGAGAGACTGTGCGGGAGGGCGAGGCGCTGGACGTGGACGGGCGCTTTGGCCTTGTGGTGCGTTTGGACGGCGGCGCGGTGGAGACGGTGACGAGCGGCGAGGTCAGTGTGCGCGGGCTTTACGGATACGTTTGAGAGGGAGGGCAAGGCGGTGACGGAGATACAGGCGCGGCTTTTCGCGCTGAGGGATGAGGAATTTGCCGGGTTCCAGCGCAGACTGGTGCCAAAAACGGCGGCGGAAATAATAGGCGTGCGGACACCGGAGCTGCGGAAGCTGGCGCGGGAGCTTTCGGGAACGGCGGCGGCGCGGGACTTTATGGCGGCGCTTCCCCACGCTTATTTTGAGGAAAACAACCTGCACGGCTTTCTTATCGAGCGGATAAAGGATTACGGCGCGGCGGTTTCCGAGACGGAGCGTTTTCTGCCCTTTGTGGACAACTGGGCCACCTGCGACCAGTTTACGCCAAAGGCCTTCGCAAAGCACAAAGCGGAGCTGCTGGCGCGCATACGGCTGTGGCTGGGTTCCGGCGAGGACTACACCGTGCGCTTCGGGCTGCGGCTGCTGATGAATTTTTACCTTGATGAGGATTTTTCGCCGGAATATCTGGAGCTGGCGGCGGCTGTCCGGTCGGAGGAATACTACGTAAAAATGATGGCGGCCTGGTTTTTCGCAACGGCGCTGGCCAAAAGGTACGACGAAACGCTGCCGTACATAAGCGGGCGGCGGCTGGACGGGTGGGTGCGGGCCAAGGCCATACAGAAGGCGCTGGAGAGCTTCCGCGTGACGGATGAGCACAAGGCGGCCCTTCGTACCCTTAGGGACGGAGAGGCGCGCGGCAATGCGATAAAATGAAAGGATGGGAAATCT
>CAYONL010000213.1:0-1713 GCA_964405305.1 uncultured Oscillospiraceae bacterium | reverse complement strand
CCCGCGCCATGCATGAATATGCCGAGCGTGGACTAGCCGCCAGCTTCTTTTTTAACGAACAAAAACTGACCGATGCTTACCGCGAAAAAAAGCTTGCCGAATTACCAGCTAATCTACACTGGATTTATGATTTACAAAGCTCCTCTTTTGATTGTATAATCGGAAGAGGAGCGTTTATATACTATGGAGGTGTCAGTTTGAATATCGAAAAAACAATAAGAAATCTGGAGCTGCGCGGCTTTTCCGTGAAGCATTTCGCGTCCGGGAGGGAAGCGGCGGAGTATCTGGCCGGGGCTCTCAAGGGCGGCAGCGTGGGCATAGGCGGCAGCAAGACCGTGGATCAGATAGGTCTGTATGACCTGCTGGAGCCGGGTACGGTCTCCTGGCACTGGAGAGTTCCCGGGATGGATACCCTGAAGAAATCCGCCGTGGCGGACTGCTATGTCTCCGGCGCGAACGCCGTAAGCGAGGACGGGGAGATACTCAGCATCGACGGCCGGGGCAATCGTGTGGCGGGCCAGCTGTTCGGCCACAGGAAGGTGTACATAGTGTGCGGCGTCAACAAGATTTGCCCGGACTTTGACAGCGCCCTGTACCGGGCCAGAAACACCGCCGCCATCGAAAACGGGAAACGTTTTGATAACAACACCCCCTGCAAGGTGGACGGCAAGTGCCACGACTGCCGCGTGAAGGACAGGATATGCAACGCTCTGGTGGTGCTGTGGGGGCCGATGATGGGCATGGAGACCGAGGTCGTTCTCATAGACGAAGAGCTCGGCATGTAATAAGGAGGTAAACAATGAGCTTTATCAGACACAGCGAAGACATGGTGGTCGGGCAGAAGCAGATGTTCGGCGGCTCCGGCCAGCCCATCATGCGCCAGATACTCAACGGGGCCGACGAGATGTACGGCAAGGGCAGGGTGTTCAATCACGCGGTGCTCGAGCCGGGCGCCGAGATAGGCTGGCACGTGCATAAGGGTGACGGCGAGACCTACTACATTCTCAGAGGCGAGGCCGAGTACAGCGACAACGGCAGCATGACAACTCTCCGCCCCGGCGACACCGCCTTTGTGGACGAGGGCGAGGGCCACAGCATCAAAAATAACGGCAGCGTCGATCTGGAGTTCATCGCGCTCATACTTTACAAGTAAGCGCAGTCCGTCTGCGAGCCGCGCCCAAGGCCTCAAAAGCCTTGGCGCGGCTCTTGGCTTGTAAAAACCCTTTTTACAAGCCAAGAGCATTTCAAAACTTTCTTCAAAAGTTATGAAATGCATATTATTGAACGTGAAAGACACCCCTGATGGGTTTCTTTCACATTTCTTCCTTTCCGTAGTCGGGACATTGTTCTTGAATTTCAGTCCATCTGCGAGCCGCGCCCAAGGCCCCAAAAGCCTTGGGCGCGGCTCTTTTGACATTGACAAAAAAACGCGCTTAATGTAGAATGTCGAGTTGGACGCACAGCGTCAATATATAAGCCGAGGTGTATTCATGTATAGAGTAGTGACCAAACGCTATCTCAACGAGGCGAAGTCCATCTGCCTGTTTGAGATAGAAGCGCCGCTGGTGGCGAAGCACGCGCAGGCCGGGCAGTTTGTCATCTTCCGGCTGGACGAGCAGGGTGAGAGAGTTCCCGTGTCCATAGCGGGCTGGGACAGGGAGAAGGGCACCGTTACAGTTATGGTGCAGGCCGCGGGCAGAACGACCAAAATGC
>CAYONL010000212.1:0-1715 GCA_964405305.1 uncultured Oscillospiraceae bacterium | reverse complement strand
GAGCTTTTTTCGTTGCGGCGAGTTGCAGTTTTTTTGTTTGCGCAACATATTGCTTTTTTTACGAAATGGGTTGCGTTATTTTTTCTTTCGGCTATAATATAATTAAAACGGCTGGAAGGGTGCGGATAGCTATGACCATTTACGACATATCGCGGGAGACAGGCGTATCCGTTTCCACCGTGTCCCGGGTGCTGAACGGCAAAAAGGGCGTGGGCGAAAAGACCCGCGAGAAGATACTGGACTACATGCGCGAGCTGAATTTTACGCCCAACGCGCTGGCTCAGGGACTTGGTACAAACAGCTCCAAAACCGTGGGCGTCATGTGCATGGACGTGTCCGACCTGTTTCTGGCAAAGGCCGTCTCCACCATCGAGCACGAGCTGCGCCGACGGGGCTACGACTCGCTCCTGTGCTGCACCGGAAACGATGTGGGCATGCAGCAGGGTTACATAGATATGCTGATATCCAAACAGGTGGACGCCATCATACTCGTCGGCTCCCACTATATGAACGCCAAAAACAGGGACAGCATAGCCGCCGCCGCGAAGCAGGTGCCGGTGATACTTGTAAACAGCTACTTTCGGGCGAGCAACGTCTACTGCGTCCTTTCCGACGACGGGCCGGCCGCGAAATACGCCGTGCGCCGCCTGCTGGATTCCGGAAGAAAGAGGCCGCGCTATCTGCGCGACTGCGACTCCTACAGCAGCAGGCAGAAGGTTGAGGGGCTTAAAGAGGCGCTTGCCGAGGCGGGTATAGCCTTTACCGAGGACATGCTCCTCGACTGCCCCGGTGAGTTTTCCACCGCCGTAGGTTTTTTGCAGGGCGCGTTTTCCGTGGATGGCCCCGCGCCCGACTGCCTGCTCGCCATGGATGACGAGCTGGCCGTGGCCGCGCTGAAGGCCGCTTTGAAATGCGGGCTAAGGGTGCCGCAGGACATGGCGATAATCGGCTTCAACGACAGCATAATGGCCCGTTCCTGTGACCCGGAGCTGACCACCGTGGACAACCATGTGGAGGCGCTGTGCATGACGGCTGTCTCCACCCTGTTCGGCGTGCTGGAGGGCAAGGCCTTTCCCAAAAAAACCACCGTCTCATGCGACCTGCTGGAACGAGGGACCACCGACTTCAGCGGTATCATATAAACAGTTAAACAGCATCAAGGAGGAAAACGCAATGAAAAAAGCAGACATCGGACTTATCGGACTTGCCGTCATGGGCGAGAACCTCGTCATGAACATGGAGTCCAAGGGCTTCACCGTGGCGGTGTTTAACCGCACTACAACCAAGGTCGACAATTTCGTCACCGGCCGCGCCGCCGGCAAGAACATCATCGGCTGCCACTCGCTGGAGGAGCTGGCCGAAAATCTTGCGAAGCCGCGCAAGGTCATGATGATGATAAAGGCCGGTTCCGCGGTGGACGCCACCATCGACTCCCTGCTGGCTGTGCTGGAGCCCGGCGACATAATCATCGACGGCGGCAACTCCAACTATAACGACACCATCCGCCGCACCGCCTACGTTGAAGAAAAGGGCCTGCTCTATATAGGCACAGGCGTTTCCGGCGGCGAGGAGGGCGCGCTTCTCGGCCCGTCCATGATGCCCGGCGGCTCCCCCGCCGCGTGGCAGTATGTTAAACCGATCTTCCAGTCCATCTGCGCCAAGGTCGAGGATGGCAGCCCCTGCTGCGACTGGGTGGGCGAAAACGGCGCCGGCCA
>CAYONL010000211.1:1454-1745 GCA_964405305.1 uncultured Oscillospiraceae bacterium | reverse complement strand
CCAAAACCCGTTTCTCCACTTCGTCAGTACGGGTTTGCCGTTTCTCAATTGCTTTTGGCTCGAACGTACCATTGCGGTCTCGAGGAACGGAAATATCGGCTTCGCCCCATTCGCTTTTGATAGTCTTTGGAGAGTAGTACCCGTTGCGTGAGTTGCCTGAGTTGTTGCCGGCCACGCTGTTTTTTTCGTACCCAAGATGCTCGTCCATTTCGGCTTCCAGCATCTTTTCCAGTACTCCAGCAAAAAGGTTTTTGAGTCTTGCCGTTACATCTCCTGGGGTGGTACATTCAT
>CAYONL010000211.1:0-1444 GCA_964405305.1 uncultured Oscillospiraceae bacterium | reverse complement strand
ATGGTAACATCTCCTTACTGTTTGTTTATGGAGATTATTACCATTTACACAGTCTAGTATACGCTCTCGCGGCAACCCACTTGGGATTGGCGACGGTAACGCGGATGCTGTCCTCCAGCAAATTATAGATGGGTATATAGTACTTCCCCGTGCTCTCCATGCAAACGTCCAAGCAGTTGTTATCGATCAGCCATTGCTTGAACGCCAGAATGGAATTATTGAAGGTGGAAAAGCGCTTCTTCTTGTAACTGGGAACGATGCCCTGCGTTGTGATGAGCGTGGCGACGAGAAATGTCTTGTGTACATCGACGCCGCAGCAGATGGGGTAAACGACTTTCAAATTTCTCCCTCCTTGTG
This sequence comes from uncultured Oscillospiraceae bacterium, assembly GCA_964405305.1. Lineage (GTDB taxonomy): Bacteria > Bacillota > Clostridia > Oscillospirales > Ruminococcaceae > UMGS1668. The sequence continues at coordinate 1,087 of CAYONL010000211.1, read as the reverse complement.
TTGAAATCGTGAGGGAGAAGACAGTGACTGGACCGCCGCACATTTAACGCTGAGCTAAAACAATGATTAGCGTGCGGCCTCGCGGTACCACTTATTTGTGCTTGAAAGGCGATCCTTACACTGGTTTACATACTGATTTAAGCTAAGAGGCAGTCTGCAACTCACCTCACCGTGCTTTGTAGTGTGCCTTTCCCTCAAGGCTATTGTATCCAAAGGGATGGTTGCTGCACATCCCAGTTTTCATTCCTATTTGTGTCGCCCGCAGCAGGCGGCGAAATGGAGGATTACATGATAAAATGCGGGGCAGGTAATAATACTGTAGTTAGGAGGAGAAAGAATGTCTGTGGTTTTTTGCGGCGTTTGCCCGCACCCCCCCATAGCAGTGCCGGAGGTCGGCGGAACCGAGGCGTCAATAGTTTCCGATACCCAGGCGGCGCTGTTGGAGCTGGGCCGGCGGATTAAAAAGAGCGGCGCCGATACGGTTGTAATTATTTCGCCTCACGCGCCGATTTTCCGGGACGTGGTCGGCATAAACCTGTCCCCCCAGTTAAAGGGCGACCTGGGACACTTCCGGGCCGGCAATGTCAGGTATTTAGTTGATAATGACCCGGCCCTGGCCCGGGAAATAGGCAGACAGTCCTCCGACCTGGGTATGACAGCTGTTGAGCTGACCGAAGCAGAAGAAAGGCAGTACGGTATAGACTTGCGCCTGGACCACGGTGTGGTAGTGCCGCTGTATTTTCTCCGCAAGGCTAAGCTGGAAACGTCCCTCGTGCATGTGTCAATGACGATAGGCCAGCCCCAAAAGCTTTATCTCTTTGGCGTCGCTGTCCGCAAAGGGGCTGAGGCGCTGGGGCGCAAGGTGGCCCTGCTGGCGAGCGGCGACCTTTCCCACGGTCTCTCCCATGACTCTGCCGGGGGCTATCTGCCGCGAGGAAAAGAATTTGACGGTGAGCTAGCCAGGCTGCTGGCCGTACCGGACATAGAAGGCATTGTCAAAATGGATCCGGAATTGGTCGCCGGCGCCGGGGAGTGCGGTTACCACTCCATTGTGATGATGCTGGGCGCCCTGGACGGCTATGATGTA
>CAYONL010000210.1:410-1790 GCA_964405305.1 uncultured Oscillospiraceae bacterium | reverse complement strand
GGACGTGGTGGTCTACATCGGCTGCGGCGAGCGCGGCAACGAGATGACCGACGTTTTGCAGGAGTTCCCGCAGCTTAAGGACCCGAAGACCGGCGAAAGCCTGATGTGCCGCACGGTGCTGATAGCGAACACCTCCGACATGCCTGTTGCGGCGCGTGAGGCGTCCATCTACACCGGCATAACCATAGCGGAGTACTTCCGCGACATGGGCTACTCCGTGGCCATCATGGCCGACTCCACCTCCCGCTGGGCTGAGGCTCTGCGTGAGATGAGCGGCCGTCTGGAGGAGATGCCCGGCGAGGAGGGCTACCCTGCGTACCTCTCCAGCCGTCTGGCCCAGTTCTATGAGCGCGCGGGCAAAGCCGTTGTGCTCGCCTCCGACCACCGCGAGGGCAGCCTTACCGCCATCGGAGCGGTGTCTCCGGCCGGCGGCGATATATCCGACCCGGTCGCGCAGGCTACGTTGCGTATAGTCAAGGTGTTCTGGGGGCTGGATTCCGGTCTGGCGTACAAGCGCCACTTCCCGGCCATCAACTGGCTGACCTCCTACTCGCTTTACGACGACCAGATCGGCGCGTGGCTCTGCGATAACGTGGACGCCAAGTGGCGCGCGCTGGTGCAGGAGACCATGGCGCTGCTGCAAAAGGAGTCGGAGCTGGAGGAGATAGTGAAGCTGGTCGGTTACGACTCGCTCTCCGCTCCGGACAGACTCACCCTTGAGGCCGCCAGAAGCGTGCGCGAGGACTACTTGCAGCAGAACGCCTTTGACGAGGTGGATACCTACACCTCTCTGCCGAAACAGGTGGGCATGCTCAAGCTGGTGCTCAAGTTCTACAACGCCGGCAAAGAGGCCATGAGCAAGGGCGCCTCCGCCGAAAGGCTGTTCGCCATGCCTGTGCGCGACAAGATAGCCCGCGCCAAGTACGTGGGTGAGGATGATATAATGCGGTATCTGGCCGACACCGAAAAAGAGATGTCCGAGGAAATAGCCAGAGCCGTGGAGAAGGGAGCCGATGACGAATGATGAAGGAATACCGCACTATACAGGAAGTCGCCGGCCCTCTTATGCTCATAAAGGACGTCGAGGGCGTCAAGTACGACGAGCTGGGCGAAATAGAGCTGCCCTCCGGCGAGCGCCGCCGCTGCAAGGTTTTGGAGGTCAACGGCACCAACGCGCTGGTACAGCTCTTTGAAAACGCCGCCGGCATAAACCTTGAAAGCAGCAAGGTGCGTTTTCTGGGCCACAGCCTGGAGCTGCCGGTCTCGGAAGACATGCTGGGCCGCGTTTTCTCCGGCATGGGTCGTCCCATAGACGGCGGCCCGGAGATAATCCCGGAGGACAGGCGCGACGTCAACGGCCTGCCCATGAATCCCGCCGCC
>CAYONL010000210.1:0-353 GCA_964405305.1 uncultured Oscillospiraceae bacterium | reverse complement strand
AAAAGCTGCCGATATTCTCCGGCTCAGGTCTGCCTCACGCTAAACTGGCGGCGCAGATAGCCCGTCAGGCCAAGGTCAGAAACAGCGAGGATAAATTCGCCGTTGTTTTCGCCGCCGTCGGTATCACCTTTGAGGAAGCGGACTTCTTCATCAGCGACTTCCGCCGCACCGGCGCCATCGACCGCACCGTGCTGTTCATAAACCTTGCCAACGACCCGGCCATCGAGCGTATATCCACCCCGCGTATGGCCCTTACCGCCGCGGAGTACCTGGCCTTTGACAAGGATATGCACGTGCTGGTAATTATAACCGACGTTACGAACTACGCCGAGGCTCTGCGTGAGGTCTCCGCC
>CAYONL010000209.1:0-1852 GCA_964405305.1 uncultured Oscillospiraceae bacterium | reverse complement strand
AACCTCATCGAGCGTATTTATAAAGTGGAGGCCGCGGCCGCGGGCCTCCAGCGTCAGGTGGACGAACTAAAGGGCGGCCGGTAACAACGGACGGACAATAAAGTGGCTCGAATTAAATGAAGGAGGAAAGTATATAATGATAAACTGGAAAGTAAGACTGAAAAACCCTGTCTGGTGGGCAAGCGTCGCCGTCGCCGTGGTCGCGCCCATTTTGACCTGCATGGGCGCGCACTGGGGCGATATGACAAGCTGGCAGGCGCTGGGCCACGTCTTTGCGGAGGCCTTCGGCGACCCTGTGGTGGTGGTCGCCATGGCCGTTTCCATCTGGAACACCGTGGTGGACCCCACCACAAGGGGCCTGAGCGACAGCCTGCGCGCCCTGGGCTATAACGAACCTTACGACGAGAGCGCCGCCGGCACGGCGAACACGGCCGACGGCGACGGGGAGGCATGACGATGGGCATTTTAAAGCGCGGCATCGACGTTTCCTACGCCCAGGGCAAGATCGACTGGGGGGCCGTTGCCGCCTCCGGCGTGGAGTTCGCCATCATAAGGGCGGGCTACGGCCGGTTCGACTACGGCGTCGACTCCCGGCTGGAGGACAACATCAAGGGCTGCAAGGACAGCGGCATACCCTTTGGCTTTTACCACTACAGCTACGCCCAAAGCGCGGAACAGGCGGCGGAGGAGGCCTCCGCCTTCCTTGACCGCATAAAGGGGCACACGCCGGAGTACCCCGTCTGGCTGGATTTTGAGGAGCGCGTGCAGACCCTGCTCCCCATGGAAAAGCAGCTGGACATCATCGACGGCTTCCTTGCTCCGATGGAGGCGGCGGGCTATTACGCCGGGCTGTACTCCTATCGGGCCCAGCTTGAGGGCCTGCTGGCGGCAGACCCGGAAAGGCTTGCCCGGTACGACGTCTGGTCGGCCCAGTGGGCGGCAAAGGACGGCTACAGCGGAGCGCACGGCATGTGGCAGTACAGCTCCTCCGGCACCGTGGCCGGTATAAACGGCCCGGTGGATCTGAATGCCGCCTACCTGGATTACCCGGTCATAATAAAAGCCGCCGGAAGAAACGGCTTCACCGTGCCGGAACAGGCCGGGACTCCCTCCCAGCCTGAAACTCCGGCCGAAACTCCTGTCGAAACCCCTCCGGCCTCCGACGCGCTTCTTTCCGTGTCCGCCGAGCGCGACCGTCTGGCCGACAAACTCCGGCGTATCGACAAGATAATCTCCGAGCTTTAGCGGGCGCAAAAACAGCGCCGGAAGGCTTCCACCTCTTTGTGGAGCCCTCCGGCGCATTTTCATATCCATATCAGAAGATCGCGCGGCCCACCTCCCTCGCCAGCTCGCGCACCGTTTCGTAGGTGGCGGAAAGCGGCTTTTGCGGAGTAAAATAATCCGTGCTCTTTCCCCAGCGGGACTGGGTGAACTCCGAAAAGCTGCCCTCATATATCACCGTGTCCGCCAGCGCCCGCTCGAACTGACGTATGGTGCGCACGCCGCTGTAGCCCAGCGTTTCCGCCACAAACTCAAAGCAGATGTAGCAGCCGCGAATATGTATCCGACGCTTGAAGAAGGAGGCCGCCGCCCCTATGTGGTTATAAAGCATATCCCTGTCCCGCCGGGCAAAGTCATCCAGCCGCCGGATTAGCCCGGAATACTCCTGCTCCGGCAGCAGCAGACGCGCGACCTTTATCTTTACGTCGCCGCCGTCAAGAAAGCGCGCCGGCGTTTCGGTCACAAAGCCACCCCAAAACGGCGCGTCCTTTTTATATCGGGCGAAGGAGTACATACGGCACAGGTCCCGCCGCAGAGCCAGCGAAACGTGGTTGTATTCGCCGCGGGTGGC
>CAYONL010000208.1:0-1889 GCA_964405305.1 uncultured Oscillospiraceae bacterium | reverse complement strand
TAAGGGGGCGATCGGAAAGCCCCCTTAGTTAAATGCGCCGCAGGCTCCTATTTTAAAACAATAATTAATCAGTATTTACTTATAAAGTGAGATCTATACGCGGACGTGGGAGACGTCGCCGTAGGCCACGGGTATAAGCGCGCCGTCCACCATGCTGACAAGGAAAGCGAGGCCGGGCGTTTCCGCGTTTATGTACCAGATGCTGAGCAGCTCGCCGCCCTCCAAATAAATGGATACCTGATAATAGCTCTCTCCGTCCATGCCCGCGGCTCCGTCGGCTTCGGCGCGGAACTTTTGCGGGGCGTCAGCCCTTTCGGTAAGCTCCTTTGTCAGCACGACGCCACGGCGGTTCATCGCGACGGGGTTTGTCTCCAGCGCGCTTTCCAGCACGACCGCCGTTTCGGAAGCCGCCGCCGCTGTCATAGCTGTGCCGGTCAGGTCGGCGCCGGTTTCGTAGCTTTCGGCGGGCTCGGCCACGGGAACGGCCGCCCTCGGTATGGAAAAAGCCATGTCGTCGCCGGCGAACTGATAAAAATACCTTGTGTCGTATATGTCCGTGAGGGCGTAGCTGTTTATGGTCATGTCGGGCAGGCGGGCGTAGGTGGTCAGCCGCATACCGGCGTCCGCGCCATATTCCAAAGCGTACACAAAGGGCGCGGCGTCGCCGTACATATAGCCCGTAAGCCGGCCCGCTGTTTTGTTTTTCACGTTTTCAATAAAGCCGGGAATAAGCCCGGCTTCATCCGCGCCGGAAAAAACCACGGAGGGGTCGTCCTTTGCGCGCCCGGGGTCGTCCAAAAGGCTTTCCGCCAGCCCCGGCGCGTCATCAGGAGCGGTTTCCGGCAGGGATACGCTGTCATCCGCAGCAGGGGAGGAAACCGATTCGCCCGCCGGCTCTGAAACCGCGCAGGAGGCAAGGCAAAGCGCCATCAGGCAGGCCGTAATTGCTACTGCAAATTTACTCATCCAACTGTTTTCCTTTCGCCATCTGTGGTCAGTATACCTCCGGGTCGTAGATCTCCATGGGCGGCTCGGTGTCCAGCTCCGTTTCCGGCAAGGGGCCGTTTTTTTCTATGTAGGCGGCGCGCTCGTCGGACAGCGTTTGCAGGATGAGGGCGCGGGAGGGCCGCGGAGACTTTACGAAGGAGCAGGGCGGGGACGGTTCCACGTTTCCGCGGCAGGCGGGCGGAGTCAGCTCCTCCCGTATTTTCGCGGCCTGTTCGGGCGAAAGGTCCCGGCGGGCGACTATAAGGCTTTCGCCCCAGAGGTGGTCGGAGCGCATAACGCCGTCGCTGCGCATAAAAAAGCGATTTCTTATCTGGCCGCCGCGTATGATGTTGTCCTCAAGCTGCGGGTCCAGGTGGTACCAAAGCCCGCCCACCTTTACGACGCACCAGGCGTGATCCACCCACTCGCCGTGGATCGAGAGCGTCATGCCGAACACGTACTCGGCCTCGTACCCCATACGGCGGGCCAATACGACCATGGCGGCGGCGTAATCCTCACACTCGCCAAGGCCCCACAGCAGCACGGAAAGCGCTCGGTTCTCCACAAAGGGCGCTCTGTCGTCCGGGTCGCCGCGGTATCGCCAGATATCCAGCCCAACGGGTTCCTCAAAGTAGGTGCGGGCGATTATCCATTCGTAGGCCGCCCGCAGCCTTTCAATGTCGTCCATATCCCGGCTGACGATGGAGGAAAGCGCGTCGTCGGTAACGGTCTGTATATACTCGTTTTCCAACGGCAGAGCGTTCGGAAAAAGATTTTTAAAGCCGCCGGCGCTGTCTGAAACGGAGGCGCTGAGAGAATCCTCATAGTTTTCCGAGGGGTCGGCGCCCTCGGGCCACTCCACCGACATCATGCCGCCGGAGTCGGGCACCGAGATGGAGGCA
>CAYONL010000207.1:0-1913 GCA_964405305.1 uncultured Oscillospiraceae bacterium | reverse complement strand
TGACCGACCTGTTCGAGCGCAAGATAGGCGGCGCGACGGTGGTGGAGTGCGAGGGCATGGTCAAGGCGCTGGGCGGAAACGACTCGGAGCCGCCGCCCATGTTCGGAAGCCTGCTGCTGTTTTTGCACACCCAGCATGAGGAGGGCAAAATGCTTTTCACCGTTCTGGAGGACGGCGACGTGGAAACAGCCAAACAGATCATAAGAGAACGTTCCGGCGGTCTTGAGCAGCCGGGCTCCGGCGTGCTTTTCACTGTGCCGGTATCTTCAATGGAAGGAACAGCAAACAGACAATGAACGAAGCGATACTGTACGTCTCCTTTGCGATGATCGCGGGGCTGATACTCTCCCGCGGCGCAAAGCTCATCCATCTGCCCAATGTGACGGGCTACCTTGTGGCGGGCCTGCTCATCGGGCCCTACATACTGAAAATACTGCCGGCCGATTCCATGGAGGGCCTGTCCATAATAACCACCGTGGCGCTGGGCTTCATCGCCTTCTCCATAGGCGGCGAGTTCAAGTTTTCAAACCTTAAGGCCATCGGCAAAAGCTGCACCACGATAACGTTTTTTCAGGCGCTCAGCGCGGCCGTGCTGGTGGATATGGTTTTGATAGTCATGGGCTTTGACCTGCCGACTTCCCTGACGCTGGGGGCCATAGCCACAGCCACCGCTCCGGCCGCCACGCTGATGGTCGTGCGCCAGTACCACGCCCAGGGCGAGGTCACGCGCACGCTGCTGCCCGTGGTCGCCATGGATGACGCCGTGGGGCTGGTGGTGTTCTCCGTCTCCTTTGCCATAGCCAAGGCCATGACCTCCGGCGCGGCGCTTAATTTTTACTCCGTGGCGGTGGAGCCGTTAATTGAGATCGTGCTTTCGCTGATCATAGGCGCCGCGATAGGCTTTGTGCTGGCGGTGGCCATGCGGTTTTTCCACTCCAAGTCCAACAGGCTCTGCCTTTGCGTGGCGGGGGTCATGCTCGGTGTCGCCATAGCGGAGATATACGGGCTCTCCGACCTGCTGCTCTGCATGGCGATAGGCATGGCGCTGGTCAACATCCAGACAAAGGAATACGTAGAAATGCTGGAGGTCACAAACTCCTGGACGCCGCCGCTCTTTATGCTGTTTTTCGTAATTTCGGGCGCGGAGCTGGATCTGACCGCGCTGCCCGCTGTTGGGATACTGGGCGCGGCATATATACTTGCCCGTTCCGCCGGAAAATATCTGGGCGCAAGGGTCGGCGCAAAAATTGTGGGCGCGTCGCCGAACATCCAGAAATATCTGGGCATAACGCTGCTGCCTCAGGCGGGCGTGGCCATAGGCATGGCCGCAAAGGCCGTGGCGGAGCTTCCGCCGGAGTACGGCGCGAAGATACAGGCCGTGGCCCTGTGCGCTACGCTTATATATGAGCTGGTGGGCCCGGTGCTCACAAAGATGGCGCTCATCCGCTCCGGCGACATAGTTTTGCCGGAAAAGGCCGCGCCCAAATCCGCCTGATAATAGTAAAGGCTTTATACGAAAAAAATGCCGGGGCGGGAACCGGGCCGCGCCGCAAAAGCTGTCCGCGCGATGCGCCAAAGGCTGCGGGGCCGAGCTTATTTCGGCCCCGGCTCTTTATATACCGACCGCGGCAAGCCTCTGCGTCTATTTATAATAATAGTAAAAAAGCAATTGACAGCGGCCCCGGCAATGTGATATATTATAAAGCGACAAAGCCGTGGAGAGGTGTCCGAGCGGTTTAAGGAGCCAGTCTTGAAAACTGGTGACCCGAAAGGGCCGCGGGTTCGAATCCCGCCCTCTCCGCCAGACGCCTGAAAACCGAATAGCCCTATCACCTTTGGACATGGAGAAGTACTCAAGTGGCCGAAGAGGCGCCCCTGCTAAGGGCGTAGGGCGGGTAACCGTCGCGAGGGTT
>CAYONL010000206.1:0-1919 GCA_964405305.1 uncultured Oscillospiraceae bacterium | reverse complement strand
AAAGCCCATCCACCAGGACTTCTCCGGGTGCATCCGGTCATTTACATTCCCTTGTCGAATCGCCGATCGGCAGGCTATCCGGCTTGGTATCCGCCTTGGTCATCAACGGTACGGCGGCTGGCTCCCGTTGACGTTCATCACTAATCGACGCCCTTATCCGGGCCGTGATACTCCCGGTAAGGACGGCAGCCTATTTAGGCTGCGTAAGCTAAATTATCGTTAGCCTTTATAGTTGTGCCCGTATTATAGAGGCCGGGCGCCTCTACCCGCTATCCTGACTTCCGAACCCCCGTCGAAACCTTTACGCCCCCATATAATTACAGGGACCGGGGCATGTTTATTTCGCTTTTTCCTTCATCGTCCTCTCTATGTCGCGTTTGGCGTCGCGCTTGGCCATGTCGTCGCGCTTGTCGTACAGCTTTTTGCCGCGGCACACGCCCAGCAGCAGCTTCACCCTCGAGCCCTTGAAATAAAGCTCTATCGGTATCAGCGCCACGCCCTGCTGCTTCACCTCGGCAAACAGGCGGTCTATTTCACGCCTGTGCATGAGCAGGCGGCGCTTCCTCACCGGGTCGCGGTTAAAAATGTTGCCCTTCTCGTAGGCGCTTATATGCATGCCGTTGACAAAAAGCTCTCCGCTCTGGATGTCGCACCAGGAATCCTTGAGGTTTACGGCGCCCGCCCGCAGACTTTTTACCTCGGTGCCGCAAAGCTCTATGCCGGCCTCCATGGTGTCGTCCACAAAGTAGTCGTGGTACGCCTTTTTATTCTTCGCTATGCTCTTTATCGATTCCTTCTCCGTCGCCGCCGCCCCCTTCCTTAAAAACCCAAAGCCGGCTGAGCACGAAGTTTATAACCAGCGTCACTCCTATGAGCAGGAACTTCGCCACATACTTGTTTATGCCCCACTGGTCGGCCAGCAGCCAAAGCGCGCCCATGCTCGCCAGATACGTTATAACGTTGACTATGACAAACTTCACAAGCTCCGTGCTCAAAAAGCGGCCGCTGCTTTTGAAGGTCCATTTGCGGTTGCAAACATAGCTGTTCAGCACGCCGCAGCAGTAGCCCGCCGTCTGCGCAAGATATATGTTTGGCGAGACAAGCCCCACCAAAGTGAACACGCCGTAATCCACCGCCGTGTTGAGCACGCCCACCGCGCCGAACTTTATGAGCTTTGTAAATTCGTCTTTTGTAAACAGCTTTTTGAGCACCGTAAATTTACCTCTCTGAAAATCATATGGCGCTTCTGCCGTCAAGGGCGCGGGTAAGCGTCACCTCGTCGGCGTACTCCAGATTTCCTCCGACCGGTATTCCGTAGGCGAGCCGCGTGACCAAAACGCCCAGCGGTTTCAGCAGCCGTGAAATATACATGGCGGTGGCCTCGCCTTCCACGGTGGGGTTGGTGGCCATAATGACCTCCTTCACCGCGCCGTCCTCCAGCCGGGCCAGCAGCTCCTTTATAAACAAGCTGTCCGGGCCCACGCCATCCATGGGCGAGATAAGCCCGCCCAGCACGTGGTAAAGCCCGTTGTACTCCCGTGTCCGCTCAAACGCCAGCACATCCCTGGGGTCCTCCACAACGCAGATGACGCTTTTGTCACGCCCCTCGTCGCGGCAGATGGAGCAGCGCTCGCTGTCCGTGATGTTTTTGCAGACATCGCAGTAGCGTATCTTCTCCCGGGCCTCAATTATGCAGTTGGCAAAGTCGCGGGCGTCGGCCTCCGGCATATGGATAATATGGAAAGCCAGCCGTTGCGCGCTTTTCCGCCCAATTCCGGGCAGACGCTCAAAATGCTCCGTCAGCTTCGTCAGCGGCAGAACGTTGTATGCCACGGCCTCAGAACATACCGGGCACGTTCAGGTTCCCGGTTATCTTGCCCATCTCCTCGGAGTTGGTCTTCTCAACGCTGGAGACGGCC
>CAYONL010000205.1:0-1939 GCA_964405305.1 uncultured Oscillospiraceae bacterium | reverse complement strand
TGTCCTTGCTCTACCTGTAAACTATGTTATTACTCTATACATATTATCCGCCCGGATGCCCGCCGCCAATCCTCATCCCACCAGCAGCCTTACAGCCGCGGCGATGAGCAGCAGGCCGAAGCAGCGCCGCAGCCACACGGTCTTTATCCGGCAAAAAAACGCGCCGCCCGCCGCCGCGCCGAGCACGCCGGGAAGAAGAAACGGTTTTATGTCCGAAATCGAGCAGCGCCCGGCAGCAATATACAGGGCCGCGCTCAGGCAGGACAGGGCCAGCATGACGGCGACGGAGGTGGCATGGGCTTCCTTGGCGCTGAGGCCGCATTTTTTTAAGAGCGCCACCGCGACTATCCCGCCGCCCGCGCCGAAGGTTCCGCCCAAAAGCCCTGAAAAGAAGCCCGCCGCCGCCGCTTTCAGCCACTTGAACCTCTTGTCCAACGCGCCGCCTCCCGTTTTTAAAATATGTACCGGTTTTGCCGCCGCAGAGCCGACGCGAATATTCTTTCCAGCGCCGCGCACAATAAACTCACAAAATGAAAAGGAAGCGATGGGATGACGCCGGAGGAATATAAAAAACTAAACGAGAAGGTCAGCCCGCCCACAAACAGCCTGCGGAACCTGACCCTGGCGTTTTTGATCGGCGGGGCGATCTGCGCGCTGGGACAGGGGCTGCTTCAGTTTTACGCGTATGTCGGGCTGGATAAGGCCGGCGCCGGCGCTGCGTGCTCGGTCACGCTGGTCTTTCTTTCCGCGCTGCTTACGGGCCTCGGCGTTTACGACGACATTGCGAAGCTGGGCGGAGGCGGCACGCTGGTGCCCATAACCGGCTTTGCCAACGCCATGGTCTCCCCCGCCATGGAGTTTAAAAGCGAGGGGCTAATCCTTGGGCTGGGCGCGAAAATGTTCACCATCGCGGGGCCTGTGCTGGTGTACGGCGTAACGGCAAGCGTTATCTACGGCGTGGTGCTGGCGCTTTTTGGCCTGGCCTGAGCACCAAAAAGCCGCGGCGCTCCCCCATTTCGTGAAATTTGAGCACGGCATGCCTTGCGCGGCGCGGCACGAACTGCTATAATTGTTTTGAGCACGGCGAAGTCCGCGCAGAAACGAAAAAAGGCGGTTTGAGATATGGCGCTTATAAAAGGGATGCATCACGTGGCTCTGAAATGCGAGGGGCCGGAGGAATTTGAAAAGACGGTGGAGTTTTACAGGGATGTGCTGGGCCTTGCGGTGGAGAGAGCGTGGGGCGAGGGCTCCGGCTCCGGTATAATGTTCCGCGCGGGCGAAAGCCTCATAGAGATATTCGCCAATGCGCCGGAGCGGCTTTCTCAGGGCGCGGTGCGTCATTTCGCGCTGGGCACCGACGACGCGGACGGCTGTGCCGAGGCCGCCAGGCGCGCCGGCTACAAGGTGACGGTGGAGCCGAAGGAGATAGCCATTCCCTCCGAGCCGCCGTTTCGCGCAAGGATAGCCTTCTGCGTCGGCCCGGTTGGCGAGGAGATAGAGTTTTTCCAGGAGCACTGAGCGGCGTAAAAAAAGTAAAACAGGCGGGCCTTCGCGCATGAAGGCCCGCCTTATTTTTTTGTGTATGGAGCCGCCCTCCCCCGTTCCCGCGTAAAAACGGACGCCGCGTCCTAACGGTTCGCTCTGCGTTTCGGCGGTTCGGGCGGATAATATCCGCGCCTACAGGGGTTAATAACGGCGCGTCCGAACGGTTCGTTTGCGTTTCGCCGGCTCGGGCGGATAATATCCGCGCCTACAGGGGTTAATAACGCCGCGTTCTAACGGTTCGCTCTGCGTTTCGCCGAGTGGCTCGGGCGGATAATATCCGCCCATACAGGGGTTAATAACGCCGCGTCCGAACGGTTTGTTTGCGTTTCGCCGGGCGGCTCGGGCGGATAATATGTATAGAGTAATAACATAGTTTACAGGTAGAGCAAGGACA
>CAYONL010000204.1:0-2022 GCA_964405305.1 uncultured Oscillospiraceae bacterium | reverse complement strand
CCGACACCGTGAACGTGGGCGGAGACTCGGCTTCCGACGCCTCCAAGAACCTGCGTAAAGCCTTTGCGACCGTTTACTCCGTTTACCGTGACGTGGCCATCGACTCCTACTATGGAGACGCCGCCTCCGTCATCAACTACCCGATCTCCAACACCAGTTGGGCTGCTCCTCAGCCGGCCGATGCTGGCTATAAGGTCGCTTACTCCGTCGATGTGAACGGCGATCCGATCTACACCTCCGAAATGACTCAGGATGACAAATACGCCGCCGCGATCAAGGCTGCCCTGGGCTTCTTTGAGGCTGCCGGCTACACCGTTACCGATGGCAAGCTGACCGCTGCCCCCGAGGGCGCCAAACTGTCCTACGAGGTAATGATCCCCGGCGACGGCATCGGCGACCATCCGGCCTTTGGTATCCTGTCCAGCACCTCCGAGGCTCTTGCCACCATCGGCATGGAGCTGAAGGTCAACGACCTGACAGACTCCTCCCTGCTGTGGGATGCGCTTGATGCCGGTACTCAGGAGATGTGGACCGCCGCCTGGCAGGCGACCATAGATCCCGATATGTATCAGACTTATCACTCCTCCGGCATCGTTGGCAGAGGCGGCTCCGACTCCAACCACTACCACATTGACGACGCCGAGCTTGACAAACTGATCGTGGACGCCCGTGCTTCCGACGACCAGGCTTACCGCAAAGCCACCTACAAGTCCTGCCTCGACCTCATTGTTGACTGGGCCTGCGAGATTCCGACTTATCAGAGACAGAATATGATCATATTCAGCTCCGAGCGTATCAATGTTGACACTGTAACTCCTGACATCACCACTTTCTGGAACTGGTATTCTGATATCCAGCTCATAGAGATGAAGTAAGCAGCGTTTTTGGAGCCAAAACGGCACATTTACAATGGCAAAACCGGCGGACTCGCGTAAAAACGGGTCCGCCGGGTATTCTGTATTATGCACCAATAAAAATCTGGAAGTTGATGAATCATGCGGAAATTTCTTATTAAGCGACTGCTGTTGAGCGTGCTAATTCTTTTTTGCGTCTCGCTTATCTGCTACGGCATAATGCGCGCTCTGCCCACCTCATATATTGAAAATCTGGCGCGTCAACGTTCCTCGCTGCCCGGCTCAAAAAGCTACAGCGAGATACTGGCGCAGCTCAATGCTCTGTACGGCATGGATACCGGTATTATACAGGGCTTTTTTGTGTGGTTGAGATCGGCCATAACCGGCGATTTCGGCGACTCTTGGTATTATAACGTTCCCGTTATAACCAAGTTTAAGGAAGTCATATGGGACTCCTTTGTTCTGGGAGCCATCTCCCTTGTTCTGGAGCTTGTAATAGCAATACCGCTCGGCATTTTGGCGGCCCGGAAGCAGTACAGCAAGACGGACTACGCCGTGACGGTGTTCGCCCTGATAGGCATATCGCTGCCGACATTTTTCTTTGCAACGCTGCTGAAATACGGTTTCGCCGTAAAGCTAAACTGGTTTGACCTTTACGGAAAGGTGGGCCGATATTACACGCAGCTTTCACCGTTTGGACAGTTTCTGGATGTGGCGCACCACTACGTCTTGCCCATCGTAACGCTTACGATCGTGAGCATAGGCTTCCTTATGCGCTACACCCGTACAAATATGCTCGAGGTGCTCAACTCCGATTACATCCGCACCGCCAGAGCAAAGGGCCTTTCGGAGAGCCGGGTGGTCAATTACCACGCCTTCCGCAACACCCTTATCCCGATAGTGACACTGGTGGGCGGAACTCTGCCGAGTCTGTTCGCCGGCGCCATGATAACCGAAACTCTGTTCCAGATACCGGGCATAGGCTGGATATCCTATCAGGCCATGATCAGCGGCGATATACCGTTCTCCATGTTCTACCTGGTGTTTATGGCGCTGCTCACGCTGGTGGGCACGCTGCTGTCCGATATCCTGTACGCCGTGGTCGATCCCCGCGTGCGTGTAAACTGAAAGGAGGCGCCAAATTGGAAGAAGACAACAAGAAGCAAAA
>CAYONL010000203.1:0-2138 GCA_964405305.1 uncultured Oscillospiraceae bacterium | reverse complement strand
TTTTCCAATGAAACGGACGGCCAGCCCATGTCCGAAGCGGTCAGCGAGATCAGCGCCGGATTTCAGGCCAGGATCGACGCGAAGCTTGAACAGCTCAAGGCGGGCGGCGACTACGACGAGGTGCAAATCATCTATGAGGGGGATGGCGACGGCGACAGCGCCCATGTCAACAACTGGAGCGACGTACTGGCCGTATACGCCGTCTTGCTCAATACCGACGCAGAGGCGGGCACCGAGGTTGTGACCATTACACCGGAAAAGCTGGAAAAGCTCAAGGCGTATTTTGATGATATGAACCAAGTGGCATATAGCACGGAGGTGCAGTCCGAAACGCATACCGAGGTAAACGACGAGGGCGAGGAGGAAACCGTCACTACTACGACGCTTATCATCCGTGTCCGCATCACCAGCTTATCCTACGAGGAAGCAGCGGACTTTTATAATATGAATGGGGAGCAGCGCGAGCTTTTAGACGAGCTGATGCAGCCCGAGTACGCTGCCCTGTTTGCCGCTATCACCGGCGTGGACGTGTGGGACGGCGTGAACATGGCCGATATTGTGTCCGGTCTGCCCGTCGGCACGACCGGTGCGGAGGTGGTCAAGGCCGGGCTGACCAAGGTCGGGTGCCCGTATGTTTGGGGCGCGAGCGGCCCGAATAAGTTTGACTGCTCAGGATTTGCCTATTGGTGCCTCAGCCAGACAAGCTCACCCCTGGGCGCGTCCCGAACCAATGCGGCGGGACAGGCCAAATGGTGCTACGACAACGGCTATATGGTGGGCCGAGGTGAGCTTCAGCCTGGCGACCTGGTGTTCTGGCAAAACCTTGGCTGTCCAGGTTGCAGTAGATGGAAAGAGATCCACCACGTCGGCATCTACGTTGGCAATGGCAAGGTCATGGAGGCCAGTTCCTCTAAAGGGCGCGTGCTGGTGCGTGATCTGTGGGAAAGCGGCAACTATCCTATATGGGGATTTGGACGGCCCTACACAGAATAAAAGGCACATCAAAAAGAAAGGCTGGGTGGAAAACACCCAGCCTTCCTGTGCCGTTTCCGCATTTCTTTTATTTTTTGCTGTATCAGAGCCATCAGTTCAGCCAAACAAGCCAAAAAGATGTAATCTCATGATCCCCGATAAAGCCAAAGAAATAGAGGCTTATACCTTTGCTTCCTTTGCTTCCTGTATTCCTGTTGCAGTAGCGGCCACGATAATTAAGTCCGTCTCATCCAACTTGTCAAGCTGACTGTCAAGCTGGCGGCGAAGCGTTGTCTTTTCTATGTTTTTACGAGGATAAAAAAATTGATCTACCGATATATCAAAAAGAGTAACAAGAATATAGAAAACCTGAAAGCTCGGATGTTGCCCATTGTTTTCAATAGACATGATATAGCGGGGCGCAAGGTCCACTTCCTGTGCCAACCGCTCCCGTGTCCATCCCATGCTCTCGCGCGCTTCCTTTATGGCCCGCCCGAAGGCCGAAAAGTCATATTTGTCTTTTTTGTGCATTATCATATCACCCTATATCATTTTACAAGTCACTACGGAAAAGCTAAACGATATGGTTATTCCCCCTATGTAGTTTATGACATCCTATTAACAAGAATAGAGCGTAAACAAAACCTAGTTTACGCTCTATCCCAAGGTAATTTGAACGCCCAAAAAGTATAGGGCGATGTGTGTGAAGTACATAGCGGCGGCTGGGTATAGCCAAGATTTTTTCCTACATAATTCTGAAAGCAAAAAATAGCAGACTATATTTCAAGCCTGCTAAAAGAAACATAATTAGTTTCAATTCAAATTCCTGCTTGGCCGCTTGTGACGCACGTTATCTTTCCGCATCAAATCCCAGGTCATCCAATGCCTCAATAGCAACGTCTACATTGCTTTCATCCCCGTCAATGGAGACGGTCTTGTCTTTCAAGGAGATCTGAAATGCTATTTTAGCGCCGTTCAGTGCGCTCGTAATTCGTTCCACACATTTTTCACAGTGCATATCGGGTACTTTCAGTGTTGTCATGTCCTCTTACCTCATTTCATCAATTTTTGTATGGTTTTCACCAGTTCATCAATTACTTCGTCGTTATCCGCCCGGATGCCATCGGCTACGCAGGTCTTGATATGATTGCCGAGCAGTTCTTTAT
>CAYONL010000202.1:0-2146 GCA_964405305.1 uncultured Oscillospiraceae bacterium | reverse complement strand
AGGAGTCAGGCGTGAGGAGACAGGAGTCAGGCGGTACAGGAGAACGGGTTCCCAAAATGATAGATTCTCTCTAACTCACAAACAGGGGCGACGGCCGAAGGGTATTACAGGGGCGATCGGAAAGCCCCTGTTTTAAAATCTGTCGGCGAAGCCGACACCTCTTAAAACACAAACTTAAAAAATACCGCGCAGGCTGTCTTTCAGCGACGAAAGATAACCGGCGCGGCTTTTTATTATGATTATTTGTAATTGATAGTTTGGCTTTTTAAGTGGTGCCTGCGGCGCATCTTTATTTAGGGGGCTTTCCGATCGCCCCCTAAGACCCCTTCGGATGAACGCCCTCATTATAATGTTGTGTAAACTTCACAGCGGCGCGGGACAATGAGCTCTGACTCCTGTCTCCTGTCTCCTGTCTCCTGACCCCTGTCTAATGTCTAATGACTATCCTTATAATACATATATAACTGGCACTTTATCATGCCGTTGTAGAGCTTGCGGCGCTTGTCGGCCCCGCGGCCGAAGATGCGCTCGAACTGCTCGTCGGGCGAAATGACGCAGAAGCTGCGCCCGACGCCGGAAACGAGCACCCGCCCCAGCGCCGCGTAAAGCTCCTCCGCCTCCTGCACGTCCAGCATCCTCTCGCCATAGGGCGGGTTGCAGAGCACCACCAGCTTTTCGGCGTCCGGCGCTTTAAACTCGCGCACGTCGCGGCGCTCCACCGTAAAGCGGTCGATGACGCCGGCGGTCTTGGCGTTTTCCAGCGTAAGGCGCACGGCCTCCGGGTCTATGTCGTAGCCGACGGCGCGAAACTCGTTGTCCCGCCTCACCTCGGAAAGGCAGAGCTCCCGCTGCTCCTTCCAGGTCTTTTCGGGCCAGCAGGCCCACTTTTCCGCCGCGAAATGGCGGGCTATGCCCGGCGCTATTTTTAGAGCTTTCAGCGCCGACTCTATGAGCAGCGTGCCGGAGCCGCACATGGGGTCGCAGACGGTGCAGCCCTCCCGCACATGCATGAGGTCGGCTATGCCCGCGGCTATGGTCTCCTTTATCGGAGCCTCCAGCGCGTTTTGCCTGTAGCCGCGCTTGTGAAGGCCGTCGCCGGAGGTGTCCAGCATCAGCAGGGCGCGGTCCTTTAGCAGCATGAACTGCACCTGCACCGTGGGGCCGCTCTCATCCAGCCACTCCTCGTGGTACGCGCCGCCCAGCCGCTTGGATATGGCCTTTTTTATGATGGACTGGCAGTCCGACATGCTGTGCAGCTGGCTTTTCACCGTGCGGCCCTTTACCGGGAACGCCTCGCCGCGGCCTATGAACCTCTCCCACGGCGCGGCCAGCGTGCCCTGAAACAGCTCCTCATACGTCCTTGCCTCAAAGGAGGCGACGACTATCTGCACCCGCTCCGCGGTGCGAAGGCGCAGGTTTGCCCGAACGGCGTCCTCGAACGAGCCCTCGAACAGCACCCGCCCGTCCTCCGCCGTCACGTTTTGCGCGCCCATGCGCTTTGCCTCGTCCGAAAGCACGCTTTCGAGCCCAAACAGGCAGGGGCAGGATATGGTCAAATTTTCAGCCATGTTTTCCTCCGTCAGACGTGGCGTATGCGGCTCATCACATACTCGTCCACATATTCGCCGTCCTGTATCGACGCCTTGCGCAGCAGCCCCTCTTTTTCAAAGCCGTACTTTTCGTAAAGATGTATGGCCCGCTCGTTCCCGGCGTAGACCTGCAGCTCCACCCTGACAAGCCGCAGCCAGTTATCCGCCAGGTCGAGCAGCGCCTCCATGAGCTTTGAGCCGACGCCCTTGTCCTGGTAGTCCCTGTGTACGCAGATGCCCATGGTGGCCGTGTGGGCTATTCGCGGGCGCGCGCCCACCTCCAGCCCCGCTATGCCTATCACCCGCTCCTGTCCGCCGGAGAGCGTCATCACCGCGACGAACTCATGGTTGTTGGGGCGCAGGTTGCCTATAAAGTTTTGGGACGACTCCACTCGCTCCGAGGGCAGGGACATCATCCAGCGGGCCACCTCCGGCTGACGGCGCATGATGTTTATATCGTCCGCGTCCTCCGGCCTTACCGGTCTTATAAAAAAATCCATTTAATCACCACTTGTTGTGTACTTTTTCCGCGAAACCAAGAAAATCCTTAAGCTCTA
>CAYONL010000201.1:0-2152 GCA_964405305.1 uncultured Oscillospiraceae bacterium | reverse complement strand
ATTTTCCTACATAGGGCGCTTTTTGTGCTGTCCGCACAATTTGGGGCGGTCCAAATTTGTGAAGGGCGCTGTATTATTAATAAGTTTTGGCAGAGCATGAAATATTAGCAAATCGCGCTTATAATTTATATGGGATTTTTTGCGCCGCAACCCGGAGCGGCCATCGGGCGGGCGTTTTTTTTATCCGCCGTGCAGCGGCGCTTGCCGGACAACCAACAAATCAAAGCATCAAACAGGAGGAACAAAATGAAAAAGGTATTTGCACTTATCCTTGCCGCCGCCATGCTGACCCTGGCTAGCTGCTCCGGCAACGGGCCGTCGTCCCAGCCGGCCGAGAACTCCGCCGAGACGCCGTCGCAGTCCGAAAGCGCGCCCGCCGAGACGCCGTCGCAGTCCGAAAGCGCGCCCGCCATGGACACCGCCGCCGAAATAGCCTCCGTCATGGGCAACGAATCCGATATTGAAAACATCTGGCAGGGCGGCGGCCTTCCCGTTGGCGAGGGCGAGTATGTGCCGGATGAGAACTACCAGTGTTTCGTGCCTGTTACCGATGAGCGCTTCTCCGATGTGGCCGCGCTCAAGACCTACACCGAAAGGGTTTTCACTCCGGAATATGCTCAGGAGAGATTTTACGTCTACGGTCTGGACGCTGTGCCCGGCGCGCGGTATAAGGATGTTGACGGCAAGCTCTGTGAGGATATCGGTCAGGGCGGCGGCCTCAGTCAGGACTGGAACCTCTCCACCATCGTGATAGTTGACGAGACGGACGAGGGCTGCGTCGCCGAGATAGACTATATTAACTACGACACCACGTACACCTCGGTCATCACCTTCGTAAAAACGGCCGACGGCCTGCGCATAAACGCCATGGAGGACAAAGCCTGAAAACAGCCCCATACAGACAGCGGCGCCCAGTGACTTTTTCCAGAAAAGCCGCCGGGCGTTTATTTTATAACGCCTATCGAGCGGGCGCCGAACTGACCCCGGTTGCCTCTTTTAAAATGTTTTTCAGAACGGGGTGCTCCGGTTTCGGACTCGGGCGTGCTCGGCGTCAACACAGAGCGAAAAGCTCCGACGGCCTGCGCATAAACGCCATGGAGGACAAAGCCTGAATGGCATAGAGAACCAAATCCAAACAGCATAAGAAAAAGGCGGGCCGTCATCCCAGGATGAAAGCCCGCCATTTTTATCAATACGCAGTACGTTTTTTCTTTTATCAGTCTCGATCCTTCTCCGCGTCGTCCTCGTCCTCATCCTCCGGCTCGGGTTTCGGAAGGATGTGGGCGCGAACACGGGCTATGCGGTGCTCCTCCATCTCGGTCACGGTAAACTCCACGTTGTCCACTGTCACCATCGGGTGTTCGTCCTCGTCGGGTATGCGGCCCAGTATATCTATTATCAGGCCGCCCAACGTGTCGTAATCCGCGTCCTCATCGGGCAGCTCTATGCCCAGCAGATCAACTATGTCCTCCAACTGGACGCTGCCCTCGAAATCGAAGTTGTCCTCGTCTATCTTCGAGATCTCCTCCGTCTCGTTGTCGTACTCGTCCTGTATGTTGCCCATGACGGACTCTATCAGGTCCTCCATGGAGATAATACCGGCGGTGCCGCCGTATTCATCCACAACTATGGCCAGCTGCGTCTTATTCTGCTGGAACTGCATAAACACCTCGCGGCAGGAGTTGGACTCCGGCACAAAGCAGACCGGGCGCAGGAAATCCGCCACCTTGCGGCCTTTAAAGCCCTTGTCGCCTATCAGCGCCAGCAGGTCCTTGGCATAAATAACGCCCTTTATATCATCTATAGTGTCGTCGTATACCGGTATGCGCGAATAGCCGTCCGCTATGGTGACCTCCACAACCTCGGTTATGTCTTCGTCCAGCTCCACAGCGGTCATATCCGTGCGGTGGGTCATCACCTCGCCCACGGTTCGGTCGTCGAACTCGAAAATGTTGTTTATCATTTCGCGCTCGCTTTCCTGTATGACGCCCTTTTCGTTGCCGGCGTCCAGCATCATGCGGATATTTTCCTCGGTCACCTGCTCCGGCTCATTTTTCGGATCTATCCCGATCAGCTTGAGCACGGCGTTTGTGGAGACGTTGAGCAGGAGCACGAAAGCCTTGAGCACCTTGTAGGCAAAAGCGAGCACGCC
>CAYONL010000200.1:0-2164 GCA_964405305.1 uncultured Oscillospiraceae bacterium | reverse complement strand
CCGGGACAGAGCACTATCTGCGTGTGGAGCGCTATATGCCCGTCAGCGAGCTTTTTAAGATACCCCAGCGAGGCGGCCGCGTTCGGGTTCGCCATCATTTTTACGCGCAGCGCCGGATTCGTGGTGTGGACCGAGACATTGACCGGCGAAAGGCGCATTTTTACTATCCTGTCGATCTCGTCCTCCGACATGTTTGTGAGCGTCACGTAATTTCCGAAAAGAAAACCCAGCCGGCTGTCGTCGTCCTTAAAGTACAGGCTTTCGCGCATGCCCGGCGGCATCTGATCTATAAAGCAAAATATGCACTTGTTGCGGCAGCAGTGCTCGGAATCCATCAGGTACGTCTCAAACTCCAGCCCCAGCTCGTCATATTCGCCCTTTTTTACGTGTACCTCACGCCGCTCTCCGGCCTCGTTCTCCATGACCGCCACAAGTTTGCGCTCCATCATATAAAAGCGGTAATCCAGCACGTCCCTGATGACGTGGCCGTTCAGCGAAACCAGCGTCTCTCCGGCTCTCATACCCATTTTTTCGGCCGGTGATCCGGCATCCACAGATAATACTTTTACAGCCAACTTTGCCGGCCTCCTTCCGTTAAAAAACAATTATAGCAGAGCAGCAACCGCAAATCCAGTCGTTATTTGTAACAAAAAAGAGAGGGGTTTGACCCTCTCCCGTTTGTCCATTTAGGCTTCTTCCACATGGATGATCTCTTTGCCTTTGTAGTATCCGCAGTTTTTGCAGACTACATGGGGCAGTTTCAGCTCTCCGCACTGAGGGCAGCGCGAAAACACCGGGGCCGCCAGCTTCCAGACGTTGGAACGTCTTTTATTCTTTCTTGCCTTCGAGACCTTTCTTTTCGGTACCGCCATGTGAGCACCTCCTTACACATTTCAGCAGTCGAAATCAGCTTTCAAGCAGCTTTTTTAACGATTCCAGGCGAGGGTCGATTTGTTTATCAGAGCAATCGCAGGTCCTCTCGTTGAGATCGGCTCCGCAAATGGGGCACAGCCCCTTGCAGTCTTCGCGGCAGAGCAGCCTGAACGGCAACTCAAGCGTAATGTCGGCCATCACGAGCTCGTCCATCGGAAGCTCCATCCCCGGCACGATAAGATACTCCTCATCCTCATTGTCGCCCTCAAGCTTTCTTGCAAGCCAATGTGAGAATTCGCGCGTCTCATCCTTCCGGGTTTCCTTCCGGCACCTGTCGCACTCATATTCCATTGTAAAATCAGCGGAATACTTCATCGATACGACGCCGGAACGGTTCTGGAGCACACCGGAGACATGCACCGGAGTCCTGAACGGCTTGGCCCCCCAAACCTCAACGTCGGAAAGGCTCACCTCTCCGTCAAAAGGAATGGAGTAACCGGGCGCATCAAAGATATCCTTTAGCTCAATAATCATACCAATCCCCCGCAATGCCACGCAGATTATTATATATTTATAACCTTGGTTTGTCAAGCAGTTATTTATTCAATTTGCAGAATTATATAATATAGATAATATAAACCAGCAGTCTTTGCCGGCGCCTGTCAAAACACGCTTTGCCACAGCGGTTTATGTTGCCCGGCGGATGCTCCTGTGATATATTATAGTATATCAGAACGAAGGGGGCTTCGCAATGCATATTGTTGACCTGATAATTAAAAAGAGAGACGGCGGCGCTCTGTCCGACGACGAGACAGCGTTTTTCGTGAACGGCTCCGTTTCCGGCGATATAGCCGATTATCAGATCTCCGCGATGCTGATGGCCATGCTGCTGCGCGGTATGAGCGCCCGCGAGACGGCTGTGCTTACGGACAAAATGGCGCGCTCCGGCGACATGGTGGATCTTTCGCCCATTCCCGGGATAAAGGTGGACAAACACAGCACCGGCGGCGTCGGCGACAAAACCACCCTGGCCGTGGGTCCCATAGTTGCCGCCTGCGGCGTTCCCGTAGCCAAAATGAGCGGGCGCGGCCTTGGCCACACCGGCGGAACACTCGATAAGCTGGAGTCCATTCCCGGCCTTTCGGTGAGCATGGACAGAGAGCGCTTTTTCGACATCGTCCGCTCCGAAGGCCTTGCCGTGATCGGTCAGACCGGCAACCTTGCCCGGGCCGACAAGATTTTTTATGCCCTGCGCGACGTGACCGGAACGGTGGAGAGCCTGCCCCTTATA
>CAYONL010000199.1:0-2233 GCA_964405305.1 uncultured Oscillospiraceae bacterium | reverse complement strand
GTATCGGCTGCCTCGTCAAAAGCCTGCTCTATAGGGCTTTCCTCCACGTGCTCAAACGCAAAAGCCTTGACGCCCAGCACTACAAGCACAAGAGCCGCCCATGCGACCAGCAGGGCCAGCAGCAGGGTGATTGTCGGTGTAAAGTCATGTTTCATCGGTCGCACCTCCGTCCATCTTTGCGCCGCAGGAAGGGCAAAAACGATAAAACTTGGAGAACTCTATAACGCCCTCCGTCTCTGTGTCGTAGCACTCGCCGCACTCCGAACACTCCGCCATATCGCCGTCGGCTATACTCGTCCATATCCCGTGTCTCACCGGCTCCGCGTCCACGGCGGGAGCCTCATTTATATCACTTACATACACTCTGCCGCTTGTGCCTTCTCCGGCTACCCAATGCACTTTTCCCAATAACGCGCTTCTGCTTATCAGATCGTTATTCATCCTATTACCGTTCGCAAGCGTCATATATTTTTTCAGGTGTTTCCTGTCTGTCTGCGCCTCCACCGTCTTGTTCCACCACATGGCAAACAGGTGCGGAGGGTCTTTATACTGCTCGTCAAATTCCGCGCCGTTGCGTTCCTCCCACGTCTTGACGCAATCCGGACAGTATAATGCGTCCCCGTTGGCTCTGTATCCCTCGTCAAAAAACATCGCCTCCGGCACTCCCGGAAAGGCTATCGTTGTAAAGCACTTGCCGCAGTTGCTGCATTGGCAGTTAATCTTAGCCATCCTTTTCTCCTTTCAGCGCTCTGCCACACATGGGGCAAAACATGGCTTTTACGGATGTTCCGTACTGAATTCCGGATGGTTGCAACACCGTAAACGCTTTTATTGGTTTTCCTCTGCCGCAGAACTCGCACGGCTCTTTCTCCTGCGCACGGAGAGCGGAAACACGCTTGCCTCGAAAAATATGTTCCCTCATCGTCATTTCTCCTTTCGATAACAGGTCTCTTCTTTTTAAGCCTTTCCATCAGGGCTGTAGCCTGCAGCCTGGTGGTGTGGTTTGGGCACCAGCCTTCGCGCTCGTACTTACACGGGTGTATGCAGCTCTTGCAGGTGGGCGTCATCTTACCACCACCTTTACGTACTTCGACCGCTGCGTTCCTCCGCGCTCGTACCGTCTTATGGAGGAGTACACGGTGCTCCGGCTCACCCCCATGATGGCGGCCAGCTCGGGAGCGGATTCCGCCACCGCCAGCGGCAGCTCGTACTTGTCGCTGGTCACGGCCATATAGAGAACGACGGGTTTCTTGCTCATGGGTTGATCGCCTCCACACAAACAAAGACTCCAGGAGTTCGTGCCCAGAATTTTTCGATGATCTCGCAGGCGACCTGGGCGTCATCTTGCCAGTACTTCAAATCCGTCATCACATCTTTTAGCAGCTTGTCCAGGTTGTCCGTGTCGGGCCTTGTGATTCGATATTCGCCATCATTTTTGTCTTCGGAGTAAAACAGCCACTTGACCTGTAATCTTATCGCGCCCATCAGCGGCTCCGGCGGCCGTTGCGGTGCCAGCGCCGCGTGAAGCTTCGCCCTGGCGTCCCGCAACGCCGCAGAATCGTGAAGCACCGCATGAGGCTTACCGCTTTTCATGTAGGCGTGTAGCTCCTTGTCGTGATGGGTAACGGTCGGTGGATTCATCGGCAGAAAAAAAGTCATTTCAAAGATCACTCCTTTATTTTTGGCCTTGTGTGTGGGGAGGGCTACCCGTGGGTGTGGGCGACTTCTGAGCCCCACACCACGGGATACCCCACACATACACGGACGGAAAAATATATATACGTAGTATATAGGCTATTTTCCGTCCGGATTTCGTAGGAAAATGCGCTATTTTCCGAAATCGGGAAATTGGGACGGAGGAAAAATAGCGGCTATAATCCCAAAATTATACTATTAGTAATGTCAAATATTCCGTTTAGTATATTTCACCCTTTATGGCCCGGTTCTTTTTTACCTACCTGTTCGCCGTCTATCCAATATCCTCCGTCGGCTTTCAGGCGGCGCTTTATGGTATCTGTTTTGAGATTCATATACTCGGCCATGCTGTAGACAGTGACCTTGCCATCCATGGTGCAAGCTTCAAATGCGTTGGATAGTTCCCGTGTTCTCTCTTTTCCCTTGTCTTCTTTGCCGGGCGATTTCCAGCGCTTTTCAGCCCCGATCCTACCGCGCGACTGCATATGTATATGACGAATTTTACGATTGCGTGCTTTGTCCGCAGAACAAGGTTTTA
>CAYONL010000198.1:0-2245 GCA_964405305.1 uncultured Oscillospiraceae bacterium | reverse complement strand
GCAGAAGATAGGCAAAAAGCTGAAGCAGGTGTCCAAAGGGAGACAGATAATCTGCGTGACCCATCTGGCACAGGTGGCCGCCTACGCCGACACGCACCTGCTCATCAAGAAAAACTTTGAAAACGGCAGAACGTTCACGGAAGTAACAAGCCTTGAGCGGGCCGACAGAATAAAGGAACTTGCCCGTATCATGGGCGGCAGCGACCAGACGTCCGCGTTACTGCGGAGCGCCGAGGAGCTGCTGCGCCTGAGCGGGAACTGAGAAAGGATGCGCTATGGAACAACAACAGTATGTCTGCCCAAAGTGCGGGTGCACAAGGTATGAAAGCGACCAGTTTCAGGCCACCGGAAGCAACCTTATGAAGCTGCTGGACATTCAGAACAAGAAATTCATAACTGTTTCATGCACAAACTGCGGCTACACTGAGCTGTACCGGGCCGAAACGGAGACCGGCTGGAACGTGCTCGATTTTCTTATCGGTGGTTGACAAACGGCATTTTATAAGTTATAATCCAGTCATTCGGCTGTGAAGTGATTGAGCGAGTCACGGCGCGCGCCATTCAGAGAGTTCCCGGACGGTGAGAGGGAATATGGGCGTCGGGATGGATTTACGATCATGGAGCCGGAGGGAGGCGCGCCCGTATAACGCGCATGGGTCACAGGACCCGTTGAGGCCGTTTCCGCGAGGTGACGGTGAACCAGAGGTGGTACCGCGAGAATTTCGCCCTCTGTCGGATTTCCGGCAGGGGGCATATTTTTTTGTTGAATGCGGCGGAATCAAAGCAGCTGACTTTGTGAGCACGCGCCCGGAAACATACCGCCAAACGGCAAAGAGCAGACGAGCACACCGGGAGCGGCCGAATGTACCCGTGGTCAGGTTCACCCGCCGCCCTGCAAGCTGATATTTAAAAATCAAACTAATAAAACGGAGGAAGATAAATGACAATTTATGAGGAACTTGAGCGTCGCGGCCTTATCGCCCAGATGACGCACCCGGAGGCCATCAAGCAGAAGCTTGAGAATGAAAAGGTCACCTTCTACATCGGTTTCGACGCCACCGCCGACAGCCTTCATGTGGGCCACTTTTTACAGCTCATGGTCATCAACCGCATGATAGCCGCCGGCCACACGCCCATCCTGCTGCTGGGTACCGGCACCACCATGGTGGGCGACCCCACCGGCAAGACCGACATGCGCAAGATGCTTACCGGGGATGAGTTCAATTACAACGCCGACCGTTTTCTGGAGCAGATGAACCAGATAGTCGACGTCTCCAAATGCATCGTTGCCCGCAACGGCGACTGGCTTATGAAGATGGGGTATATTGAGGTGCTGCGCGACATAGGGCCGCACTTCTCCGTCAACAAGATGCTCACGGCCGAGTGCGTAAAAAGCCGTTTTGAGCGCGGGCTCACTTTCCTGGAGTTCAACTACATGATAATGCAGAGCTACGACTTCCTGCACCTGTTCCGGGAATACGGCTGCACCATGGAGCTGGGCGGCGACGACCAGTGGTCAAATATCATCGGCGGCGTGGAGCTTGTTCGCCGGATCGAGCAGAAGGAAGTTCAGGGCATGACCTTCAAACTGCTGACCACCAAAGAGGGCAAAAAGATGGGCAAGACCGAGGGCGGCGCCGTCTGGCTAAACCCGAACAAGACGAGCCCGTTTGACTTCTTCCAGTACTGGCGCAATGTGGACGACGCCGACGTGATAAACTGCCTCAAGTTCCTGACCTTCGTCCCCGTGGATGAGATAGAGGAGATGGAGAAAAACCTTTCCGGAAGCGAGCTGAACGCCGCCAAGGAGCGCCTTGCCTATGAGGTGACAAAGATAGTGCACGGCGAGGACGAGGCTAAAAAGGCCCTTGATGGCGCGCGCGCGCTGTTCTCTGCCAAGGCATCCACCGACAACATGCCGGTTGCAGTGCTGTCCGAGGACGACTTTGCCGACGGACGACTGACCGTGACCGACGCGTTGGTGAAGGCCGGCATAGCGAAATCAAAGGGCGAGGGCAAACGCCTTATAGAGCAGGGCGGCATAACCGTCAATGACGAAAAGATCACCGACGTGTTCGCGGCGCTGGACCGCGGCATCTTTGACGGCGAAGTTATTATCCGCAAGGGCAAAAAGGTATTTGTAAAGCTGGCGCTCTGATTTTAACCACAAAATAAAAACGCCCGCGCTTCTGAAGTGACCCCAAAAAGTTAGACAAATATTTAATTTAAGAATTGTTCAAGCGAC
>CAYONL010000197.1:0-2247 GCA_964405305.1 uncultured Oscillospiraceae bacterium | reverse complement strand
ACCTCGTGATAGGAGCCGTCGTACAGCGTCACTATGACGTCCACCACCGGGTATCCGGCCAACACGCCCGAAAGCATGGCGCCCTGGATTCCCTGATCAATGGCGGGGATATACTCCTTCGGGATGGAGCCGCCGACCGTCTCGTTGCGGAACTCGTACCCCTTGCCGCTTTCGTTCGGCTCAAGGTAGATCTTGACGTGGCCGTACTGGCCTTTACCGCCGGACTGGCGGGCATATTTGGTCTCCTGCTGCACCTTTTTGCGGACCGTCTCTTTATAAGCGACCTGGGGCTTGCCAACGTTCGCTTCAACGTGGAACTCACGCATCAGCCTGTCGACGATTATCTCCAGATGAAGCTCGCCCATACCGGCGATGACGGTTTGTCCCGTCTCCGGCTCGGTGTAGGTCTTAAAGGTCGGATCCTCCTCGGACAGCCTTGCGAGTGCGAGAGCCATTTTCTCCTGGCCAGCCTTTGTTTTAGGCTCTATGGCGAGACGGATAACCGGCTCCGGGAACTCCATGGATTCGAGGATTATCGGGTGCTTGGAATCGCAGAGCGTGTCGCCGGTGGTGGTGAGCTTGAGGCCAACGGCCGCGGCTATATCGCCGCAGTAGCAGGTGTCAAGATCCTTCCGGTGATTGGCGTGCATCTGAAGGATGCGGCCCATACGCTCATTTTTATTTTTTGTGGCATTCAGAACGCCCTGGCCCGCGTCGACCGTACCGGAATAGATACGGAAGAAGCACAGCTTGCCAACAAAGGGGTCGGCGGCTATTTTAAATGCCAGCGCAGAGAACGGCTCATCATCCGACGCCTCACGCACGATCTCTTCGCCTGTATGCGGGTCGGTGCCATCCACCGGAGGTATATCCAGCGGTGAGGGCATGAAATCCACAATGGCGTCCAGCAGCTTCTGCACGCCCTTGTTTTTGTAGGACGTGCCGCAGCACACGGGAACGAGCTTGTTTTCCAGGGTGCCTTTGCGTATGGCGTATTTGAGCTCCGGAATGGAAAGCTCCTCGCCTTCCAGATAGCGCTCCATCAGCTCGTCGTCCATCTCGGCGGCGGACTCGACCATTTTGGCGTGATATTCCTCAGCCAGGTCCTTCATGTCCTCCGGGATATCGGCGACGGTAATGTCCATTCCCAGGTCATCGTTATAAATGTAGGCTTTCATCTCAAGCAGATCGACGATACCGACAAAATCGGATTCAGCTCCGATAGGAAGCTGGATAGCGACCGGGTTGCACTTGAGGCGGCTCACCATCATATCAATAACATGGAAGAAGTTCGCGCCAGTGATATCCATCTTGTTGATGTAAGCCATGCGCGGAACTTTATACTTGTTCGCCTGACGCCACACGGTCTCGCTTTGCGGTTCGACCCCACCTTTGGCGCAGAACACGGTCACAGATCCGTCCAGCACTCGCAGAGAACGCTCGACTTCGACTGTAAAATCCACATGTCCGGGCGTATCTATGATGTTGATTCGGTAGCCGTTCCAATGGGCTGTGGTGGCGGCGGAAGTTATGGTTATACCGCGCTCCTGCTCCTCTTCCATCCAGTCCATCGTGGCATTGCCGTCGTGAGTCTCACCCATCTTATAGTTTACGCCCGTGTAATACAAAATACGCTCGGTCGTGGTGGTCTTCCCGGCGTCAATGTGAGCCATAATCCCGATATTTCGGGTCAGCTCAAGGGCAACATCTCTTGGCATAAAAACTCCTTACATCCAAAACAAATTTATTCTATCGTAAGACACGCGACTACCATCTGTAGTGGGCGAAGGCGCGGTTGGCCTCAGCCATCTTATGCGTATCTTCTTTCTTTTTGAAAGCGCCGCCTGTGCTGTTGAGAGCATCCATTATCTCTCCGGCCAGACGTTCTTTCATGGTGCGCTCATTGCGGGCGCGAGAATACGCGGTCAGCCAGCGAAGGCCCAGTGTCTCGCGGCGTTCGGGGCGAACTTCCATAGGAACCTGGTAAGTTGCACCGCCGACACGACGAGCCTTGACCTCGAGCATAGGCATGATGTTTTCCAGCGCTTCGTTGAACGCTTCTATGCCGTCCTTACCGGTCTTCTCCTTGACTATGTCGAACGCGCCATAAACTATCTTCTGGGCTACGCCTTTTTTGCCGTCCAGCATGATATTGTTTACAAGGCGGGTGACCATCTTGGAATTGTACATAGGATCCGGTAAAACGTCACGTTTTGCTATTTGTCCTCTTCTTGGCACTTTGCTTCC
>CAYONL010000196.1:0-2271 GCA_964405305.1 uncultured Oscillospiraceae bacterium | reverse complement strand
TTATTCGGTCTACGCCGTGGAGTCAAGGCTGCCGGAGGAGGCGCTGACCTCCTACTATTTCGTTGACCGCACAAGCGAGCACAAGCTGAAAAAGAAATTTGACGAGACGCGCCCGGCCGTCATGAGCATAGTGCTGGACAACATAGAGGATCTGCTGGCCGGAAGCCGGGAGAGCGAGCGCAGCCGCATAATGGGCGAGGTGGAGCGCATATTTGAGGATTTCGGCGCGAACAACCGCTGCTTTATCAAAAAAGTTTCCAGCTCGCGCTTTGTCGCGGTGGTGGAGGAAAAATATCTGGACGGCATAATAGCCGAGCGGTTCCGCATTTTGGACGCCGCCCGCGCCATAACCACGACGGAGGGGCTGCCGGTCACACTTTCCATAGGCGTGGGCCGTGGCGACTACTCGCTGACGGCGCTGGACTCCATGGCGGCGCAGGCGCTGGAGATGTGCCTTGGGCGCGGCGGAGATCAGGCCGCGGTAAAGGACGCCTCGGGCTACGAGTTCTTCGGCGGCTTTTCAAAGGCCATAGAAAAGCGCACAAAGGTGAAAACACGGCTGGTGGCGGCCGCCTTGTCGGAGCTTATCGCCTCCTCCCATAACGTCCTGATAATGGGGCACCGGGCGGGCGATCTGGACTGCACGGGCGCGGCCGTGGGCATGGCCTCCGCCTGCCGCTATATGGAAAAGCCCGTAAACATTGTTGTGGACAAAAAGACGACCCTTGCCCGCCCGACCATAGAAATGGTGGAGGAGGATGGGGCCAAGGGCCTGTTCCTTTCGCCGGAGCAGGCGGCCATGCTGGTGGAGCCGGAGACGCTGCTAATAATTGTGGACACCCACGTGCGCCACATTTTGGAGGCGCCGGAGATATTCGACCAGTGCAAGAACGTCGTCGTCATAGATCACCACCGCCGTATGGTGGGCTACATCGAGAACGCCGTGATATTTTACCACGAGCCGAACGCCTCCTCCGCCAGCGAGATGGTGACGGAGCTGATGCAGTATTTCGGGGACCGCTGCCGCCCGTCGAAAACGGAGGCGGAGGCCCTGCTCGCCGGCATGATACTGGACACAAAGAGCTTCACCATGCGGGCCGGGGTGCGCACCTTCGAGGCGGCCGCCTGGCTGCGCCGGATGGGAGCCGACACAATAAAAGTCAAAAAGCTGTTCGCGGACAGCATGGAGACGTACCAGCACCGCTCGGCCGTGGTGGCGCGGGCGGACATATACAGGGGCTGTGCCGTGGCCTTTTCCGACAAGTACGACGATATAGCCATAGTGGCGCCCCAGGCCGCCGACGAGCTGCTGACCATACAGGGGGTGCTCGCCTCCTTCGTGCTGTTTCAGGCGGGGGACGGCGTCTCCTGTTCCGCCAGAAGCCTTGGCGCGGTGAACGTGCAGGTGATAATGGAAGCTTTGGGCGGCGGCGGGCACCAGACCATGGCCGGCGCGCAGATAAAGAATATAGAGCCATCCGCCGCCCACGCCGCTCTGCTGCAGGCCATAGACGATTACTTTGAAAACAGCGAGGGCCACGGGGACAACGCTTAGACGAACCGTTCCCGGCGGGAGGGGCTTTAAACAGAGGGACTTTAGATATGCCGGCGGGGCCGGCGTCAGGATGATCCACCGATAAAGCATTACAAGGAGGGCGCAAAATGAAAGTCATACTTACGCAGGACGTGAAGGGCTCCGGCAAAAAGGGCGAGCTTATAAACGTGGCGGACGGCTATGCCCGCAATTTCCTGTTTCCTAAAAAACTGGCCATAGAGGCCAACTCTCAGGCTTTGGGCGAGATGAAGGCCCGGGACGACGCCGCCGCCCGCAAGCTTGCCATGGAGAAAAAGGCCGCCGAGGACGCCGCCGCCGGAGTCCGGGAGAAGACCGTAAAGCTGACGGAAAAGGCGGGCGCGGGCGGCAAGCTGTTCGGCTCCGTCACCGCGGAGAAGGTGGCCGCCGCGCTGAAGGAGCAGTACGGCGTGGAGGTGGACAGGCGCAAAATAAATATTGCCGAGGACATAAAGGCCTACGGCAACTATGAGGCCGAGGTGAAGTTTGGCTTCGGCGTCAACGCGAAAATATACATCATGGTTGTGGAATAAAAGGCGCCGACAAATATAATATCAAATTAACGACCCGACAAAATTTTCACTCTATATAATTTCCATCGGAGAACGCGAACCTGTACTGTTTTTTTAGATTGTGTTTTATAAGGTGTCGGCTGCGCCGACAGATTTTAAAACAGGGGCTTTCCGATCGCCCCTGTA
>CAYONL010000195.1:0-2274 GCA_964405305.1 uncultured Oscillospiraceae bacterium | reverse complement strand
GCCCCAGCAATGGAGCAGCAGCTTTACGCCCGCCTCCTCCATCATTTCGCTGAGAACCACTTTACCCATTTCGGAGTCGATCCGCAGGGAATAGTTCAGCCTTCCGTTGCAGGAACAGGCATAAATGGACTTCCACTTTTCGTATGCCGGCCCCTGCGTTGCCCCCGCGTCTGTCTGGCCGGGACCCAAGACACCCCCGGGGTGCACGGCAAGACGATCCATCCACTCCTGAATGATCCCACCCATCTGCAGACCGGCGCCGTTGGACAGATTGGGTATCATCAGCACCTGTCCGCCTGTTGCAAGTCCGCCAAGAAAGCCGTAGCGTTCCATCAACGCTACCTTTGCGCCAGCCCGTGCGGCCGAAATTGCCGCCGCTGTGCCTGCCGGACCGCCGCCCACGACCAGCACGTCGGTTTCCAGATACACCGGCGCGGCTTGCCGCGGTTCAAAAACAACACTCATATCCCTTGACTCATCTCCTCCCTTTTTTTCCCGTAAATACCACCGGGTAGCGTCATAATAACATTTTCGAGTATATAGTCAAATAATTACAAATTGCGTATTTCAATAGTTTTTACCTATATTTCAGAACAAAAGAATAAAAAACGCATTTATATAAGAAAATTGAAGAAATAATATGGGGAAAAAACATATTTTTTGAGAAAAAATTGTCTAAAATGTCTATATGCTTAAATCGCCGTAGAAAATGAGGGCGAAGCAGGAAAACGCCGCACGCTGGTCTCTTCCGGAGACAGCGTGCGGCGGTCCATATCGTATGACGGCCCGAACAGTCAGAGCTTCCCACAAAGGCCAAAGATGAAGTCCCGGAAGGTCTTCAACGAGGGGATGGTGCTGTGTGACTTCATGACGGCAAAACAAATGTCTCTTGTGATAGTCGGGTAAATCGGCCGCAGGACCAAATCGTCTGTGAGCCTGCTCCGTGCGATCGTATAGTCGATAAAGGCGCACCCGAGACCATTTTGTACACAGCGAAACAGGGTGTCAATATTGCTGCTTTCACAGACGATACTGGGCCGAACCCTAAAAAAATTCAGATATTTATCCAGTTCGGTCCGCACTGGGGACCCGACCACCGGGACGATCACCTTTTTGTGATCAAGACTGGCCAGATTTATGCTATCAAGCTTGGCAAAGGGATGATCTCTGGGAATCAACAGGAATAGCTGGCTGGAGGAGAGCGAAAGCATTTCAATTTCGGGGCTGCCATCGCCGTTAAAAATGTGAGTGATAAAAACGGCGTCGTAAACGTGGCTGAGAAGCCCGTCCAACAGATGAGTGCTTTGATTCACGACGATCTCAATATCAATGCCGGGGTACAGCCTGCGGAAGGTCGAGATCATGTTGATGATGTTTACATACGAAAAGGCTGGCATAACACCGATACGAATGTTGCCGCGGGACAAATGAGCGTATTCCTGCATGGTCATGGTCAAATCGTTGATCTGGTCATTGATGCCATGTGTGCGTTCGATGAACGCGGCTCCCGCATCTGTCAGCGTCACACCGTTGCGGTTGCGGATAAAGAGCTGAACGCCGAGCTCCTTTTCCAATAACAGGATCTGCTGAGATAAGGTTGGCTGTGTGATGCCGATGGCTGCGGCGGCCTTTCCAAAATTCCGCTTTTGCGCCACCTCGTTGACGTATTTCAACTGCTGCAGGGTCACGGAATCTCCACTCCCTCCTGTTTCATAGCTGTTTCCTATGGAAAACTCCTAAGACACGCTATTTTACAAATTTAAGTAGATACTATATCATTTCGTCGAAAAGAGCAAGGAAAAAAGGCGGCTGAGAGTTTTTGGAGGGAGGCGCAGGGACTATGAAAAAAGCTGTAGACGGACGCCTTGGCAAGAGATTCCTGCTATGGGGCTCCGCCGATGTGGGGGAGGGTGTCGTGACCTCCGTGTCGAACACATACCTCTCCATCTTTATGACGGATGTGGCGCTGATCCCGCTTGGGCTGGTAAGCGTATCCATGTTGGCGATGAGCATGGGGGATCTGGTGTTTTCGCTGATTACCGGGCTCATCTTTACCTTGGTTCCCCGGATGAAATGGGGTCAACTCCGCTCCTATCTGGTGATAGCCCCGCCGCTGGCCGCGGTTTTCTTTGTGGTACATTTTCTGCATATTGAGGGAAATCCCGGCGTTAGCGCGCTGATCATAACGGGCGGTTATCTGTTGGCGCGTTTTTTCTATAACTTGTCTTATTCCGCCAATCTGTCCCTGATCAACGTTTTGGCAAAAACGCAGGA
>CAYONL010000194.1:0-2338 GCA_964405305.1 uncultured Oscillospiraceae bacterium | reverse complement strand
GCTCCCTGCGCCACCTGCGCCACGTAGATGTAGCCGTAGCTCATGGCGATGGCGGCAAGGTCCTTCTTTTTGACCTCTTTGCCGGCCGCCGCGAACTGGGCGACAGCGCCGGTAGGAGTGGCTTTGGAGGACTGGCCGCCGGTGTTGGAATACACCTCGGTGTCGAACACGAGGATGTTGATATCCTCACCGGAAGCGAGCACGTGGTCAAGGCCGCCGAAACCTATATCGTAGGCCCAGCCGTCGCCGCCGAACGCCCAAACGGACTTTTTGGCGAGGTAATCCTTCTCTTTCAATATAGCCTGAGCCTTCTCGCAGCCGCAGGCTTCCAGCGCGGCGACAAGGGCTTCGGTATCCTTGGCGTTACATTCGCCGCAGTCGGCCGTCTCAAGATACTTCTTGGCGGCGGCGCGGACTTCTTCCTTCTTGCCGTTCTCGGCGAGGTCGGAGACCTTCTCGATCAGGCTCTTGCGGATGGTGCTCTGGCCCAGGAACATGCCGTAGCCGTACTCTGCGTTGTCCTCGAACAGGCTGTTGGCCCAGGCCGGACCCTTGCCGTCCTTGTTGACGGTGTAGGGGGTGGACGGCGCGGAACCGCCCCATATGGAGGAGCAGCCGGTGGCGTTGGCTATATACATCCTGTCGCCAAAGAGCTGTGTTACAAGCTTGGCATAAGGCGTTTCGCCGCAGCCAGCGCAGGCGCCGGAGAACTCCAGCAGCGGCTGTTTGAACTGGCTGCCCTTTACGGAAGCGGATTTGAACTTTTCGGCCACCGCGGGTTTTTCATCTATGCCAAGGCCGTATTCAAAGCTCTGCTGCTCGGGAAGCTGGCTGTCCAGGCTCTCCATAACGAGGGCTTTTTCGCCTTTCTTGCCGGGGCAGACGTTGACGCAGGAGCCGCAGCCTGTGCAGTCGAGCACGGAGACGGTCATGGCGAAGTGAGTTCCGGCGACGCCCGTCATCGGGATGGACTTCATTCCGGCGGGCGCGTTTTTCAGCTCGTCGTCGCTGAGCGCCACAGGGCGGATGGCGGCGTGCGGGCAGACGTAGGAGCAGAAGTTGCACTGTATGCAGTTTTCGGGTTTCCAGGAGGGCACATCGACGGCTATACCGCGTTTTTCATACGCAGCGGTGCCCTGAGGCAGAGTGCCGTCCTCACGCCCGGCAAAAGCGGAAACAGGCAGGGAATCGCCCTTTTGTGCGGCGACCGGATAAAGCACGGTGTTGACGAAGTCCACAAGATCCTTGCGGTTTCCGGTGGCAACGCTGACGGGGATGCTTCCGCTGGCTTTTTTCCACTCGTCGACGGGGTAGTCCACCTTTTTGACGTCGGTCATGCCGCGGTCGATGGCGGCGTGGTTCATGGCGACAACGGCATCGCCCTTTTTGCCGTAGGTGGCGGTGGCGGCGTCTTTCATATACTTTACGGCGTCATCGGCGGGAATTATGTTGGCGATCTTGAAGAACGCGGATTGAAGGATGGTGTTGATGCGTCCGCCGAGGCCCAGCTCGCGGGCAATATCCACGCCGTCGATGGTGTAGAGGCTTATGTCGTTCTCGGCAATAAAGCGCTTTACATCACCGGGCAGGCGTTTGTCGATCTCGGCCAGATCCCAGCCGCAGTTGAGCAGGAACTTGCCGCCCTTTTTGAGCACGGAAACCATATCGTACTTGTCGATATAGGACGGGTTGTGGCAGGCGACGAAATCAGCCTTGCTGATGTAGTAGGTGGATTTGATCGGGTTCGGGCCGAAACGCAGATGGGAGATGGTTACGCCGCCGGACTTTTTGGAGTCGTAGGCGAAATATCCCTGGGCGTAAAGGTCGGTGTGGTCACCGATTATCTTTATGGAGTTTTTGTTGGCGCCAACGGTGCCGTCCGCGCCAAGACCCCAGAACATGCAGTTGGTGTTGCCGGCGGGGGTGGTGTCCGGGTTTTCGGTCACAGGCAGGGAAAGTCCGGTGACATCGTCCTCTATGCCGACGGTGAAGGTGCGCTTTCCGTCAGTTTCGGCGTTGCGGTAAACGGAGATGACCTGTCCCGGGGTGGTGTCCTTGGAGCCGAGGCCGTAGCGCCCGCCCAGAACAGTTACCTTTTCAAACTTGCTTCCGCGCAGGGCCGCCGCAACATCCAGATAAAGCGGTTCGCCAAGGCTGCCGGGCTCCTTTGTGCGGTCAAGGACGGAGATGGTCTTGACGGAGTCGGGAATGGCGTCGAGCAGGTGCTTTTTGCTGAAAGGACGATAAAGACGAACTTTGATAAGTCCGTACTTGCCGCCGTTGTTGTTCAGGAAGTCTATGGTCTCCTCGATCGTGTCGCAGACGGAGCCCATGGCGA
>CAYONL010000193.1:0-2391 GCA_964405305.1 uncultured Oscillospiraceae bacterium | reverse complement strand
TGGCGATGCGCCAGTAATGCCGCATGTCCGTTCCGTCAAACAGCGCGGTTTTGATGTTGGTATTGCCCACGTCCATGGTCAAAATCATGGCTTACGCTCCTTTTGTGCGTTGGCCGGGGCCTTGCGCCCGGGGCGTCTGCCCAGGGCCTCCACCGCGGTCTTCAAAATGGGAATCAGCACCGCCGCCACGGCGGCCTCCGCAAGGCCGTTGGGCAGCCCCACCACCCCCACCAGCCAGGCGGCGGCGTGGCTTTCGTAAACGTCATCCCGCAGGTCGAAAAGATCCTGAGCGAGGTCGAAGGCGACGAGAAGACCGGTGTCCGCATAGTCGTCCGCGCGCTTGAGGAGCCCCTCCGTCAGATAGCTATCAACGCCGGACTGGATGGCTCCGTCGTTATCGACAAGATCCACCGCAGCCACAAGCTCGGCTACGGATACAACGTGTTCAAAGAGGAATACTGCGACATGATAGAGGCCGGAGTGGTAGATCCTACAAAGGTCACCCGTTCCGCCCTTCAGAACGCGGCCTCCGTGGCGGCTATGGTGCTCACCACCGAGTGCCTTGTCACCGAAATCAAAGAGGATGCCAAGACTCCCGAACCCGGCGCCGGCATGGGCGGTCCTGGCGGCATGGGCGGCATGTATTGATAAACGCCCGGTATTAAATAATAGACCCGCTGTCCGAAAGGGCGGCGGGTCTTTTTATAGGCAACAAACAGCCCCAGGCTTTGCGGATACGGATCGCCCCCCCATTTGTCAGACAGCTGTTGCTGAAAACAAATGGGGGCGATTTCATAAACGTAGCCCGGGGCCGATTTTATATCTTTTTGTTGTGCCTGATGTTGCCGTATTTTCTGCGGTTGCGGTTCCTGACGATCATGAGCGTGATGTATAGCCCTATGATAACAATTATGAGCACGACGATAAACTTGAACCAGAAGGAGCGAGTCATTTCCAGCGCGGCGTTGAGGGCGTACAGCCCCTCGCTCATGGCTACGGATTCGGCGGCCAAAAGCGGAACGGAGCCGATGACCTCGCCGGCGGAAACAAGCTTCAGCGTGCCGATCTCGTCTCCCTTTTCAACGGGCGCCTCCACATATTCGGGCAGGTCGTACTCGTAAGTTATGGAAGATACGTCAACCGAGGAGGGAAGCAGCGCCACATACCGTTCGCCGACCATGAGCTGCAGGTAATCCTTTTCCCACGCCAGCTCCAAAGGAACCTCGCCTATTTGTTCGCCGTACTCGACGACGGTCTTTACCTGAAACTCGGTGAACGCCCACATATAAAGGTTTTTCGCATCCACTAGGGCGAGATTGTAGGTGTCGTCCTTTAGTTCGTAGGGCGCGCCCATGTCCACCTGGATGTAGGTGAACCCATCCTGGGACGCGGAGGATACGATGTTGCGGCCGGCCTCCTGGGTGTACCCGGCCTTTATGCCGGTAACGGGCGCGTAGTAATGGACGTTGCCGCTGGCCATCAGCCCGTTGTCCGTGTTCCAAAGCAGGTTTTCGTTGTAGCTGGTGGGCCCGCTGCTGTAGCTGCGCAAAGCGACCGTTTCCACAAACTTGTCCAGCGTCATGGCGTAATTGGCTATCAGATACATGTCGTGGGCCGTGGTATAGTGCGCGGTGTCGTGCAGGCCGTGGCAGTTGGTGAAGCTGGTGTCGCTGGCGCCAAGCTCCCGGGCCTTTGCGTTCATCAGTTCCACAAACGCGTCCTGATCGCCGTCGCAGATAAGCCCGGCAAGCGCCATAGCCGCGTCGTAGCCCGACGCTATGACCATGGCATGAAAAAGCTGGTCAGCCGAAAGCACCTCGCCCGCGGCAAGACCTGTGAGCACAGTTGCGCCGCGATTTTCATAAAGGTAATTCTGCATGGAGGTGGTAAAGGTGCCCTCCGCCTCCCATCCGCCTACGCTGTCAATGTTTTCTATGACGATGATCGCGGTCATTACCTGGGTCAGCTCTGCCGGATACATGCGCTGGTCGGCGTTTTGCTCATATAAAACGTTTCCGCTGGTGTCGGCCATATATACGGCGGAGGAACTGATCTCCACCGAAGGAGTATAGGTGGATTGCGCGTAAGCGGTGTACGGCGCCAGAATAAAAACGGCCAGCATGACGAAAGCCGCCGCAAAAGAAATGCCTCTCAGGGCTTTTGCCAAAACATCACCCCCGGTTATAATTGTGAGAAACCTGTTGAATAAGGTTGCCGTTATCTGATATACTGTCATTATACCAAAACAGGGGCTTGATTGGAATAGCATTTTTCTGAATTATTTGTAAAGTCGGGGGCGATAAGCTTGTCTGAAAATTACCATTTTGATACACTGGCGGTGCGCGCCGGTACGGGGCCGGATCCGGCGACCAATTCCGTGACCTTGCCCAT
>CAYONL010000192.1:0-2413 GCA_964405305.1 uncultured Oscillospiraceae bacterium | reverse complement strand
GGCGGCGGGAACATATTTCCTGGCCACGGACGACGACGGTCAGCCCAGGGTGCGCCCTTTCGGTACGGTGGATACCTTTAAAGGCAGGCTGTACATACAGACCGGCCGCAAAAAGGAGTGCTACCGGCAGATGAAGGCCAACCCGCAGGTGGAGCTGTGCGCGGTGAAGGATGGCGAGTGGCTGCGCGTAACGGCAAGGGCGACGGAGGACGACGACATAGAGGCGGAAAGGCATCTGCTGGCGTCGTATCCGGAGCTTGGGGGCATGTACAAGCCGGGCGACGGAAACAACACCGTGTTTTATCTGGAGGACGCCACAGCCTGCTTCTGCTCGTTTACAAGGCCGCCCGAGATAATAAAGTTTTAGCCTTAAATAAAGGAACTCCTCCGGATGATTGAACAGCCGGAGATGATTGAACAGCCGGAGGAGTTCCTTTTATATGCGAAAAGACTACATGGCTTCAAATATGACGCTGTCCCGCATTATCGTGCGCAGGACGCGGACGCCGCGCAGCTCCTCCGGCGGTACGGCGAGGGGATCCCGGTCAAGAATTACAAAGTCGGCCTCTTTTCCCGGCTCTATGCTTCCCCGGCGGCCCTCCTCAAAATACTGATACGCCGAGTTTATCGTGACGGCGCGCAGGGCCTCCGAAACGGTTATCCTCTCCTCCGGCCCAAGGGTCACGCCGGCCCTCGTCCTGCGGCAGACGGCGCACCACACGGTTTCCGGCATGTCCGGCTCTATGACCGGCGTGTCCTGGTGGAAGGTAAAGCGTATGCCCTCACGGAGCGCGGAGGCGGCTGGGCTGATATGGGCGGCGCGCTCCGGCCCAAAGTTCGTGAGGTGTACGTCGCCCCAGTGGTAGACATGGGCGGCGAAAAAGGAGGGCAGTATACCCAGCCGCCGCACATCGGAAAGCTGGTCGAGGCCCAAAAGCTGCGCGTGTATCATCACGGGCCTGAGTGCGGCTATGTCTCCCTCCCGGCTGACCTTGTCCACGGCCGCTATAAACTGCGCCGCGGCCCTGTCGCCGTTGCAGTGGGCCAAAATTTGCAGCCGGTTTTTAAGCGCCAGCCGCAGAGCGTCAACCACCGCGCCGTCCTCCAAGGTGCCGCCGCCGCAAAAGTCCGGTTCGCCGCCAAGGTATGGTTCGCGCATCCAAGCCGTACGGGCCTGTGGCGAGCCGTCAAGAAAGATCTTGTACCCGCCGATTTTAAAGTTGCCGTCAAACCGGCCCACAGCCTCCGGAAACGCCGCAAAGAGCTCATTCGCGTCCTCCGGGGCGGCGTAGGCCACAAGCGGGAGCTTCAGCGCGCCGCGGCCCAAAAGATGGCGATACAGCGGGATCATCTGCCGCACGGCCATGCCCTCCTGAATGAAGGTGATGCCGTGGGCGGCATAGCTCTCCTGGGCCTTTTCGTAGGATGCGGCCAGCGCGCCCTCGTCCGCCATGGGCACTTGTTTCACGCAGGTGAAGTAGGCGTTCTCCTCCATATAGCCGGTGGGACGCCCGTCGGAAAGCTCTATTTTGCCGCCGTCCGGGGAGCGGGTGGAGCCGGTCACGCCCAGCAGCCGGAGCGCCATGGAGTTAAACACGCCCGTGTGGCCGGAGGCATGCTGTATGACCACCGGGTTTTCCGGCGCGCAGGCGTCCAGCAGAGCGGCGGAGGGCGGGCGCTTTTCCGCGAGCCGGTTCTGGTCCCAGCCCTTGCCTGTGACCCACTCGCCCGGCGCGACGCCGTTTTGCGCTATAAAATGGCGAAGGCGGCCGGCAATATCGTCAAAACACGCACATTCCTCCAGCGGAACCTGTAAAAACGAACCGGCATAGGCGGAAAGATGGCTGTGGGCGTCGATGAAGGCGGGCAGCATCGCGGCTCCGTCCAGATCGCATATCCCGGCGTCGGGAAAAGCTGCGGAAAGCTCCTCCCGCTCTCCTGTGCGAAGGATGACGCCGTCGTCGGTGAGCACGGCGGAAACGTACATGGGGTTTGCCATGGTGAGTATGGGGCCGCCGGTGTAAATTTTCTTCATGGATGCACCTCCTTGCGTTTGCTTTTATTATACCCGGAAAAGTGGGAGCTTCAGGCGAGCCTGTAAAGGAAATCGAGTTCTGTAAGCGCGGGGTCGGTGTTTGTGAAGATAGTGTTCATGTCCTTTATCATCTGGCCGAACTGCATCGTCTCCTGAAACAGGTTTTTGTCCGTACACCAGACGTTGCCGTCCTTCACCGCCTTAAAGTCCGCCAGCAGCGAGTTTTTGGCGATCAGTTCATCAAGGGAGGCGATCCCGCCGTCTATGGTGCTGTTGTAGATGATAAAATCCGCGTCCCTGGCATCGGAATAGAACTGCTCCATCTCTAGCGTGACGGTGGAGGTGGCGGTGCCCGGGTCGCCAATGTTCTTAAATATG
>CAYONL010000191.1:1404-2469 GCA_964405305.1 uncultured Oscillospiraceae bacterium | reverse complement strand
ATATCCGAAAACCTGGTGCTGGTCGCTGAGTATCACCAGCGCGGAGGTCTTCGCCGCCCGGTCGAGTATGGGCGTGAACTCCATCTCAAACCGGCCGTCCGTCGATGTGAACCTCCACGGCTTCATAAAGTCGTCGCCGCCGTCCGCCCTTTGCGGTATGCAAAATTCCACTCTGTCCAGCTTGTGGGCCGCGCCGTCGTAAAACAGCATGTTTTCAGACGCCGCCGCCGTGTCGCCGAAGCCATAGCCTATGTTGAAGCCAAAGCTGTGGCCGTCAGCGGTTCCCTGCGCCGCGCCCCAGTACCACACGTTGTCGTAGGTCCAGACGCCGCGCCCCCAGTCCAACAGGCCGAAAGCGTCCTCCGGCAGCAGGCGGCGCACGCCCCTGTACTCCACCCAGCCCGAGGCCCTCATCCCGATTATCTTCTGATTGAAGTAAAACGCGGTCTTTTTTTCGGCAAAGGGGGTGGCGATAACCATGGAATCCTCCGGCTCCCGCGTCAGAAAAATGTTCGCCTCAAACGGAGCGCCGCCGTCGAAAGCCTCCATGTGGGCCGTCAGCCGCCTGCCCCCGCCCTCGTGCCGGAAAGCGAAGTCGCACCGCCTGTCGCGGTAACAGCTGTCGCCCGTCTCCGATGTTGCCGGAAGCGTGACCCTGCCGTTGGGAAAGGGTATTATGACGGAGGCGGTCTTTTCCGCGCTCCGCTCAAAATCCAAAAACGACGCGCTGATAAGGCCCATATACGAGTTGTCGTCAATGGTCAGCGCCACGCCGAATTCCCCGCAGGTCACAAGATAGTAGTCCCACTCCTTGATGCGGCTTTTGGGGGCCTTTATCGCGCTTTTGTCATAAATTGGCAGCAGGCGGCGCGCGAAGCCCGGCTCCCGCAGGCTGCCGTCCTCCCTCAGTAGCTTTTCCTGCTTTGTTATCTCGTGCTGCATCATATCACCCGCCCTATCATGCGCATTATGTCGTCCAGCAGCGCCCTGAACGCCGCCGCCACCGGGCTTTGCCCGTATCTTGTATGGACCATCCTCACCGGCGGCCGGGGCACCATGGCCCTG
>CAYONL010000191.1:0-1394 GCA_964405305.1 uncultured Oscillospiraceae bacterium | reverse complement strand
ATGCCGCCCTCTGTCTCGGCCTCTATTACCTCTGCCTGAGACGGCGGCTCACTGAAAAAACGGCCCCTTTAACGAAGCTATCCTCCCGCCCAGCGCGCCGGTCATTTCGGCGCAGCGGCGGTCTATCTCATCCCTTTGGGCGGAGCGTTTTCCGGTGTCGAGCCTTGCCTCGCCGGCCGCCTTGTCGATGTACTCCAGCCGCTGGCCCAGCACGGCCATGCTGTCCCCGACAAATTTGCGGAGCTTCGCCACCTCGCCGCAAAACTGCTCCAGCTCGCCGTTTACCTCCGCCGCGGAGCGCTCGGCCTCCGCCACCATGTTTTTCGCCCCCGCGCCCGCGCCGGCTATCATGACCCGGGCCGACTCGCCGGCGGCGTCCAGCGCGGCGCTCCACTCTCCGGCGGCGGCCTCCGCGCGCTCGTTTTCCTCCTTGCTCCGCTCCACCTGGTCGGCCAGCAGCCGGTTTTGCTCCTTTACGATGGCAAGCTCCTTCTCCTGCTCGGCGCTGTAGCCGCGCACGGCCGCCAGCTCGCTTTGCAGCGACTTTATCTGCGCGGCGGCGGCCTGAAGCTGGCCCTGCAGCTCCAGATACCGCGCCCGCAGCTCGTCGCCCACGCCCACCTGCTCCCGCAGCTCGTCCTCTTTTTCGGACAGCTCCCGCTGCGCGGCGGCCACCTCGTCGCCAAGCTGTTCCTCCGTGTTGGTGAATTCCATCGTCATGGCGTCAATATATTTCAGCACGTCGTCCTTATCGAACCCGCCGAAGACCGCCGTCTTGAAAGTATTCTGTTCCGGCATTGAGCAGCGCCCCTTTATAATTTATGTATTGATAATTTATTCTATCATAAAACCCGGATTTATAACACACCTTTTCCGAAAATAGAGAAAAAAGGCGGTTAACGCCCGGCGCCCGCCACCCCGGGCGAAATCAGCCCCCGGCGGGACCCGTATCGGTCGGCGCGGGCGTTTCACCCGGCGTGCGGCGGCGCACAAAGTCGCGGAACAGCGAGTACAGCACCGAGCAGATGGGCACGGAGATAAGCATTGCGCCCGCGCCGAACAGAGAGCCGCCCAGCGTGACCGCCGCCAGCACCCATATTCCCGGCAGGCCTATGGAGCGGCCCACCACCTTGGGATATATGAGGTTCCCCTCTATCTGCTGCAAAACAAGTATGAAAATAACGAACCAGAGCGCCTTCATCGGGCTTACAATGCATATCATCAGCGCGCCGACGGCTGTGCCGATGAACGCGCCGAAAATTGGTATCAGCGAGGTGCAGGCCATCAGCGTGCCCACCATGGCGGCATAGGGCATGGCAAGTATCTCCATGCCAATATAAACCAGCGTGCCGAGTATCAGCCCCTCTGTGCACTGGCCCACGATGAAGTTGGAG
>CAYONL010000190.1:0-2489 GCA_964405305.1 uncultured Oscillospiraceae bacterium | reverse complement strand
GATTTGAAATGAAAAAAGTCCGCCGTGTAGGCGAACCTTTTTCGACAGGCTGAAAGATACCGGCTTCCGGTATCTTTTTATGTATGCGCGCTTAATAATATACCTTTATAAAAGCGCGGAAGCGATTATTTCAAGCCCTGACTCAAGCTGATGCCTCGGGCACGCAAGGTTAAGGCGCATGAACCCGTCGTATTTTTCACCGCCGTACCTGAACCCGTCGTTCAGCGCGGCACCCGCCGACGCAAGCTTTATCCGCAGCTCCTCGCTGGTCAGGCCGAAGCACCGCATGTCGAGCCACATAAGGTAGGTGCCCTCCAGCTTTGC
Organism: uncultured Oscillospiraceae bacterium; assembly: GCA_964405305.1. GTDB lineage: Bacteria > Bacillota > Clostridia > Oscillospirales > Ruminococcaceae > UMGS1668. Next base: position 2,165 of record CAYONL010000190.1, on the reverse strand, counting down.
AGCCGTCACGCCGGGAAACTTTTCGTGGAAGAACGCCTCGACAGCGCGGGCGTTTTCAGTTAGATACACGTTTTGCGCGTCGCACCACCCGGCTCCGTGCTCATACGCCGCGCGACAGGCCGACATTCCAAGCTGGTTCGGGCTCTCAATAAAGCGCTCCTCCAGCCACACTTTAAACTTATTCCTCATCCCGTCATCAGGGAAAACAAGGTTTGAGGTCTGGAGACCCGCAAGGTTGAACGTTTTGCTGGGCGCCGTCAGCACCACAATATTCTTCTGCTTCGCCACTGTGCCCAACGTGACCTGCTGCGCGCCGTCTATCAGTATATCCCAATGTATTTCGTCGCTGACGAGCACGACATTATATTTGTCACACAGTTCGGCCGTGCGCGAAAGCTCCTCCGCGGTCCAGACACGGCCCACCGGGTTGTGCGGGTTGCAGAGTATCATCATCTTTGCGCCGTCGGAGAGCTTCCGCTCCATATCCGCAAAGTCCATGGTGTACCCGGCCGCATTGTCGCCTAAGAGCCAGTTCCTCACCACGCGCCGACCTGAGCGCTCCACCGTCTCATAAAAAGGATCGTAGACCGGCGGCTGAACCATGATGCCGTCCCCCGGCTCCGTAAAACAGCGGATTATGTTTGAAAGGCCTGAAACTATGCCGGTAGACGGAACTATCCACTCCTGGTTTATGTCCCAGCCGTGGCGGGAGGAAAACCACCCGCAAACCGCCCTGAAGTACGATTCATCGGCAAAGGTATAGCCGAAAGCCGCCCTGTCCGCCGCCGCGTGTATCGCCTCTGTAATCTCCGGTGCGGTGGGGTAATCCGTATCCGCCACCCAAAACGGCAGCGCCTCCGGATTGCCAAAGCGCAGGCCCAACTCGTCCCATTTCATACTTGCCGTGCCGCGTCTTGGGGCATTTTCATCAAAAGAATAATTCATTTTCATACCTCTGCAATCTTTAATATATACATTATATTTCAAATGCTCGTTGTTTTCAAGGCGGCGCTGTGTTAGAATTATAGCGTAATATTTTGTGCAGAACGGGAGGCGGCGCCATGGATGAGGGCGAGGCTCTGCTTAAAAAAAGATACTCCGAGCTGGACAGGCGCGCCTGCGACTCCGGCATTTTTTGCTTTACGGAGTTCCTGGGGCTTGCCGAACAAAGCCTGCTTCCGCCGCACCCGGTGTCCTCTCTGTCGCTTTACGGGGGGTACGGCGGCGCCGAAAGGGTCGTCGCCCGCTTTTCTCCGACCGACACCTGCTGGGAGGAGCCGTGGCCCATCGCCTTTGTGCGGGCCGAACCCGTGGCCGGAAAGTTCGCCGGCCGCCTTGCCCATCGTGACTTTCTCGGTGCGCTCATGGGCCTTGGCGTAAAGCGCGGCGTCATCGGCGACATACTTGTTTCCGGCGGCGCGGGGCACATCGTCTGCCTTAAAAACATCGCTCCGTTCATATCCGAAAACCTGACCGAGGTCGGCCGCGAAAACATAAGGTGCTCTATACTGGAAACTTTGCCGGAGCTGGCCGTTCCTCTGCCGGAATCTCGCCGGGTGGTGGTAGCCAGCGAGCGGCTGGACGCGTTGGCAGCGGGCGTGTATAACCTTTCAAGAAGCGAGGCAAAGGCGCTCTTTGACGCCGAAAAGGTGTTTTGCAACGGCAGGCTTTGCGAGGCCGCTCACGACGCCGGCGAGGGCGATATCATCTCGGTGCGCGGCTTCGGGCGGTTCATTTACCGGCGCACCGACCGGGAAACGAGAAAGGGCCGCATCTGGGCCGAGGTGGAGGTGTTCCAGTGATGGAGCGGCTGACCGAAAGGACCTGCGACGGCTACCGGCTGGATAAAATTTCCGAGGCCGCCGAGAGATTGGGCCGGTTTGAGGACGCCTATTGCGCGCAGGCCGCCCGGTATGAGGCCGCCACAGCAGAGCTTGTAACTCTGCGGGCCGCCGGAAAGACAAAAAGCGCCCGGTTTCGGGAGCTGCTGGCCATAAAACTGAACGCCGGGTACTTTTTGAGCACGCTCAAGGTTCACGGCGTGGAATAAGCAAGGAGATATGACATGAAAAAAGTTGACTATGAGCATTTCGCACGGTTCAAAACACCAAACACTATCTCTGAGCACGGCGGCGCGCTTTACTTTCTGATAAAGACCGCCGACG
>CAYONL010000189.1:0-2507 GCA_964405305.1 uncultured Oscillospiraceae bacterium | reverse complement strand
AATCTCTGTAAACTTGTTCCGCAAATCCGAAACAGGTCGAATATTAATCATCGTCTCAGCCTCTTTCACTGTGATTGAGATTATTCCCTGGCGTTATTTTATCATAATCACGCCATTCGACCCTATCAATAGCAACTTGAGAGGGGCAATAAGCTTAGAACCCTTTGACGGTAAACTTCCGCAGCGTTTTAATGGCCCAAATACGGAAGCGCTTAGCCTGATACCTGTTCACCCGGTAGCCCAGCTATGACGGGCATCGAGGTTGTAAAATTCCGCTTCGCGGGAACCTCACGAGCGCCTTACGGGCGAACTGTTTCCATTTCGAAAACGGTTTCATCGCGAACCAGCTCGCCTGACTCAAAGATATTCCTGAGCTGTTTGCTAACCGCGGGAACCTTTACCCCCCCCAAAAACCCTAAAATAACCCTGTTATCAAACTGTTACCGAAAGACAAGACCTATCCCGGAAAGCCGCTTAAATAGCAAGTTTCCGGGATAGATTTATTTATTCTCACTCGCTCTTGGCAAACACAACTTAACACATTTTAGTTATGCCGTTTAGCTCGTGGTATTTGTACCATATCAGTTATCCATAAGTTTTTGGTTATCTGACTTTTTATTGCCATATTGTTGCCGAGATTCATCCTGTTGCAACGTATAGGAACACTTAATTATCGTTTTGATATCCGAATTTTACCGTGATCGCCCCATCTGAATTTGTTGTTAAACATTTCCTTTCGGAGTCGGTTTCATTACGTTTATACACTGTCCAGCCAAGGCTTTTTGTGAATATCAAGCATTTACGCTTATGTCACAGAACCGGCCATCAGAAACGATGGTAAGACGCGGATTTACTTTATTAATCTGACCGTTATTGCGACTGCGCTAGGAAGCGCCTCCAGCTTTCACCCACTCGTCGATTTCGCTCTTTTTGAATTTCCACAGTCGCCCCATTCGATGAGCGGGCATCTGGTGTTTGTTAAGCCATCGGTACACAGTGTCGTTGCTGACACCAAGGTATCTGGCTATCTCTTCCACCGACAACCATCTATCTTCAATTTCTATCATTTCTCCCGCTCCCTCAGTATGTTTCAGTTAATTGCTCCTCATTCGCTTATGGCGTACAAAGAAGAAAGAATATATTTTCCCAATTTTTAGTCAAAAATGTTGCGCCGCCCATTTCCGATTGTCAACCGCGATTTACCGCAAAAACCCGATCCTACCTGCATTCATTTGTCTTGATAATTCTTGTAGTTTCCGCTCCACGGGATACATAACGGAATTTATCTCTACCCGGGCAACAAACCTGCCGTTCAAAGAGATTACGCATTAAAGAGCCATTACAAGAACTCTCTTAGAGCCCTAAAATACAAGGAATAAGCGCTCTTCACAAACAAAACTGCCTTGTTGTCAAGCAGATCAGCAAGGCAGTTTTTAAAGATTAGCGCATTAAAGCGTCAGAACAAACACCTGCTATCCAACAACGCATAAAATAAGCGCCCAGATGTTCCTGTCATTATGCTATTACAAAAAGGAATTCTGGGGACTCGTCTGAATAGCGAATTCCCGGGACGTTATTTTTACTCCCACTCAATAGTTGAAGGCGGCTTGCCCGTTACGTCCAGGACTACCCGGTTGACACCCTCCACTTCCTCACAGATGCGGGAGGACGCCCGGCCTACTATTTCGTAGGGAATGCGCACCCAGTCCGCCGACATTCCGTCCCTGGACTCCACGGCCCGGAGGGCGACGGTTGAGAAGTATGTCCTGGCGCCGCCTGACACGCCCACTGTCTTTATGGGGAGGAGGACGGCAAAGGCCTGCCACACTCCGGCGTATCCCTCCCAGGATGAAATTTCCTCACGGAAGATAGCGTCGGCCCCGCGGAGGATGTCCAGCCTCTCTTTGTCCACCGCGCCAAGGCACCGCACCGCCAGGCCCGGGCCCGGGAAGGGCTGTCTGGAGACGATGGCCTCGGGCACGCCCATTATACGGCCCGCCTCCCGCACTTCGTCCTTGAAAAGGTCCCTCAGAGGCTCCAGGACCTTCAGTTTCATATCCTCCGGCAGTCCTCCCACGTTGTGGTGGCTCTTTACGAGTCGGCCGCCCTTTCCGCCGCTCTCTATAATATCGGGGTAGACCGTCCCCTGAAGCAGCCACGTTGCGTCGCCGAGCCTGGAGGCTTCCCGCTCGAAGACTCTGATGAAGGTCTCGCCGATGATCTTTCGTTTTTTCTCCGGTTCGGCCACGCCTGCCAGAGCCCCCAAAAATTCGTCGGCGGCGTCGGCGTAGTGAACCCGCAGGTTCAGCCGCTTGTAAGCTTCAAGCACCTCTTCGGCTTCGTTCAGCCTCAGGAGGCCGTTGTTTACAAATATACAGTCAAGTCTGTCGCCGATGGCCTTTGACGTAATGACGGCCGCCACGGTAGAGTCCACGCCGCCGGAAAGGCCGCATACAACCCGCTCCCCGCAGGTCTTCTGCCGGATTTCTTCCGTCATGCCCTCTATC
>CAYONL010000188.1:0-2554 GCA_964405305.1 uncultured Oscillospiraceae bacterium | reverse complement strand
GTCCTTGCTCTACCTGTAAACTATGTTATTACTCTATACATATCATCCGCCCGAATTGTATCTGCCCACCCAACGAACCGCCAAACGCAAACGAACCCGCCAAATAACCCGCCCGCCAAACCGCGCCCAATGAACCCGCCCGCCAAACGCGGACGAACCGCGCAACGCGCTCGTGAAAATAAAAAAAAGGAACGGCCTGCCGTCCCCTTAAAAATATCATTTATACGGCCTTGGCCGCGCGGCTCAGACCTTTTCCGCTTCCTTTACGCGGTGGGAGATGTAGCGGGACACCTCCTCCTTAGACATGCCCAGCGCCACGGAGAACTCGCCGCACAACAGCTCCTCGGCCTGCTTCATAAACCGGGCGTCCACCGAGCCTATCTTTCGGCTCCTGCTTTCGGCGGCGGCCTTTTTCGCGTAAATCGACATCACCAGCTCTATAAGCTCCGCACAGCTGTGAGAATCGAGCTTGGCCTTGTAATGCTCCGACAGGCCCTGTATGGTTCCGGCATGGTAAGCCTCGGTGCAGAGGGTGGGTATCTTATTTATCAGGCTCTCCGCCTCCTCCGCCGATATGACCGGGCGCATGAACACCTTGGGGTTTTCCGCCGGCGCGTATATCATGCAGCTCTGGCCCAGCGGCTCCAGCACATAGTAGTCCTTTTCCGGGTCCAGGCCGCGTCCCTGTCTGCGGGTTATATCCATAACCTCGCAAACGCCCACGTTGCCATAGACCACCTTATCGCCTTTTTTGAACATCGCTTATATTTCCCTCCCCGGACCGCACGCACCACGGCCGTTTCCCGCCGTAGTACTTCTGCGCTATCCTTTTCTGCGTCTCCTCATCCAGCGAGCAAAGCCTTGCCCGCACCTTCTCCTCATTGCCGCCGTCGTCCGAATTGTACATATCCGCCGCCCTCGTTTGACAGTAATATAAAGAGCGGCCGCAGACAAACAGATCCGCGACGCCCTTCACAAAACAATTCTATCATTTTTCACCGAGAAAAGCCGCGCCCTCCTTTGCGAAACCGCAAGGCCCGCCCGGAAACTCCGACGCTGTTTTCAGAGACTGCCGCGCCGGCTAAAACTTTCTTATCTCCAGTGTGTCATCGTCCTCGCCCTTTTCTATGGAGCGTATCTCTACAAAATACGTGCAGTCCTCGCTGACCTCCACCTTCGCCCGGTCGCCCACCCTGTGGCCCATCACGGCCTTGCCCAGCGGCGACTCCTTGCTTATCAGGCCCTCCAGCGAGTTCTGGCGCAGAGTTGTGACAAGGCGTATCTCCTGTGTCTCCTCCGTATCCTCATAAAAGACGACTATTTTGTCAAACAGCCCGGCCCTGTCGCTGGCGGAGCCGACGGATATAACCTTCGCCGTTTTTATCATGCGCTCAAGATATCGTATCCGGCTGTCGTTGCGGTTTTTCTCCTGCTTCGCGGCCTTATATTCAAAATTCTCGCTCAGGTCGCCAAAGCCGCGGGCCACCTTCACATCCTCTATGAGCTTTGGTCGAAGCTCCACCTTCCGGTACTCGCACTCCTCCCGCATCTTTCTGATGTCGACTTCCGTCAGCTCGTCGTACATGGAAACACTCCCGTCGGTTCTGATGAATGATAACTTGTTGTTATTATAACACATTTTTACATGAAAAGCAAAGGTTCTCAGCTCCGCCTCCAAAAGAATGGGACACGGGAAGGTGAAAATGAGCGCTCCGCGACACGAAAAGAAGCCCTCCACCTCTCTTCGGTCTCAATATATTGTAGTGACAGAAATTGCTTTTTTGTCCCGCGTGTCATCACTTTGTGCGTCATTAGGCACAAATGCGCGACATATTGTAGTTGTTTTTTATTATTTTTCTACTATACTATGAAACGAAGTTGCTTTAAAGGAAAATACATACGCGGAGGAAGTCTCTATGCTAAATGTCACCATATGCGACAGCGACAGCGACAGCTCCCGGCGAGCCGAAGCGGAGGTGCTGTCTTTTTTTAAGGACGGAGCCGGCGTTTCCGTCTGCAGTACGGCAAGCGCTTTTTCGGCCTGTCTTGACGGCGGGCCCGCGGCCGACATACTTATTATGGATGTGGAGTTCGACGGGCAGGACGGCATAGAGCTGGCGAGGGAGCTGCTTGCCCGGTGGCCGGAGTGTAAGGTGATATTTGTCAGCGAGTACCCGGAGTTTGTGTTCGACTCCTACGCCGTGCCCCACATCTGGTACGTTTTGAAGGCGGAGCTTGAGGATATGCTGCCCCAGGCGCTGAAACGGGCGGGCGAGGCCGTGGACGGAAAAACCGGCGGGGTCGTCGAAATACGCGACAGGGAGGGCAGCCGCCTTGTCCCCGTGCACGATATAATGTATATAGAGAGCCGGCTGCGCAAGCTCCACATATACACGCGGGACCGGGAGTATGAGGAGTGCCGCAAGCTGGAGCATTTCACCGGCCTGCTGAGGGATCACGGCTTTGTCCAGTGCCACCAGAGCTATCTTGTCAACATGCACCAGGCCATCGCCGCCAGCCACATCTCCATAACGCTTAAGGATGGCACGCGGCT
>CAYONL010000187.1:0-2576 GCA_964405305.1 uncultured Oscillospiraceae bacterium | reverse complement strand
TGCTTTTGAAAAAGGCCGCCGCGCTGGACATAAAAACTATCTGTCCTCTCCACGGCCCAACGCTGAACAAGGAGCTGGGCCATTATATCAGCTTGTATGACACCTGGTCGTCTTACCGGGCCGAGACCGACGGCGTAGTTGTGGCATACACCTCCGTCTACGGCCACACCAAAGCGGCCGCCGAGCTGCTGGCCGAAAAGCTGCGGAAATACGGCTGCCCAAACGTCGCCTTGTACGATCTTGCCCGCTGCGACATGGCCCTTGCGGTGGCCGAGGCCTTCCGCTGCAGCAAGCTCGTGCTCGCCACCACCACCTACAATGCCGACATCTTCCCCTTTATGCGGGAGTTTATTGAGCACCTGACCGAGCGCAGGTTCCAGGGACGCACCGTTGGGCTTATAGAGAACGGCTCCTGGGCGCCTCAGGCGGCGAACGTTATGAAGGAGCTGCTTGCGCCATGCAAAAATATAACTCTGCTGGATAAGATCGTAAAGATAAAGTCCGCCATTAAGCCCGCCAATATCGACGAGCTTGACGCCATGGCGCGGGAGCTTTGCCGCGAATATATCGCCCTGTCCGACAAGGCCGACAGCCGCGATATGAAGGCGCTTTTCAACATCTGCTACGGCCTGTACCTCGTCACCGCCAACGACGGCGCCCGCGACAACGGCATCATCATCAACGGCGTGACTCAGGTGGCGGACGGGCCCAGTATGGTGGCCGTGACCATGAACAAGACAAGTCTCTCCCACGATATCATCATGAACAGCCGGGCGATGAACGTATGCTGCCTGTCGGTGGACGCGCCGTACAAGTTATTCGAGTCCTTTGGGATGCAGAGCGGGCGCGACACGGACAAATTCGCCGGATGGGACACCCTCCGCTCCGAAAACGGGCTTACCTACCTGCCGCAGTACATAAACGCTTTCATGTCGCTGAAGGTGGAGCAGACCATAGATATGAGCACGCGCACCATGTTCATCTGCAGCGTTACGGAGGCGCGGGTCATCTCCTCCCGCGAAACCATGACAAACAGCTACTATATGCAAAATGTGCGGCCAAAGCCCCAGCCCGCCGGAAAGAAACGCTACGTCTGCAAGATCTGCGGCTACGTTTATGAGGGTGACGAGCTGCCCGCCGACTTCGTATGTCCGCTGTGCAAACACCCCGCCTCGGATTTTGAGCTTGTGGAATAATCTCCCATAAATTGCAGGGCTCCGGAACGGCAGACGCGCCGAACCGGAGCCCTTATTTTTTAACTTTGCTCTCCCTTCCTTCACGCCCGGCCGCCATGCTCAGGCCATCTTCGTCCCCGGTGCTTTAAAGCGATCTCACACCCACAATATCATGCCGCCGTAAAAAACGACGTCCATTTGCAGCATAGTTTTTTCATCATGTTTCCTTCTCCTGCGTCCGCAAAAAAAAGCGTCATATAAAGAATAAGTACTTATTGATCTCTTGATAAATCAGATATGTCACTATATAATGGGCTATATGATTATTGCATCTCCCGCATACAATAAACGCCTTATGCTATGGGCTTTTATTTGTATACGTAAAAACCCGGCTCCCACATCAAATGCCGCTGCGCCCTCTCCACCGTTAAACGCCAAGAACCGGATATTGACAATGCGAAGCAGATGGACAACACCAAAGGTCGTGTCTGCGCGGACAAGGGACAGCAACGCTGTTGCCCGAACAGATGGAACGCACCTGAGCATTAAAGCTCGGTATGCTGTCGCTGCCTGAAAGCGGCTTCGTTTCCTCCTGTTCCGTCGGCGTCGCTTTGACAAACCGCCCGGAAAGATATGAAACCGTCTACCTCCGGGCGGACAGCGCTCTATATAAAGCGAAGCGGGAGAACAAGGGCGTGCTGCCTTTGGGACCAAAAGACGAGGCGAGCATTGCCACTAAGCCCGGGCACCCACTTGATAATAACGAGGACTGAAACAATATGACAATTTTAGACAACTGTGATTCTGACGCGCTCAAAGACCTGCTGGCTGTGACGCCCTGCGGCGTTACAGCCAACGACTGCGTTTCCCATAAAATGTTGTATGCGAACGACGTGTTTTATGCCCTCGCCGGCTACTCGCGGGAAGATTTCAGAGAACGGATCGGCGATGATCCCCATCGGCTGCTTTTTCCGGCGGACAATGGCGACCCCGTCCGCGACGACACAACGTGTGCCATGGATAACGGCGCCGAGTGTGAATACAGGCTTGTTCGCGGAGACGGGAGTGTGCGCCGCGTAAAAGTAAATACGGCGCAAACCATGTGGAGACGGTAGTATTGATGTCAAGGGTAGAATAGTGAGTGTCTAGAAAAGCCTTGAAATAAAGGCTTTCTGGGGTTTTAGAGTGAAAATTCGTAGTGATGAAATCGTGAAAATATCTGTTCTTGGGAACAAGTCCAAAGGCATGATTTTGAACGTGACAGAGCGATTTAGATAACAGCGGCTTGCAGTGGTCAGTTTAGATGTTTGTTGATTTTTCCGGGGGTATGTGGTCGGGATGGATTATAGACAAAACGATGTAAAAATAAAGGAGGCGAAATATGAAGACTCTAAATGAGCT
>CAYONL010000186.1:0-2869 GCA_964405305.1 uncultured Oscillospiraceae bacterium | reverse complement strand
CCCTTCGGGCGGCGCCTTCTCCATAAATTAGAAAAAATTTTCAGAAAAGGAGTTCCGCTGCCCCTGATTTAAATCCGTCGGAGACACCACTTAGTCGCTAGTCGCTAGACCCTAGACGCTAGTAGAACTGGTACAGGAAAACGGATTCCCAAACAATAGGGTTTCGCTATCTATCAAAGTGGGCGGTCATCCGAAGGGTTTCAGGCACTCTCGCTTTCACAGGTTTTGGCGGGCCTTCATCGCAGGATGGAGGCCCGCCGTTTTTTGTCAGCTTTTGTTCTTCCCGTGCTCGGTGAACTGCAATCCGACCTCATATATGCCGAAGGGCTCGTTCACCGCGGCGTTGCGCAGCCTTATGACGGCGGAGGGCAGCTTTGCCAGCAGCCGGCGCCGCCCGCAGAATTTTGCCGAGGTGTCGCAGTTCCACGTGAAAAACGGCCAGGAAAGTTCGCTCCACGCAAGGTAGCGGAAAACCGACGCCTCGCTCCAGACCTCCTTCCACCGCCCTTTCACGCAGGCCAAAACCTCCACAGACGTGCGCGGAGCGGCCCCCAGCTTTACCGCCGCGTAATCCAGCGACTTGTTCTCATAAAAGCGCTTTCCGCTGAAATCCGGCAGGTCCCACCAGGCGGCTATGGCCTCGCCGTCGTCGGAGTAGCTGGCGGGGCTTTCCGTGTCGGTGTAAAACTCGCAGAGCCGCCCGTCCGCCGTGCCGAAGGTCAGCACGCCATCCAGATCGGCCGCCGTGCGGGCAGGCACATGCTCCCAGTAGTAGCACTCATACTGATGGGTGCTGTAGGGCGCGCCGTCGGAGTAGGTCTTTTGCGCGCTGTCCAGCAGATACACCCTGTCCCCACCGCAGAAAATAAGGAAAAATCCCTTCCACATGGCGCAGCAGGCCGCCGCCAGCCCTGTCTCGTCCTCCAGCGCGCGGTTGATGAAAAAGCTGCGGCACTGGGCGTATTTGTCGCCGGTCACATCCTGCGCCGTCAGCGCATAAACGCCCCGCCCGGTCAGAAACAGCGGCTCGCCGTCCGTTGCGCCAAAGCCAAAGCGCGAGACCGCGGCCGGCCCCTGCAAAACATTTTCCACCGGAAAGGCCGCCTCGCCGTTCACCGTGGTTCCCGACCGCAGGGTAACGCCGCCGCCCGCCATATGAGCCGCGAGATAGCCGCCAAACCGGGAGTAGCCCGTTATCCGGGAGCTTCCGCCCAGGTCGGAGTACCAGGTTTCGCCCCAATAGGTGGGGTCGGAGAGCTGGCAGTACCAGTCGCACCGGGGCAGCCCGGAGCAGCCCGTCAAAAAGAGCCTGTCCTCCGTGCCCGAAACGCCGAAAAGCGCTCCCGTGTCGCAGCCGTTTATCCGCTCCCTGTATTCGGGTATCGTCTTGCGGGCCGTTATGCGCACATTGTCCTCGCCCTCAACCGGCGAAGCGCCCGGCGCCGTGGTAAAAGTGACTTTTCCCGTGGCGCGGTTGACGGTGAAATCCGTTCCCTCGGTCAGCGTGTTCCAGCTTTTGTTTCCGACGGTGGAGCCAGCGGCCATGACCTCGGCGGCGACGGCGGCTGCGTCCAGTTCGTCGTAGGAGAGCTGGTACTCCGTGGCGTAGGCCTTGCCGAGAAACTCCTCCCTGAACCCGGAGCCCAGCAGGTTGAACGGCTCAAAGGGCGTACCGCCGCCGTCCGGGTCCCGGGAGATGGTCACTGTGGGCAGATAAGCTATGTCGGCCACGGGTTTAAGCTGCCAGCTCATAACGGCGGGGTCGGCCGCCGTCGGGAACCTTCCGCAGACCGAAAAGCCCGCTCCGTCCGCTATCCAAAGCCGGCCCGAAAGCTCCCGCCCAAAGGAGAGCGCGTCCGCAAGGCCCGCGCCGACCTCGTTTTCCGGCCCGCCGTCGTACAGCTTTGTGCCCGCGTGGATGAAGATCTTTTTGTCCGCGCCCGCGCCGAGGGTGAATATGCCGTTTATCCCCGCTGGAAACGTCTTTACCGTGTGCCAGCCCGGGCGCTTTACCGGCTTGCCGGAGAGGTCGGGCATCATGTTCGGCGCGCCGGGGCTGCGGCAGTCGTCCACATTGGCGGGCGCGGAGGACAGGTCCACGCCCTTGAAGTTCGATATGGTCTTTGCGTAGGAGCGCCCGGCTCCATAGGTCCTTACGGGTACCACAGGCATACGCTCGCCCCCTCAACAAAGTCCGGCGTACACGTCCGTACCGCCGGAAACGCCTTTTGAGGCCTCCCAAAGCGCCTGCACATACCGGGCGCGGTAATCGCGGGCGCGCTCGCCGTCGTCGGCCGCCTCATAGAGGAACGACGCCATTCCAAAGGGCAGCGCGCCGCCGGTTATTTCCGCGCAATAGGGCGTTTCGTCCGCCAGCGAGGCGAGCACCGGCGCGCAGGCCAGCGGAGCTTCGCCCGCCGCCAGCCTTACGCTGTTTTCCGCCGCCAGCGACTCCGTCAGCAGCAGGTTTATCCAGCCCACGGCGAAACAGGAAAGGTCGCTGTCGTTCACGCGCTGCGCCGTTATCCCAAGGGCCTGAGTATAGATATCGTTTACTGTCATATTTCTCCTTTCACGGTGATTCCGTGGGTGATCTCCCAACACCCGCCCTCATTTTACCGTGCCGGAGCGTGAGTTTCTGATGAATATTTTCCTTTAACTTTTGAAACGGCGAACATGTCCCACGCGCCGCTGTTAAACTCACACTACTTTATAATGAGGGCGGTTACCCGAAGGAGTTTAAGGGGGCGATCGGAAAGCCCCCTTTAGTCACTAGTCATTAGACACTAGACACCAGTAGAGCGCGGTACGGAAAACGGCATACTTAGACGATGGATTTCCATTAAATTTTGAAGCGGGCATCCGAAGG
>CAYONL010000185.1:0-2894 GCA_964405305.1 uncultured Oscillospiraceae bacterium | reverse complement strand
GAGGCAAGGGAGGAGAGAAGCCATGCCATACGCACCGGAGGCCAGCCTGTCCCGGCCTGACGCCGAGGGGCCCATCCGCGCCGATGTGGGCCATTACCTGGCCATGGGCTGGGAGTGGCGCATCATCACCCGCGTGGTCAATCGCGCCTGGGGCACGGCCTACAGCGCCCGCGAGCTGCGGGAGCTCTGCGGCGAGCCGGAGCCGTGAGCGCGGCGAAGCGCCCGCCGTTCCCCTTCCCGGGGAACGGCGGGCGCTTCCTTTGTGTGTTCAGGGCATCTCCGGCACCGTACAATCGGCGTCGATAAAGTGGTCCTCTGACATTTTGGCGGCGGAGAGGCAGAAATAGTCCCTTCTGCAGTCCCCGGAGTACCCGACGGGGTCGTCCCAGGTCACATCCACCATGTAGTACGCGCCGTCTATGTTTACATAATTCCAGGCGTGGTCCCCGGTGGCGAGGTCGTTTGCGGCGGTGCCGTACACATAGCCGCACTCCATTCCCATTCGGTTTAAAAGGAGCTGATAGGCCTTGGCATATCCGTCGCATACCGCCAGCCCGTTCACAAGACAGCCGTATGCGGTAAAGGCCAGGGAGTCCTTGTCGCGGTTGTTGTACGTGGCCATATCATACTGGCAGTTGAGTATGATGGTGTCATGCACGAACAGGGCCTTGTCCCAGGCTGACTCATACACGGCGGCTTCGCGGAGGATCTGCTCCACCACCCTGTCAAGCTGTTCCTCCATAGCCGGTACGGCGGACATATGGCAGACCGAGTCAAGCTGCAAAGAGCAGATCGAGGCGGCGGTAAAGGAGTATTCCGAGAGCCTTCCGCCTCTCGGCCAGAAGAACTCCGGGTGGTCACGGAGCACCTGGGCGTAAGCCGCGGCGACGCTCTGAAAATCCGCCAGACTGCTCAGGAGGATGGTGGACTTGTGATCGCGGATGCCCTCATATATTTCGTCGTAGACAAGCGCCTGCAGCCCGGCAGTCTGTGGCCCGGCGGCTCCGGCGTCAAAATCGCCCCGCAGGTATGAGCGGACCACCGAGCCGAGGATCAGCGCCGCCAGCAGGTATAAAAGGACCGTCTTGCCGCGCAGGCCGCCCCGCCTGCGCCCGACCATTCTTGCCATGACACACCTCCCGGTATCCTGCGAAACGGGCGTCCCGCCCGGACGGCGCTTCCCCTCCTCCGTCACGGGAAGCCGATGTACAGCCGCACGCCGACTGCCATGCCAACGGGCAGGCGGCCGGCGAAAGCTGGTCTTTTTTTATGCCGCGAAAAAGGCAGCCCCTCTATTGTGGCTTGCACAACCAGCAATTCCTTTTCCGACATCCCGTCCAGCATTACGTCAATAATATACGCGGGCTGCTCTTGCGTCAGGCCGCTGGCCTCCCGCACCTTTTTGATGTGCAAAAAACTATAAACAAGATTTTAACCATAGGAAACACCGAGCAAAGACTCTTTGCTCGACAGCATTGCATAGCCATAGTAGAATGATCTTGAGGTGATTGCTTTTGAAAGACATAGGAAAGAACATCCGCACATTGAGAGTGGAAAAGGGACTGACGCAGGAAGCGTTGGCCGACGCCCTGTTTATTACGCGCCAGACCGTTTCGAATTACGAAACAGGCCGTTCCAGACCGGATATAAATATGCTCATGGAAATAGCCGCAGTTTTAGGTACTGACGCTAATCACATCTTGTACGGGCCACCCATACCCGCGAGTAGGAAGAGAGCTTATCGTGAGTTGATCATAGGCTGTATTGTTTTACTTATTTTAACAATTATGTCCGTTGTATTGCACCAAATTACAAAAGAAATGAGTAGACTGTCTTATTTTTCCGCGCCAAACTACCTTGTAGATTTGACGATTGACCCAGCCTTAATGCTGGTATTGGGCTGGTGCATATTGCATGGAGTTGGATTGCTATTTGGAGCAAAGCCTTTTGGAAAATCATGGACGAAATATGTACGATATGGCTTGCTGATATCTTTGGGCGTATCTTTTTTGCTTTTATGTCCGCTCCTGCTATGGCTTGTATCTGTAATTGTGCACACGATTTCTGGAAATACCCTTGAGGCGGGTTTTACCTATGTACCAGTTTTTCAAGAGATATTAAATGCTATCATAAGAATTGGTATGAAGTACTCAGGGGTTTACTGTGCTTTAGGGGGAATGCTTTGGATATTCGGCTTTCCAGAAAGGAAAAACAAAGAAGATAAAACGGCACAAGAAGATGAAAAAGGCAACAATTCTTCTGCTGATCTAGCGAAATAATTGTAATACACAGGGGTTTTGAGAAACCAAAGCCGCCGTTTACTATATCGACGAATAGACACCCGGCGGCATAAAGGGGGAATGCCGTTATGTTGCATTTTAGCCCCGAACAAACTCTACCGCTCAAAAAAAGCTATGCCCTTGAATGGGAAGATTGCGGCCCTCCAAGTGAAAATTCAATTCGCGTAATAGGAAATAAATGCGTCCGCATAGCGTCATGCTGTGCGGACGCATTTAATTATCCTTCTGAGAGACTTTTACCCGTGGTACACGGTTGACGAATACGTTGAAGTAAGCGTCGAGGCTGCCGCCGAGATGCTGAAGGATAAACAGTACGAGGCCGCATATCGGCGGCGCGTCATGCGTAACAAGGCGCAGTATTGATAAACGGCTTTCCTGCTCCGGCAAAGAACGGCAAAATAAAAAGGCCGCACAGGAAAAAGCCCTGCGCGAGGCAAAAAGCCGGATAGCGTTTATTGAGGAGGCCAGCGAGCGGGGCCGAAAGAGCCAAAGCATACAGGTAAAGTACAACTTCGTGGGGGCTTTATGCTGATGAAATCCCTAATGCTCCGCAAAAAGCAAAATGAGCCACGAAATAAATCGTGGCTCATAATG
>CAYONL010000184.1:0-3009 GCA_964405305.1 uncultured Oscillospiraceae bacterium | reverse complement strand
ACCACTGCATGGGCGAGGGCCTGCTTGCCAAATACATGGGCAAAAAGAAGCTGATAGCCGAGACAGGCGCGGGCCAGCACGGTGTGGCCATCGCCACCGCCGCCGCCTACTTCGGCATGGAGTGCGACGTCTACATGGGCGAGGTGGATATTGCGAAGCAGGCCCCCAACGTCGTTCGGATGAAGATGCTGGGCGCGCGGGTGATACCTGTTTCCGCCGGGCTTAAAACGCTGAAGGAGGCCGTGGACGCCGCCTTCGCCGGATATATGAAGGAGTACAAGGACGCCATCTACTGCATAGGCTCCACCGTCGGCCCGCACCCGTTCCCCATGATGGTGCGGGACTTCCAGTCCGTCGTCGGCATAGAGGCGAGGGAGCAGTTCCAGACGATGACCGGCATGCTGCCTGACGTTGTAACAGCCTGCGTGGGCGGCGGCAGCAACGCGGCGGGCATGTTCATCCCGTTTTTGGCCGATCCGGTGGAGATAGTCGGCGTGGAGCCCATGGGCCGGGGTGGAAATGTGGGCGACAACGCCGCCTCCATCACCTACGGCAAAAAGGGGCTGCTCCACGGCTTTGAGAGCTACCTGCTCCAGGACGAAAACGGCGACCCGAACCCGGTCTACTCCATAGCCAGCGGGCTGGATTACCCCTCCGTCGGCCCGGAACACGCCTATCTCCACGACATCGGCCGGGTGCAGTACGACTCCGTCACCGACGACGAGGCCATGGAAGCCTTCTTCCTCCTCTGCCGTCTTGAGGGCATAATCCCAGCCATAGAGAGCAGCCACGCCGTAGCCTACGCCATCCGCTACGCCCGCACCCACTCCACCGGCTCCATTTTAGCCAACCTCTCCGGCCGCGGCGACAAGGACATAGATTACGTCTTTGAAAATTACGGCACGGGCGAGCAGTTCGTGGGCGACCTTGCGAGATAAAAACAACCTCTGAATTAAACACACCCCTGAAGCTAAACAGTATGGAATACTGTAATTAGCTTTGGGGGTGTTCTTCTGTTCCAGGAGATCAGGCGTTTCGCGGCGAATTTGGCGCGAGAGCCGCAGAGGCTATGAGCACCGTCAGGCTGAGCCTTCGAGAAACGGCTCAAAAGTACAACTATCGGGTCACCGGCGGCGCCCGCGGGATCAAACACATCCCGCGACGGAAGCCGCATAAGCGCCATCAGGCCCCGCTCCCGGAACAGGGCGCGGCGACGCTCAAAGCCCTGCAGGAACGGCGTCTTTTTTCGCGGAGCCGGTTGGTAAATTCAAGCTCTTGGGCCGGAGTAAATGTGGCCGTGTCGTTTTGACTGGCGGCCTTGATTACGGTGACAGAGCGCCTGTAAAGAAATAAGTCCCCGAGACTTATAAATTCGAACTTGCCGGAGCCGGCGCCAAGGGAATGGAGACTGTTACCGCACAGCCGCCGGAAGGCTGATTTGCAAAGGAGAGAAGCCCGCCGTGCGCCTTGATGATCTGCGCCGTCAGACGTAAGCCAAGGCCGTGTGTGGCATGTGAATGATGTTGAAAAGGTAAAAGTACCTATTCCTTCACTGAAAGAACAAAAACGCATTGTTGATATTCTTGATCGCTTCGAAACACTTTGCAATGACATTTCAGTCGGTCTGCCTGCGGAAATTGAGGCACGCCAAAAGCAATACGAATACTATCGAGATAAATTACTGACATTCAAAGAAATGTCCTGAGGAGGTGAACACCATGCCGTTTTTTAATATCGTAGCCGCAACATCAGAAAATACTGTAGTAACTGAATATGAACCAGTTAAGGCTCGTTCGGAAAGCTACCAAAGTGAATCTGCTCTGGAGCAGGAGTTTATTCGTCTGCTATGTGAGCAAGGATATGACGAGATACCTCCGTTGAGTGAGTATTTCCCTCAAGAAAACTTGCGCGACCTTATTGCTCTAAAGCACGCAATCAATATAGTTGATAACCCTACAGCAAGGCAAGTATTGTTGGCTTGTTGGTTCTTCATTATCGAAGCGTGCTCGAATAGGAAGAAAGATGGAAACGGACTTGCTACACGGCCATCACCAGTTGTAAATGTCGTTGATTATTTCATGAGAGCATTAGAAGAACTTATGACGGATTATATGGAGCATCCGTTTAAACATGATACCCAATCTGTGGTATATACCGGCAGTGCAGAAAAGTTTGCATCGTATAGCGATCAGTTTAGCACACTATCTGGAAAGCAATTGGGCGCGATAATTTTTTCGCCACCATATGCAAATGCTTTTGACTATTATGAATCATATAAAATGGAGCTGCTGTTCGGGCAATTGTATTCTCCAGCGGACTACCAAATTCACAAAAAAGAGCAAATAAGAAATTACCGAATCAGTTACGGCCGCGAATTAAAATGCGAGTATTCAGTCGTCGAGTTGCTGTGCAATGAAATTAATGAATCAATACCAAAAAAGGAAGCACAAACTGGTAAACGAGACGCAAGAACTCGCCTGATGCCTAATATGCTACGCGGATACTTTACAGATATGGGAAAGGTTTTACGGCAGCTATACGCTGCACTGGGGTCTAATGGCTATTGCTATATTGTTGTTGATCAAAGCGCCTATGTCGGAGTGATTATACAAACGGATGTAATCCTCGCAAACATTGCTGAAAATATCGGTTTTGAAGTGGACAAGCTGGTAGTATGCAGGAAAGCAGCAACATCTGGTCAACAACGTAAAGCATACCCTTATCTCGGAACAACGTTGCGAGAAAGCATAATTTGCCTTAAAAAGAAGTGATTCGATTGTTGATGTCAACACGATTGAGGATAAATTTGCTAACCTTTTAATGTTATCTACACCTTTTAATTATTCATCGTAACCATAGTCTTACAGGGTAAGTTGGCAAGTGGACACCCGCACCAACTGCCCGGCAAGCAATATTTGAATAAGTATAAAAAGGGCCTTTGAAGGTTGATAAAATCTTCGAAAGCCCTTTATTTCAAGCCTTTTTCGGTGCGTTTGTGTCGGAGAGGGC
>CAYONL010000183.1:0-3073 GCA_964405305.1 uncultured Oscillospiraceae bacterium | reverse complement strand
GAGATGGCGCTGGAGCTGTTCAAGCCCTTCGTCATGAAGCGGCTGGTTGACGTGGGCGCGGCCACAAACATAAAGAACGCCCGCAAGATGGTCGAACGCGCCCGCCCGGAGGTCTGGGACGCGCTGGAGATCGTCATAAAGGATCACCCGGTAATTCTGAACCGCGCGCCTACGCTGCACAGGCTGGGCATACAGGCCTTTGAGCCGGTGTTGGTCGAGGGCCGCGCGCTCAAGCTGCATCCGCTGGCCTGCACCGCTTACAACGCGGACTTTGACGGCGACCAGATGGCTGTCCACGTTCCGCTGTCGGCTGAGGCGCAGGCGGAGGCCCGCTTCCTTATGCTGGCGGCCAACAACCTGCTCAAGCCTTCCGATGGCCGTCCTGTCACCGTTCCTACTCAGGACATGGTGCTGGGCAGCTACTATCTGACGCTGGAGAAACCCCGTCAGGTGCTGGAGGACGGCACAGTAAAGTTCGAGGGCGAACCCGGCGAGGGCAAGAGCTTCCGCGATATAAACGAGGCGCTGATGGCCTACCAGGAGGGCGTCATCGGATTGCACGCGCCGATATATGTGCGTCTTTTCAGGGAATCGAACGGCGAACAAAAGAGCCGCATCATTCGCACCACCGTGGGCAAGCTGATATTCAACGACCCGATACCGCAGGACATGGGCTACGTGGACAGGGACGACCCGGAGCATGAGTTCGACCTCGAGGTGGACTTCCTGGTCGGCAAAAAGCAGCTTGGCCAGATAATAGACAAGTGCATAAAGGCCCACGGCACCGCGGCAACCTCTCAGGTGCTGGATAAGATAAAGGCTCAGGGCTTCAAATATTCCACAAAGAGCGCCATAACCGTTGCCGTCAGCGACGCGGTGATACCGGAGGCGAAGGGCGCGCTGCTGAAAGAGGCCGAGGACAAGATCGACCTCATAACAAAGCAGTACCGCCGCGGCCTCATGTCCAACGATGAGCGCTATTCTCAGGTCATAACCACCTGGAACGAGACGACCGAAAAAGTCGCCAACGCCCTGAGGGACAATCTGGACCAGTACAACCCGATATTCATGATGGCCGACTCCGGCGCCCGTGGTTCCATGAACCAGATACGCCAGCTCGCCGGCATGCGCGGACTGATAGCCAACACCTCCGGCCGCGCCATAGAGATACCGATACGCGCCAACTACCGCGAGGGCCTGAACATACTGGAGTACTTCATCTCCAGCCGTGGCGCCCGTAAAGGTCTGGCCGACACCGCTCTGCGTACCGCTGACTCCGGTTACCTGACCCGCCGCCTGGTGGATGTGTCGCAGGACGTCATAATCCGCCAGCACGACTGCGGCACCATGGAGGGCATCGTTGTTCACGACATCAAGGAAGGCAGCGAGATGATAGAGCCGCTGACCGAGCGCGTCGTGGGCCGCTACCCGGTGGACGATATACTCGATCCGGCGACGGGCGCGCTGCTCGTTTCCAAAGATAAGATGATGGACGACAAGGACGCGAAGAAGATAAAGGCCGCCGGCATCACAGAGGTGAAGCTCCGCTCCATACTCAACTGCGAGGCGAAGCACGGCGTCTGCGCCAAGTGCTACGGCGCGAACCTTGCCAACGGAAGGCCCGTAACAGTGGGCGAGGCTGTCGGCGTCATCGCGGCCCAGTCCATAGGCGAGCCTGGCACACAGCTTACCATGCGTACGTTCCACACCGGCGGTATCGCGTCGGCGGAGGATATCACACAGGGTCTGCCGCGTGTTGAGGAGCTGTTTGAGGCCCGTACGCCCAAGCGCGAGGCCATCATCAGCGAAATCGAGGGCGATGTCCGCATAGAGGAGATAAAGAAGAACCGCCACATCGTGGTTTTCAACAAGGAGACCGGCGACGAGCGCAAGTATCTTATTTCCTACGGCTCCCGCCCCACGGTGCAGGAGGGCGACCACATCCGGGCCGGCGTACTGCTGACCGAGGGCAGCGTCAACCCGCACAAGTATCTGGACATCAACGGGCCGCTGGCCATTCAGGATTATCTGATAGCCGAGGTTCAGAAGGTCTACCGTTTACAGGGCGTTGACATCAACGACAAGCATATAGAGGTCATAGTCCGTCAGATGATGAAGAAGGTCCGGGTGGACGACGCCGGCGATACCGGTCTTTTGGGCGGTATGATGGTAGAGAAGGCCGACTTCATAGCCGAGAACAAGACCATAAGAAAGCGCGTGGCCGCCGGTGAGACGGAGCTTAAGGAAGCCACCTGCACGCCCATGCTGCTCGGTATCACGAAAGCCTCCCTTGCGACCGAAAGCTTCCTGTCCGCCGCCTCCTTCCAGGAGACCACGAGGGTGCTGACCGAGGCCGCCATAAAGGGCAAGACCGACCACCTGATGGGACTTAAAGAAAACGTCATCATCGGCAAGCTCATCCCGGCCGGCACGGGCATGGAGTGCTACACCAACGTGGAGGTCGTGCCGGTGCCCACAGAGCATCCGATGCCCGACCTTTCGGCGCCGGAGTACTCCGAGGTGCTGGACGCCGCCGCCGCCCTGAACAACTGAGCGACGTGGACAAAATAAACTAAAACGCGCGCGGATAGAGCCCCGAAATAGGGAGCTGTCCGCGCGCGAATGCGGTAAAAACCGATTGACAAAACGGTTTATTGATGTTATTATTAATATTTGTGGACGCTTACCAAAAGTTAGCGTGTCTTTTCGGTCAAAAGGCTGAAATACGCCGTTGACAATAGAAATAATCCGGAAAGGAGGAACATTATGCCAACCTTTAACCAGCTTGTTCACCACGGAAGAGAAGTAGAGGAGACAAAGTCCAATTCTCCGGCGCTGCTCCATGGCTGGAACTCCAAGAAGAAGATGGCCATTGATCAGAACTCCCCGCAGAAGAGGGGCGTATGCACCGCCATAAGGACCGCGACCCCGAAGAAGCCGAACTCCGCGCTTCGTAAAATCGCGAGGGTGCGTCTCAGCAACGGAATCGAAGCCACTGCCTATATTCCGGGCGAAGGCCACAACCTGCAGGAGCACAGCGTGGTGCTTATCCGCGGCGGCCGTGTCAAGGATC
>CAYONL010000182.1:0-3103 GCA_964405305.1 uncultured Oscillospiraceae bacterium | reverse complement strand
TTTTCCGCCCTCGCCCATCCCATTGTTCCACGTGGAACATTTGCCGCCCGGCACGCTATATACTCTCATTTAACGATTGAAAATCCTCTTTTCTGTGCTATAATTTAAATGTCCGGTATTTTTCCGGCGCAATCACATCTATGGAGGACAAAATGGGAAAGACCATCGCCTTTGCAAATCAGAAGGGCGGCGTAGGCAAGACCACCACCGCCGTCAACCTTTCCGCAGCGCTCGCAGCAAAATGCGGCGGCCGCGTGCTGCTTGTGGACGCCGACCCGCAGGGCAACGCCACCTCCGGCGTAGGCATAAACAAGCGCTCCATCAAAAACTCCATCTATAACGTAATCCTTGGCAACGCCACCGCCGAGCAGGCCATTGTCCGCACCGAGTTTAAAAACCTCGATCTGCTGCCCGGCTGCATAGATCTGGCCGCCGCGGAGATAGAGCTCGTGGAGCTGGACAACCGCGCTCTCCGTCTGCGGCAGGCGCTGGCCCCTGTTACAAAGAACTATAAATATATCTGTATCGACTGTCCGCCCTCCCTCGGCCTGCTCACTTTAAACGGGCTTGCCGCCTGCGACACGCTGCTCATCCCCATCCAGTGCGAATTTTATGCGCTGGAGGGGCTTTCCCAGCTGGTCGCCACCGTCCGTCAGGTAAAGCGACTTTATAACGAGTTCATAGACATAGAGGGCGTGCTGCTCACCATGTACGACGGCCGCCTCAACCTGACCGTTCAGGTGGTGGACGAGGTCAAGCGCTTTTTCCCCAACAAGGTCTTTAAAACCGTCATACCCCGCAACGTCCGCCTATCGGAGTGTCCCAGCTTTGGCAAGCCCGTGATCTATTACGATCCGTCTTCCCGGGGCGCCTCCGCCTACAGCGACCTTGCGGATGAGATGATCCAAAACAATGCCTGACGCACATAGCATAATTTCCCGGCGGCTTTTGGCTGTGGGCCGGTGAATCTGCCTCGCACCGCTTTTTTAGCCGTTTCGCTCAAATTATGTATCGCGCGCCCCGCACTGTGAACTATATAGGGAGGGATTTTAAAATGCCGAAACTGAAAGGCGGCCTTGGAAAGGGCCTGGACGCCCTTTTTGCCGACACCGGCATCGGGAGCGACGGCGTCACCACCGTCAAGCTCTCGGAGATAGAGCCGAATTCCGGCCAGCCGCGCAAGAGCTTTGACGAGGCCGCGCTCTCCGAGCTGGCGCACTCCATCGCCCTCCACGGCGTGCTGCAGCCCCTGCTCGTCCGCCCCATGGCCAGCGGCATGTACCAGATCGTGGCGGGGGAGCGCCGCTGGCGGGCCGCCCGCATAGCCGGGCTTGCCGAGGTGCCCGTGGTCGTGCGCGAGATGGACGACGCCGAGGCCGCGAAGCTCGCCATGATAGAAAACCTGCAGCGGGAGGATCTGAACCCGCTGGAGGAGGCGGAGGGGTACCGGGCGCTGATGGAAAAGCACTCCCTCACCCAGGAGCAGGTGGCGGAGGCCGTGGGCAAAGGCCGCCCCACCGTGGCGAACTCCTTACGCATACTGAAGCTGCCGCCGGAGGTGCTCTCCCTTGTGGGCGACGGCAGCCTTTCCGCCGGCCACGCCAAGGCGCTTTTGGCCGTGGAGGACGGGGCAAGGCTCGTGGCGCTGGCGGAGGAGGCCGTAAAGAACGGCTACACCGTCCGTCAGGTGGAGCGGCTTGCGGCAAAGCCCGCCGAGGCCGCCGCGCCAAAGCAGAAGCCCGCCGATTCCCTCCCCCGGGACAAGTGGTACGCCGAAATGCAGGCGGCCATGACCGGCGAGTTCGGCCGCCCCATCAAGATAGTTGAGGGCAAAAAGGGCGGCGTTTTACAGATACCGTTTTACAGCAAGGAGGAGCTTTACGACATAGGCCGCAAGCTCTCAAAATAAAGGCCCGGCGCGCCGTTTTGGCCACATCGCGCTTATCAAGAACTTATTTAAGGGGAGTATATAGAAATGCTTGATATCAAAGTCATCCGAGAGGACCCGGAGAGGGTAAAGAAAGCTGTCCGCAGCCGCAACATGGATTTTGACGCCGAGATCGACGAGATACTCGAAATAGACGCCGAGCGCCGGAAGCTGGGCGCGCGGATAGACGACCTAAAGGCGCGGCAGAACCGCGCCAGCCGCGAGATTCCCGCCATAAAGAAGCAGGGCGGCGACGTCACCGCCATCATGGCCGAGATGAAGGAGATCGCCGACGAGGTGAAGGA
Organism: uncultured Oscillospiraceae bacterium; assembly: GCA_964405305.1. Taxonomy (GTDB): domain Bacteria; phylum Bacillota; class Clostridia; order Oscillospirales; family Ruminococcaceae; genus UMGS1668. The sequence continues at coordinate 871 of CAYONL010000182.1, read as the reverse complement.
GAGCTCCACCGAGCTTTCCACCCTTGAGGACCGCCAGAAGGAGATCATCCTTAAAATACCGAATCTTCCCCACGAAAGCGTGCCCATAGGCCGCGACGACACCGAAAACGTTGAGGTGCGCCACTGGGGCGAGCCGACGAAGTTTGACTTTGAGCCGAAGGCCCACTGGGATATAGGCGCCGACCTCGGCATACTTGACCCGGACAGGGCGGGCAAGGTCACCGGCGCGCGCTTCCATTTCTACAAGGGGCTGGGCGCCCGGCTTGAGCGCTCCATAATGAACTACTTCCTCAACACCCACACCGAAAACGGCTACACGGAGATATTCCCGCCCTATATGGCCAACCGCGCCTCCATGACCGGCACCGGCCAGCTTCCCAAATTCATCGACCAGATGTATAAGATCGAGCAGGACGACCTGTTCCTCATCCCGACGGCGGAGGTGCCCGTCACCAACTACTACCGGGACGAGATACTTGACAGGCGGGAGCTGCCGCTCAAATTCTGCGCCTATTCCGCCTGTTTCCGGCGGGAGGCCGGTTCCGCCGGGCGGGACACCCGCGGCCTTGTGCGCCAGCACCAGTTCAACAAGGTGGAGCTTGTGAAGTTTGCCGACCCGGACAAGAGCTATGAGGAGCTGGAGGACCTGACCCATGAGGCGGAGCGCGTTTTGCAGGGGCTGGGTCTTCCCTACCGCGTGGTGGTGCTCTCCAGCGGCGACGTGGGCTTCTCCAGCGCCAAGACCTACGACATAGAGGTCTGGATGCCGAGCTACGGCCGCTACGTGGAAATTTCGAGCTGCTCCAACTTTGAGGATTTTCAGGCCCGCCGCGCCGGCATCCGCTGCCGTGACGGACAAAGCGGAAAGACC
>CAYONL010000181.1:0-3180 GCA_964405305.1 uncultured Oscillospiraceae bacterium | reverse complement strand
GGGCCGCGTTGGAAGATTACATATGCCTTGCCAACATGCTGCGTCCCGGCTGTGACAACGCCCGCATGCTGCTTATGCTGGCTGTGCTTTATCACGAGGGCCGTGGAAGCAGCATACCCGTTGTCGTAGACGCTACCGGCGGTTCGCCCAGCGTGCTGCACGGCAGCAATGATCTCTCCGAGTGGAGCCAGACCTGCGGCGCAGTAATAAGCATTGCGAAACCCATGCTGTCCGTCCTGTTTGGCGAGGGCGGGCTCAGCTTTCTCGGCTGCTTTAAGGCGGAGGTGCTGCTGGAACGGTGCGACTACTCCGGCGCGCTGCAGGCCATTGCCGGTTCCCTTTCCTTCAATTCGCCGGAGCTGTTTTTTGCCAGCCACGCCATACTTGCCCGCATAAAGCTTTTACAGCCCGGCGGCCAGTACCCGGACGATGTGCTGGATTCCATCGGCGCGATGATAGAGGAAAGGGACGCCGCGTGGCTGCTTCCCAACTACCATGCGCTGCGGGCGCAGTTTTCCCTGCTTTCCGACAAGGCCTACGCCGCCGAGTGGCTCAAGACTGAGGCTCCGGACGAGCTTTCCGGAATAACGCCCAACCGCTTTTTCTGTGCCAAGGCAAAGGCGCGCACATATCTCGCCCTGGGCCGCTTCTCTGACGCCATGACCCTGTCCCAGCTGCTCATAAGCTCCATAAAGGGCAATCCCAGACCCTTTGATACGGCGGACTGCATGGCGCTGGATGCCGTTTCCTGCTTCCTGGCCGGTGACGACGCCTCGGCAATAGACCTGATAGCGAAGGCTCTGGACATCACCACACCTTATGGCTACATAAATGTTTACGCCTGCTATGGCTCTCCGTTGGTACAGCTTGTGGAAAAATACATAGCCGAGCGCGCGCCCGAGGGCCTGTATCTGCGCTACGCCCAAAGGGTACTGGCGGCGGCCGAGGATTTTTCCGCCCGGTTCCCGTCGCTTTACGGCTTTGCCGGCGAAAAAAAAGCAACCGAATCCGCGCCCGCTCAAGCATCCGAACCTGAATCGACGCCCGCGCAAGCATCCGAACCTGAATCGGCGCCCGTCGACCAGCCGGCGCCCGAAAAAGAGAACAAGCCCAAATCAAAAAAGAGAAGATAATAAATGGCCGGGACTTCACAGCGATGAAGTCCCGGCCATATTTTTTTTTCAAAGCTTCAGGATTCCCGCGCAACCTCCGCACGCATATGCTCTATGGCCGCCATGACGGATTCCGGAGCCGGGCCGCCCGCGCTTTTCCTTCCGCGCACGCAGTTTTCCAGCGCTATGGCCCCATATATGTCGGAGTCAAACAGCTCGCTCTGCTCACGGAACTCCTTGAGCGGCAGTGTCTCCAGCGTGTAGCCCTCGTTTATGCATCTGGTTATGAGCATGCCGGTGGCGCGGTAGGCGTCGCGGAAGGCCATGCCCTTTCGCACCAGATAATCGGCGCAGTCCGTGGCGTTTGAGAAGCCGCCGGCCGCCGCCTCCCTCATGTTTTTAGGCAGCACCTTCATCGTCGCCACCATCGGTATGAAGGTCGTAAGGCAGAGCTTGACCGTGTCCACCACGTCGAACATGGCCTCCTTGTCCTCCTGCATGTCCTTGTTGTAGGCCAGCGGAAGGCCCTTGAGCATGGTGAGCATGGCGGTGAGGTCGCCGTACACCCGGCCCGTCTTGCCGCGCAGCAGCTCCGCCACATCGGGGTTTATCTTTTGCGGCATGATCGACGAGCCGGTCGCGAAGGCGTCGTCAAGCTGGACAAAGCGAAACTCCCAGCTGCTCCACAAAATGATCTCCTCGGAAAAGCGCGAAAGGTGCATCATGAGCAGCGAGCAGGCGGAAGCTATATCCACGCAGTAGTCGCGGTCGGAGACGCCATCCAGCGAGTTTTGCGCCACGCGGGCAAAGCCCAGCTCCCTCGCCGTAAACTCCCGGTCTATCGGGTACGTCGTCCCGGCCAGGGCGCAGCTGCCCAGCGGACACTCATCCATGCGGTCTCGGGCGCTGTCCAGCCGGTCTATGTCGCGGTGCAGCATCTCGGCGTAGGCCATCAGGTGGTGGGCGAAGGTTATGGGCTGTGCCCGCTGCATATGGGTGTAGCCGGGCATTATCGTTTCAAGGTTTTCCTCCGCGTGGTCGCAAAGGGTGGAGATAAGCTCTTTGCAAAGCGCGGCTATGGCCTTGACCTCGACTTTTAGGTACAGGCGCAGGTCCGTCGCCACCTGGTCGTTCCTGCTGCGGGCCGTATGCAGCTTTTTGCCGGCCTCGCCTATCCGGGCGGTGAGCTCGCCCTCCACAAAGGTGTGTATATCCTCCGCCGTAGGATCTATGGCCAGCGCGCCGGACTCCACCCCGCTTAAAATATCGCCCAGGGCGGCGATCATCTGATCTCCCTCCTCCGGCGCGATTATTCCGCACTTTTTCAGCATAGCGGCGTGGGCCATGCTGCCCTCAATGTCCTGTTTATACATGCGCGCGTCGAAGCTGATGGACGAGTTGAAGTCGTCCACCCGCGAATCCGTCTCCTTTTGGAAATGACCGGCCCAAAGTTTCATAGGGTTTCCTCCGTTAAAGCCCACATATCTCCCCCACTTTGCATGGAGGAGATACGTATGGCGTATTTATTTTTCGGCTTTCGCCTTTTGCTTTGCCGCTTCATCATTTCCCGCGCCCTTGCCGGCAGGCCAAAGCGGTTTTTATTTCAGTTTTTCGCCTTTTCATTCTTCTGCTTCATCATGGCCTGCACCTTTATCGGAAGGCCGAACAGATTGATAAAGCCGGCGGAATCCGCCTGATTATAAACCTCGTCCTCAGAAAAAGTGGCTATGTCCTCGTCGTACAGGGAGCAGGGGCTCTCCATGCCGTTGGGGATGATGTTGCCCTTGTAGAGCTTGAGCTTCACCGTGCCGGTCACGTTCTGCTGGGTGCTGTCCACAAAGGCGGAGAGCGCCTCCCTCAGCGGCGTGAACCACTGGCCGAAATATACCGCGTCCGCAAACTTCTGAGCGACTATGGCCTTAAAGTGCTGCGTCTCCCTGTCAAGGGTGATGCTTTCAAGCAGCTCGTGCGCTTTGTAAAGTATTGTGCCGCCGGGCGTCTCGTAAACTCCGCGGCTCTTCATTCCCACAAGGCGGTTCTCCACCATGTCGATGATGCCTATGCCGTT
>CAYONL010000180.1:0-3203 GCA_964405305.1 uncultured Oscillospiraceae bacterium | reverse complement strand
TGCGGCCCCGGGCTTAAATCGGGGCCGCGATTTTTCTTATTAACTTAGCAGCGCTTTCTTTTTTCTTTCCTCGAATCTTTTATAGACGCCGGAAAAGCCTACTGAGACGACTGTAAGGGCGATCAGCCCTAGAGACCAGGGGCGGGTGAAAAAAGGCATAATGCTTCCGCCGCTTCTCATCATGCCTGTTCGCAGCGCAGACTCCATTATGGGGCCCAGGATAAGGCCAAGTATCATCGGAGAGATGGGAAAGCCAACCCGGCGGAATATAAATCCCATGCCGGTAAAAATCGCAAGAACCCAGAGATCGTTAAAACTGTACCTGATGTTGTACGTACCCGCAACCGCCATCAGTACTACTATCGGCAACAGAACTTTTTTAGGTATGCGCAGAGCCCATTTGAAAAAACGGATGAGAAAGGCGTAAAAAAGAATAACCATAACAATGTTTGATATGAACAGGGATGCGAAAATAGAGTAGACAACGGTGATATTATCCCTGAACAGTCCCGGTCCCGGGGTTAATCCGTGGAGGAGAAGGCCCGCCATTAAAATTGCGGTTACAGAGTTGCCGGGGATTCCCAGGGTAAGCATAGGGACGAAAGCGCCGCCGGTCACGGCATTGTTTGCGGTTTCAGGGGCTATTACGCCGTCGGGAATCCCTGTGCCGAACTTCTCCGGGTATTTGGAGTATTTCTTTGCCTGGTCGTAGGCCAAAAGATTGGCTATGGTTCCGCCTGCTCCGGGCAGTATACCTATTACTATTCCTATCAGCGAGGATCTCAGGAGGTTTTTCCAATGATAGAAAATTTCTTTAAGGGAGACCTTCATGCTGTCCATGGCGCTGGACTCAAAAACATATTCTGAATCAACCTCGCTTATCTGACTGAATATCTCCGAAATGACGAAGAGTCCTATCATGGCCGGCAGCATGCCTATGCCGCCGTCCAGGGCGGCGATGCCGAAAGTGTACCTGCTGACGCCCGACAGGGGGTCAGACCCTACCGCGGCAAGCATCAGTCCCAGAGAAGCGCTGGCTATACCGTGCAGAAGCGACTTGCTGGTCAGGCTTGATATAATTGTCAGACCGAATACACCCAGCAAAAAATATTCGTATGTCTGGAATTTGAGGGATATTCTTCCCAGCATGGGCGCTATTATTACGAGGGCCAGTAGGCTGAGCATGCCTCCGATAAACGATGCGATTATGCCGTAACTGAGGGCTTTTCCCGCCAGACCCTTTTTTGCCATGGGGTATCCGTCAAAGCAGGTGGCGATTGAGGCAGGCGTCCCCGGCATATTCAGCAGAATGGCTGAAATCTGGCCCCCTGAAACCCCTCCGATATATATGCCCGTAAGCATGGCCAGCCCCAAAGTGGGGTCCATTCCAAAAGTAACCGGCATTATCAAAACTATCGCCAGAGTACTTGTCAGCCCAGGGATAGCTCCGAATATCAGACCAAGCAGAGTACCTAAAGAGACCAGCAGGACAAAGTCCGGTTGAATGATGAATTGCAGTACTGAAGATAAGTTTTCCAGCAAAATATAAACCTCCCCGGTATTCGTCTATTTTCGTATTTAGCGCGATATTTCAGAAGAACAGTCCGGAAGGCACATAGATATTCAACAGAACCCCGAATATGAAATAAGTGACCAAAATGACTATCAGCGCAATAAAAAACGATTTCAACCGCCATCGCCAGGAGTTCTCGCCCAAGAGCGCAATGCTGAACCAGAGGAAAAAAAAGCCGGCCTCGAAATAACCCAAAATTTGTATTGAATATATATACGCAATAAATAAGACGAACAACGCGCCGATTTTAAAGGCTACTCCTTCCGGCAGTCCGGATTTTTCCGCCTTTTCCCGACTCTGCTGCCGTTCTCTGGCAATTTGAACCAGGTGAACAAGAATAGTGACGCAAAAAATAGCCGCCACGACCCTGGGATAAATCCTGGCGTCCAGCACTTGCTGGAAGCCCCGCTTAATATGCCGCGATTCCCAAAGAAACAGGATCCCAAACAGGAAGAGAATTGCGTCAAAGATGAATTGGGGGGAGATGAAGGATTGATTGACTGAGGTTGATGGTTTAGCTTTCATTTTTTCACCCGCTCTGTTTTAAAATCCGGCCTGGATATCAGACAGCCTGCATTCCAGGCCGGATTTGAAAAATACCTTGCAATAGCCCTCTTTTCAGGTTTTGTGCTATTTATTCAGCTCGAGTTTTTCCACCAGATCGTCGATGGTCTTAGTGTCGGATTCAAATATGTTGAAGAGGTACTTGCCGTCGCGAATTTTGGGGAAAACGCCCAGTCCTTCCGAGGATTTTGCGAATTCCTCGCTGCTGATGACCTTTTCCAGGAGACCGTACCAGTAATCCACAATTTCTTTAGGGGTGTTCTTGGGCGCCCACACTCCCATACGGTAGGCCACAGACATGGGAATCTCAATGCCCAGTTCTTTCAGGGTAGGCACCTCGGGCAGGAAGGGCAGCCGCTCGTCAGACCCTACTGCAAGGATAGTCATGTCTCTGCTCTTGTGGTGATCCATGGCCTGAGGCAGAGGGGCGCTTGAGATGTTATCCTCCCCTCCCAGCATGGCCGTAAACATGGGACCGCCTGCCCCATAAGCGGCAAGGTTAACCATGTCCCTGATTCCCAGCTCGTTCATAATCTGCTCGGCGAAAAGGTGGGCATTGCCTCCCAGAGAGCTTGTGGCAAAGCTTGTTTTGCCGGGATTTGCCTTGACGTCATCAACCCATTCTTCAAGGGTTTTATACTTTCCGGTCTTGGTGAAGAGAACGCAGGGTACCTCAAAAAGAAGGGCTACAGGTTCATAAACCTCGTAAGCCCAGTCCCTTACGCCAAATGATTTGTGGGTAATAAATGAGGTATGGTGATGTAGAAGAGTATGGCCGTCAGATTTTGCGTCCCGGACGGCTACCATGCCGTTTGCCGCGCTGGCTCCGGGAATATTGGTCACCGTAAAGGGCACGCTGAGTAAATCCTGCTGCCTGATGATTCGCTCCATGGTGCGGGCGGTGATATCGCTCAACCCGCCCGGTTCGTAGGGGACTATGTATCTTATCTCCCGGGAAAGTTTTACCTCCGCCGAAGCTTCATCCGCGGCGAGGAAAAGATCGCCGCCGCCGGCCAGTGCGCTTAACAAAAATACGCAGAGAAGAAACGCAAACCGCTTTTTCATA
>CAYONL010000179.1:0-3206 GCA_964405305.1 uncultured Oscillospiraceae bacterium | reverse complement strand
TTGGGAACCCGTTCTCCTGTACCGCCTGACTCCTGTCTCCTCACGCCTGACTCCTCGATCAGTAGCGCTCCACCTCGACGAGCTTGCCGCGGGCGGAGAGCTTGTCGGAGAGCGTCTTGATTACCGCCTCGCGGGGCAGAACGCCCAGCTCCCGGAAAAGCGTGGCCTGATGCGCGCGGTTCACGACGGTGCCGTTTATGAAGGTTATCGCGTCCGCCTCCTGCATCAGCATGGCAAGGCGCTCCACCGGCGTGTCGTCCACAAAGTTTTCCTCCGGCTCGTCTATTATGTTGTTCACCCGGCTGAGCATGACCGCGCCCTCCGTCGTCATGTCCACGCCCGGCAGCTCGTACTCCGGTGGTGAGCCGTCGCCGCCCGCCCCGCCGGCCAGCGCGACCTTAGTCCCGGTACAGCGGGCAACCACATCCGCGGTCGTGGAGCCGCAGACCACATGCTTTCCCGGCAGGGAGAAAAACCGCTCCACCACCTGGGCGTCCAGGCTCTTTCTTGAGGGCGGGCCGGTGAGCACCACCAGCCTGTCCGCCTCACGACAGCGCAAAAGGCCCGCCGTCACATCGTCCTCGTTCCTGCCGCCGGAAAGGTCCTTCGCCAGCCCCAGCAGCCGTTTCGGAAGCTCGCGCAGGCGCACATCCTCCGAAAGCCAGTCGTTCACCCGTTTCGCAACGCCCGCCGAGCCCAGCCCGAAACCGCCGCCGCCCAGGCCCGTCTGACTCAGCCCGTCGGAAAACAGCAGCAGCCCGTCGCCGGTCTCCAGCTTTCCGGAAGCGCCGCCGAACTCCTCCGGCCCGGCTTTGTAGATGTGCGGGGTCAGCACGGCGGCGGCCCCGTTTAAAATTACGACCGGCTCCGGCGCCTCGTAGCAGTAGACAAGAAAACGCCCGTCCGCCATGATCTGGGCAAAGCTGAACGCGCAAAAGGGTATCCGCTCGCTCCTCGCCCGGTGCATACTGGCGGCCACTGTGGCGCAGACCGTGTGCAGCGGCACTCCGTCCGAAGCCATCTGCATCAGGCGGGCGGCGCAGGTTATGGCCGAAATGTTGGCGTAAACGCCCGAGCCCACTCCGTCGCACAGCACATAAAACGTGCCGCTCTGGGTCCGCCGGCAAAGCGTGTGGTCGCCGCAGACAGCCATGCCGTCCTTGTTGGCGGCGCAGGTAAAATCATCGAAAAACTTCACTTTTCGTCACTCCCGGGCTCGTCGTCGTAAAGGTCCATCAGGCGCTTGACCAGCTCCTCGCCCGCCGCGGTGCTCCTGCCAAGAAAATCCGCCATCTCCTGCGAAAAGCGCACCTGGTTGTCCAAAAGCTCCCTCGCGTGGAAAAGCGTCTGCTTTTTTATCAGATCCATCTGTCCACGGCCAAAGGTTACGTTCGTGAGGTCGGAGAATATGCCTATGTACTGCCCCTCATCCCGCAAAGCGTAGCAAAGCTCATGGTAACGGCGGCTTCCGGCGGTGCGTATGGCCTCGCTGCTGTCCCGGTCGCCGGGAAGCAGGCGCTCAAAGCCCTCCGCCTCCAGCACGTAGGAGATGCGCCGACCTGTTACGCCGCCCTCGCACCCGAACATGGCCGTAAAGCTGGCGTTCACCTTGAGTATATTCAGCTCTCCGTCCAGCACCACGATGCCGTTTGGGCTGGTGTCAAAGATCTTGTCGCTGCGCTGCTGGGCCAGACGGCGCATATACGGCATGCACATCTCCGGCTCCGCCAGGCCGTTTATGACCGCCTTCGCGTTTTCGCGGCAGGTTTTGTACCCGCACGCGCCGCAGTTGAGCTGCAGCCTGGGGTCGCTTTTGCCCGTGGCCGCCAGCACCTTCTGGATCATCTCCTCCGGTATGGGGCCGTAGTCGGCGTCAACGCTGCCGGCGGCGAAGCTTGCTCCGCACTCCACGTCCCGGTCGCCGGAGCCCTCATCCGGCGCGGCGCTTTCGGCGTATTTTATGATGGCAAGCCGCCGCTCGAAAAGGCTTGCCTTTGAGCACGCGGCCGGCCCGCCTATACAGCCGCCCTCGCAGAAAAGCGGCTCCACCACGCTGTAGCTCCACTTTTCGGGGTCGCCGGAAAACAGCTCCATAACCACTTGAGCACCGCTTATGTGCATGACCTCGGGCGAGGTTCCGTCGCAGACCACGCCGCCGGTTTTGAGCATGCCGCCCTGCACCGGGAACAGCCTTGCGTCGCCAACCGGGGCCACCTGATCGAAAGCGTCCTCTCCGCAGTTTTCGGGCGTTATCCCGGCCTCCTCAAACCACCGGGCCAGCTCCGCAAAGGTGAGCACGGCGTCCACCGCGTCCCGGTTTTCGGGGCGGAGCGCCTCGCGTTTTTTTGCCGCGCAGGGCCCGACAAAGACGACCCGGCTTCCCGGAAAATGCCTTTTTATCAGGCGGCCGTGGGCCACCATTGGCGATACTATGGGTATTAGCCTGTCAACATACTCCGGGCGGTATTTTTCTATATAGTTCACCACGGCGGGACAGGCGGTGCAGATGCTCCCGCCCGGTTTCGCTTCTATGGATTTTTCGGTGGTCAGCTTGGCGCCCTCCGCCGTCTCGCAAACATGGGCAAAGCCCAGCTTTTTAAGCGCAGCGGTCAGCTTTTCCGCGCTCCAACCCGCCGCGGCCGCCGGAAAGCTTGGGGCAACGCTTATGGCTGTCTCGCCCTGTGCCAGCAGCTTCTTCGCCTCCGCAAGGCTTGAGCGGATGGTTTTCGCGTGCTGCGGGCACTCACGCACGCAGGTGCCGCACTTTATACAGAGGTGGTCCTCTATCTGCGCCTGACCGCCGATAACGCTTATGGCCTTGACCGGGCAGGCTCTGACGCAGCGGTAGCAGTCCTGACAGCTGGCCGTGACGGTGTATATGGTGCTTTTTTCCGGTGGCGCCGCGGTTTCAAACATTGTCTCCATATGTCTGCCTCTTTTCTTTCGCTACATATGTATCCATTATACACCCTCTCTTTTTGCCGGACAAGCCCAATTTAGTCATTAGTCACTAGACACTAGACACTAGTAGAATGCGGTACAGGAGAACGGCAGACTCAGATTATAAAGTCTCTCTAATTTTAAAGTTTCTCTAACTTATGAAGCGGGCCCGAAGGGGCTCATTGTCCCGCCGCGTCCAGAGGACGCATAGGCGGGGCATTGAGCAGGAAGAAATACAGAGCGATGTGAGCGAACAGCGAAACAGC
>CAYONL010000178.1:0-3211 GCA_964405305.1 uncultured Oscillospiraceae bacterium | reverse complement strand
AAGCGCGTCTCCTCGTCGATAAAGCCGGCGGGCACGCCCTCCACGATACCATACTGCATCAGGTCCTCGCGGAGCCGGGCCATGCTCACCTCGGGGTCGTGCTGGGCCGAAAGAACGACCGCGTCCACCCTGACGGGCACCCCGTCGTCATACTCAACAGTGACCTGGCTCTTGCCGTCGGGCCGCAGATATTTTAGCAGGCCGGACTTGCGCACCTCGGTCAGGCGGCGGGTCAGCTTGTGGGCAAGGGAGAGCGCCAAAGGCATAAACTCGGGCGTCTCGTCGCAGGCGTAGCCGAACATCATGCCCTGATCGCCGGCGCCAAGCTCGTCCTCATCCTCGTCGCCCTCTTTTGTCTCAAGCGAGTGGTCCACGCCCATGGCGATATCCGGCGACTGCTCATGCAGCGAAACGGTGATCTTGCAGGTGTCGCAGTTAAAACCGTACTCGTCCTTTGTGTAGCCTATGCCGCGGATGACCTCTCTTGCCACGGCCTCATAGTCCACCTTGGCGGTCGTGGTGATCTCGCCCATTATGTGTACGGCGCCGGGCTCGCAGGTGACTTCGCAGGCCGAGCGGCTCATGGGATCCTGGGCCAGCAGGGCGTCAAGTATGCCGTCGGAGATCTGGTCGCAGACCTTATCCGGGTGACCCTCGGTGACGGATTCGGATGTGAAGAATGTTCTCATTATATTATCCTCCTGAATGATCGTTGGCCCTGTTTCCGGCGAAGCGCGCCGTCGGGTCATAATTAAACTCAAAAAAGCAGCCCCGAAACAAACGAGACTGCTTACGCTTCCCCATCTTCCGGAATACTCCGCAGGATTTGGCACCTTACGCTTTTACGCGCAGGTTGTCGGGCTTCAACGGGCCTGTTCCCTCAGCCACTCTTGATAAGGTGATATTCTATTGGAATATCAGTATAAATGGTGGCGGGCGTTTTGTCAAGCACCCGCCGCCGATTTCAGAACGTTTTTTCCAAAAAAGTCCCTATTTTGTGCAGAGCGCTGGCGCCGCCGGACAGCTTTGCCTCGGCCTGCTTCTTTTCCGCCAGCTTGTTTTGAAGGATGCAGGCTCCGGCGACAATGGCTCCGACAGTCAGCAGTTTGGCGGCCAGCTTTTTTGCGCGGGCCATACGGCGTTCGACGCGCCTTTCGTGTAAAGATTCGATTTTTTTGCCGCACAACATTTCGTCTATGCTTCCTTTCAATTTTTCACAACTGCAAAGTAAACGTTGATCAATTGCCAAAATCAAATATGAGCCTGCGGCACATTTAACTAAGGGGGCTTTCCGACATCTTGGCGTTAGCGTCTGGCTGCGTCGCTATTCGCTCGCATCCAGCCGACGCCTGCGCCAGCGGTTCCTCGCTGTATCTGTTCCGGTCAGAAATATTGTCGCGCTGTTTCGCTGTTCGCTCACATCGCTCGTTGTTTTTTCCTGCTCACGTTCCCGCTTTCTCCGCCACAGGCGGCGCGGGGACGTGAGCCACCGGACGCGCTCGTCGCCGCTGCCCTTAAACCCCTTCGGACGAACGCCCTCATTATAATGTGGCGTAAGTTTCGCAGCGGCGCGGGTACGCGAGGTCGGATGCAAGACTTTTAGTTTACTGCTTGTTTTTTGAATTAATCAGCTGTTACCTAAAGGCTTTGCTCGGAAGTTCCGGGCCCGATTAATTTTTGTGGCCGGATTCACGCCAAAGCTCGTTCGCAACCGGAGCCCAGTGCTCGGCGGCGTTTTTGCATTTGGCGGAGAGGGCTTCCACGTCCTCCGGGTGCTGCATATCGGTGGAGGCCGCGCCGGAGGTTTCCACGATCTTCGTCAGCGCGCCGGGGTTGTCCAGCAGCGGGCAGGTGCGCAGATGGTTGCCGTTAAAGGGCTGGCCCTCCTTGTAGGCCATGAACAGCGGGGATTTGTACGCCTCAAGCAGCGTCTTTTCCCTGATGTTGGAGTCGCTGTAGTGGATGAAGGCGCAGGGCTCTATGTCGCCGCCCGCGTTGATGTGCAGATAGCAGCGTCCGCCGGCTATGCAGCCGTTCACATACTCGCCGTCGTTCCAGAAATCCATGGTGAACAGCGGCTTTGTCTTTCTGAATTCCCTTATCTGGCGGTACATATAGGCGCGCTGTTCGGCGGTGGCGATAAGCTCGGGAACAGCGTCCACGCCCACGGGCATATAGGTGAAGAACCAGGCGAACAGCGCTCCGCGGGCTATCATATCGTCGAAGTATTCCTCGCTGCCTATGACGTCCACGTTCTTGCTGGTGTAGCAGCAGGAGATGCCGAAGGGAAGCTTGTGCTGTTTAAGTATCTCCATGGCCTGGATGACGGACTTGTAGGTGCCCTTGCCGCGGCGGAAATCCGTCTCCTCCTCAAAGCCCTCAACGCTGATGGCCGGAACGAAATTTTTCACGCGGAGCATGTCCTCCGCAAACTTTTCGTCGATCAGCGTGCCGTTGGTGAAGGCGAGGAACATGCAGTCCGGGTGCCTCTCACAGAGGGTGATTATGTCCTGCTTGCGCACAAGAGGTTCGCCGCCGGAGTAGATATACATGAAGGTGCCGAGCTTTGTGCCCTGTTTGATTATGCTGTCCAGCTCCTCCAGCGTCATGTTCAGCTTGTTGCCGTACTCCGCCGCCCAGCAGCCGGTGCAGTGCAGGTTGCAGGCGGAGGTGGGGTCCATCAGTATGGCCCACGGGATGTTGCAGCCGTTTTCGTCCCGCGCTTCCTTCTGCCGCTTGCCGCCGATGATGGTGGCGTTGATGATGAAGTTTTCAAACATGGTTTTGCGGACGTCGGGGTCTATGTCGTTCCACAGCTTTTGAAGCAGAATATTCCAGTTGTTGGCGGGGTCGTTGACCACGTCGTTGAAAGCGGCCGCCTGATTTTTGGCTATGCCCTCCTTGTCGAACTTTTTCACCCAGTCCAAAAGCTTGGGCAGGTTTTTCTGCGGGTCGCCGTCCAGATAGCGCAGGGCCTGTTTTAATCCAAAGGTCTGCACCTGTTCGGTAAATGTTTTGTCGCTCATAAAAGTATCATCCTTTCTCCTCAAAACGCGCGGTGGCCAGCGCCTTTTTTCTTTTCGTTCCCATATTAAGTCGATTTCCGACACTTGTCATCGGACAGCGGGTCCGCGCCTGTTTCAATTTTGGACGGGAAGAAAGGTTTTGTGGCCTTTTTGGACAAAGACGGCGTTCTGTTCCTTTATGGAGC
>CAYONL010000177.1:0-3239 GCA_964405305.1 uncultured Oscillospiraceae bacterium | reverse complement strand
AAAACCGCGCCTAAACCGTGACACCGTCTTCGGTGAAGCCGGCGCAAGGCTAAAGTGGGCTTCTCTTTCTTCAGGAAAGAGAAGCCCACTAATTAAAAAGCACAAAGGACTAAAGGCGGGTAGTCACAAGGATAAGTTGTGAACCCGCCCCATAAGGCAAACTGAATACGGAAAACAAGATGCAGAGGAAGTTGTTGTAAAAACTCCCTCTGCATCTTGTTTTGGTATTTTATATTGCTATTCGTCGGCAAAGCGATAGCCGACTCCGACCTCCGTAAGAATAAAGCGTGGATGTGTCGTGTCTTTTTCCAGCTTCCGGCGAAGATTGGCCATAAAGACCCGCACGCTCTTGCTGTCGCCGCCTTCGTAGCCCCAAATCTGCCGGATAATATAATTATGCGTCAGCACCTTTCCCCGATTGGATATGAGCAAGAGGAGCGTTTTATATTCCGTCGGCGTCAGGTGAATCTCGTTGCCGGACACGAGCACACGGCGCTTTTCATAGTCCACCGTCAGCCAGTCGCAGGAAAATACAGATTCTCCGTCTGCCGCCCCGCTTTTCTCCAGCAGTCGCTCCACTACCCGGATACGCGCCATCAACTCCCCCATATGAAAGGGCTTCGTAATATAATCGTTGGCACCCAAATCCAGCGCGGAAATTTTTTCTATTTCCTGCCCCCGCGCAGAGACGATCAGAACCGGTGTGCCGGAAAAGGTTCGGAGCTCACGGAGCAGGTCCACGCCGTCACGGTCGGGCAGGCCCAGATCCAGCAGGACGATATCCGGTCGGTGAGAAGTAAACAAAAATAAACCTTCCGCCGCCGTCTCCGCAATGAGGAGAGTGTAGTTTTCTTTGGAAAGAGAGATATCAATAAAATGTGAAATGTATTTATCGTCCTCGATAACAAGGATCACTCGTTTTTCACTCATCAGTTTCCTCCATGGGCAGGGTAAATGTAAAGATGGAGCCCTTCGAAACATTGTCCGACACAGAAATCGTACCGCCATGCGCCTCAACGATTGTCTTACAAATTGAAAGCCCCAGTCCCAGTCCCTGACGTCCGTCTACAATATCTGACTCCTGAGTAACAAAACGTTCAAACAGGTGGTCGCGGATCGTATCTGGGATGCCGTTCCCCGTGTCTGCCACAGATACCGTCAACTCACTTTCCGCGTGTATGGTCAGAGAAATTTCACTGTCGGGTGGTGTATGCCGGACCGCATTTTCCAAAAGATTGATCACGACCTGCGCAATCAGTTTTCCGTCCATAGGCGCCGTTACCACCTCGTCCGGCAGCTTCACATGGAACTGCCGATCATGCAGGAGCCGTTCCGTATGCTTGACTGCCTCGCCGATGACGTCATCAATGACCTCCTCCTGTTTGTGCAGCACAATTTTTTGCTCGCTGATTCGGGTCATGCTGAGAATGTTTTCAACCAGATCGCTGAGCCAGACGATTTCTTCGCTGATATCGGACGCAAGCTTTCTGCGCTCAGTGTCGGAAAGCCTGAAATAGTTGTCTGCCAGCAGGTTTCCGGCTCCGGAGATTGCCGTCAGCGGACTGCGCAAGTCATGGGCCACGGACCGAAGGAGGGTGCCGCGCTGCTGCTCTCTCTCCATGGCCATTCGGATTTTTTCCCTGTCGGTTACAAGCATTTCTCGCTCCAACGCAGTTCCCAACTGTGTGCAGACAGCCTGCACAATTAAAAGCTGCTGACCGGCAGGGCGTTCTCCCGAAAGCGTCAGCCACCCCAATTTTCCGGAGACCCCGCTTATTTCAAAGGCATCGGGAGCAGGCTGCTGTTTGTCGAGAGAAATGGTGCTTTTAAGCCCCGCATATTCCCAAACCAGTTCTTTTGCTTTTCGGATGACACTCTCCGTTCCGCCGGCGGAGAGAAAATCCGATGCGATATGATACAAAATTTTAGCTGTGTGCTCATTTTCGCTTGCCAACTTCATTTCGCGCTGCAGGCGAGACGTAATCATTCCCGATACAATTCCCGTTGCTATAAAAAATACCAGAAGCATCAAATCACTGGGACTGTATACGAAAAACGAATAGTGCGGTTCGGTAAACAGAAAATTAAAGAGAAGAGCGCATACAAGCGCCGAACCGATTGCCCACCCGAGACTGCTGGTAAATACCGCCGTAAACAGGACGCCGAGCAAAAACATCATAATAATACTTTCGTTAGCGACGCCCAGCCAAGCGGCAAAAAGCGCTAATGCGGCTGCCGCGCCAATCGTTACAGCGGTTTTTCCTGCGTTTTTGACCGTAGTTAACCCCTCCCTCTAATTTGTTTTATTGATCATTTTTAGTATGTCCTTTTGCTCGCCCGCAACAATAATATGTTCGTGCTTTTGAAATACATGATCCGCGCTAATGAGCGGAAGAATATGTTTTCCATTTCGTACGCCGATTACATTGACGCGATGCCTGGTGCGCACATCCAGTTCCCGAATATTGCGTCCAATCCAGTTCTCCGGCGATTCCACCTCCATGATGGCGTATTCAGGTGACAGTTCGATGTAGTCAAACGCGCCTTTTGCCGAATATCGGACGGCGGTTCTCTGCGCCATATCTCTTTCCGGGTAGACCACATCGTCAGCGCCAATTTTTTTGAGCAGTTCGGCATGAATTTCGCGGTCCGACTTAGAGACGACATATGGCGCTCCCATTTCTTTCAAGAGAGAAGTAATTTCCATAGAGGACTGAAAATTATCGCTGATACATACGAAGCAAACATCAAAGTTCCCTACGCCCAATTCCTCAAGAACATCCCTGTCCATACAATCCCCGATTTGCACACGAGTGACAAAAGGCTCCAGTTTCTGCACGGCTTCCTCATCCACATCCACAAGCATAACTTCATTATGCAGTTCCGCGAGTTTAACTGCAAGATTTTTTCCAAAGCGCCCCGCGCCAATTACCAGCATTGATCTCATTTTTGCAAATTTCCTTTCCTTATTAACCTACAATAATTTTGCCAGCAGGATTCTTCAGCTTGCCGATGTTTTTTTGCTGTGCTACCGCCATAAAAACTGTCAGGCTTCCAACGCGTCCCGCGTACATTAAAAGAATAATGGCAATCTTGGACATGGCTGGGAGTGTTGGCGTAATCCCCGTGGTGAGCCCCACCGTGCCTATGGCGGACAGGGCTTCAAAAGCCGCCGCAGTTAAAGGCTGTCCCTGCGCACACAAAATCAGAATTCCTCCCGCTGTCATAGCAAGATAGAC
>CAYONL010000176.1:0-3302 GCA_964405305.1 uncultured Oscillospiraceae bacterium | reverse complement strand
ACCCCATTCGTTATTCAGTATATCATACTGTCTAACTTTTGGGGTGCAGTTCAATAACGCTTTGTTTCTTTCTTTATCTACATTTTATCCTGCGGCGCAAAAAAAGACATAGACAAGAGGAGCGCATATGAGTAATTTTTTGCCAAATGTCCGATTTTGTTCCCAAAGCCGGAGGCGAAGCGGCAGTTTCCGCCCGTTTTGCCGCGAAGAAAAAGCCTGCGTCTGTTTGGCAAAGGCTTTGTTTTGCGCTCCAAATCCGCTGTTTACAGCTCGCAGCCCGGAGGAATTTGTCGCTCACCTGACAGGAAACCGGGACTGCGCGCCGGGCCGCATAGCCGCCATGCCCGGCATCACCCGCCATAAGCCGCAGGCCACCCTTGTCATTTTTCAAGATATAAGCGCCCTGCCCATGTCGGCGGAGGAGTTCGTCTGCTTTGTGCGCGAAAAGCACAGGCTCGCCACATTTCCCATCGGCAAAAATTCTTTGCCACGGGCGGCGAGGGCCACATCCGCATCTGTCTCGCCACCGGCCGCGAGGTGCTGGCCGAGGGATTGGACAGGCTGGAGGCCGCGCTAACAGAGGTCGTCGGCAAACTGCAAAAAAGCGCTCTGTGCTCAAATTTTGGGCGCGGGATGTTTGGCGCTTATTGATATTTTCCGCCGCGCCTGTTACAATAGCGTCAGACAGGAGGGATGGTCATGCTTGAAAAAGGGACGAGGGCGCCGGATTTCACTTTGCCGGACAAGGAGGGCAAACCGGTTTCGCTGTCCGATTTCGCGGGCAAGAGGATCGTGCTGTATTTTTATCCCAAGGATGGTACGCCGGGCTGCACCAGACAGGCCTGCGCCTTTGCGGGCGCCTATGGGGAATTTGAAAAGCTGGGCGTGACCGTTATTGGTGTCAGCCGGGACAGCGCCGCCGCCCACAAAAAGTTCGCGGAGAAAAACTCGCTGCCCTTTATACTGCTCTCCGACCCTGAAACGGAGGTCTTGCAGGCCTACGGTGTGTGGCAGGAGAAAAAGCTTTACGGCAAAACGAGCATGGGCGTGGTGCGCTCCACTTACATCATCGGCGGGGACGGCCTTGTCGAAAAGGCCATGCCCCGTGTGAAACCGGACACCAACGCCGCGGAGATACTGGAGTACCTGAAAGGCGCGGAGAAGGGCTGACAGCCTTACAAAAAACATACGGACGCAAACCGAGCCACGGCCCGGCAGCGTCCGTTTTCGTATAAAGGGGAGAGCTTTAGTGCAAGCGCTCAGTCCTTGACGGCGAGGGTGGCGAAGAAAGTCGGCAGACCGTGGTCGTGCAGAGGGCCGTAGCCCTCGGTGTCCTGATAGACGTCAATAAGGCGCAGCCCGGCCCGGAGCTGACCGCCTATCTGCTCATCTATGGTGTGGGAAAACTGTATTCCCCAGCCCTTTTCCAGCGATTCGCGGTAGAGCGCCTCGTCCTTCAGCGGGTTGAAGGGCAGCCGGTATTTAAGCATGCCCGTGTCGTCCTCAAAGGCAAAGGCCACGCCGTTGTCGAGCCCTGCCATGAGCACGCCGCCCTTTTTGAGCACGCGGTAGCACTCCCGCCAGACCGGCTCCACCTGTTCGATGTAGCAGTTGGAGACAGGGTGGAAGATGAGGTCAAAGCAGGCGTCGGGAAAGGGCAGGGGCTTTGTCATGTCGGCGCGCACGGTCTCAATTGAGTACCCCTCCCGCGCGGCCACAAGGCGTTCGCTCTCAAGCTGCTTTTCCGAGTAGTCCAACACTGTGCAGGCGGCGCCCAGAGCCGTGAAAACAGGCATCTGCTGGCCGCCGCCGGAGGCAAGGCCCAGCACTTTTGCCCCGGAAAGCGTCGGGAACCATTTGTCGGGCACGGGCCTTGTGGGCGTCAGCAGCATGGAAAAATCGCCGCCCACCGCACGCGCGTACTCCTCGTGAGTTATCGGACGGCCCCATTCCCAGCCATCGTCGACCCAGCCGTCGATGGCGCGCGAGTTTATATCCGTATAGTTTTCGTTCATATGTCTGCTCCTTTGCAAAAAAACATGGGTCGCGCGGTCTGTCATGTCATTGATTATAATACGCCTGCCGCTCCCTGTCCACCCAAAACTGCGGCCGCCACACCCCTCGTTCCCTGAAAAACCGGCGCAATAAGCGGATTCATCAATGAAATATCAATGATAAAACAAAGACGCGCGTTGACGGAAGATTGTGGAATAACTATAATGTGAATATAAAGGAGGCGAAAGCAGTGGAAGAAAGTATAATATTTGCCCGAAACCTCAAGAGCCTGATGCAGCAGCTCCACGTCACCAACGCCCAGCTTGCCAAGGCCCTAAGGGTGGACCCGTCGCTTGTCAGCCACTGGCTGAAGGACGGCTGCGGCAGCCGGAACGCCTCCTCCTACGCCATAGCCATCGGGAAATATGTGGAGGGAAAGTACCTCTCGCCGGAAAATTCCGCGTGGCTGAACGCAAGCCTTGCGGCCACAGCCTTGCCGCAGGAGGCTCCGCTTTGCGCGCGTCTGGCCATATGGCTGTACCCCAGCGCGGAGGTTTCGCCGCTGTTTGATGGGGCGCAGGGGTTTTCAAGCATGCTGGTCGTGGATGGGTTTCGTGCCGCCGTCTGGCCGGAACAGGCCGCGGCTCCGGCAAAAAGAACGGCCGGAGAGCTGGCTTTCAGCGTTTCGGCCGGGGTGGATGAGCTTGCCGCGCTGTTGGAGCGGGAGCTTTCGGGCTCGACGGAGGGCGCGGTGATAGATATTTATCTGTCCAGCGAGACCATGTATACAGCCGTCAGGCCGCAGGTGCTGTCCCTCTTTCGCGCCATGGCGGAGGAGAGGCGTGTGCGCTTTCGCGTGCTGGTGCAGTCGTCGAACAACTCCATGGCCTCCAGCCGACTTATATCGGCCTATATGCCGCTGCTGGTGGGCGGCGCGCTGGAGCTGGCGGTGGCCCAAAGCATGCCGCAGACCTTTACCACCACGATGGATGTGCTGTGCTCCGAGGCGGTGGTTTCGGTCAGCGAGTCGGCCCAGGGTTACGAGGGCGGAGGCAAGGCGCCTGTGCCCGTGGTGACGGTGATAAGGGACGAGGGAATACTTAGGGAAAGGCGGGAAAATTTCCAGCGCTCTCTGCGCTTTGCCCGGCCCATGATGAATGTTTACGACGACAGCTTCGCCCGGGCGATAATAGACGTATTTTTTGAGGAATACGGCGTGCCGGGAAGCCTTGACGTGATAAAGGGTGGGCTCAACCCCATGTACATGACGGTGGAGCAGTACGGCAAGGTGCTCCGGGACAGCGGCC
>CAYONL010000175.1:0-3441 GCA_964405305.1 uncultured Oscillospiraceae bacterium | reverse complement strand
ACGCAAGATGGCAAAGGACAACAAAAAGCTGGGCACCTTCCATCTGGACGGCATAGCTCCGGCCCCTCGCGGCATTCCGCAGATAGAGGTCACCTTTGATATAGACGCAAACGGCATAGTCCACGTCTCCGCAAAGGACCTTGGCACCGGCAAGGAGCAGCACATAACCATCACCAGCTCCACCAACATGAGCAAGGACGACATAGACAAGGCTGTCAAGGACGCCGAAAAGTTCGCCGCCGAGGATAAAAAGCGCCGCGAGGGCATCGACGCCCGCAACGCCGCCGACCAGATGGTGTACCAGAGCGAAAAGACCATGACCGACCTGGGCGACAAGATAAACGCCGAGGACAAGGCCGAGCTGCAGCGCCGTATAGACGCGCTGAAAGAGGCGCTCAAGGGCGAGAACGCCGAGCTTATCGCCTCCAAGCAGAAGGAGCTTCAGGACAAATTCTACGAAGTCAGCTCCAAGATATATCAGGCGGCCGGCCCTCAACAGGGTCCGCAGCAGGGTGAGCCGACATACGGCTCCGCCGACGGCGGAAACAGCGGCAACGGCGGCAACGGCGGCAATGGCGACGGCTATGTTGACGCCGACTACCGCGAGGTGAACGACGATAAATGATCCCGGCTCTGATCGGGGCAGTTTGGGGCAGGCGCAAGTCTGCCCCAAAGGCATAATCTGAGATAGGAAATTTGGTGATGAGGATTGGCAGAAAAACGTGATTATTACGAGGTGCTCGGCATACAAAAGGGCGCCTCTGACGACGAAATAAAAAAGGCCTACCGCGGCCTTGCCAAAAAGTACCACCCCGACATGAACCCCGGCGACAAAGAGGCCGAGGCAAAGTTTAAGGAGGTGGGCGAGGCTTACGAGGTGCTGTCCGACCCGCAAAAGCGCTCCCGCTACGATCAGTTCGGCCACGCGGGGGTCGATCCGTCTTACGGAGCCGGAGCAGGCGCCGGCGGCGGCGGCTTTTACCGCAACTACTCCGGCGGCGACTTTGACAATCTGGGCGACATATTCGGCGACCTGTTCGGGCAGGGCTTCGGCTTCGGCGGCTCCACAAGGGCCAAGAACCCCAACGGCCCCATCCGCGGCAACGACACCGGCGTGCGCATACAGCTCACGTTCCTTGAGGCGGCCAAGGGCTGCCGCCGCGAAATACCGATCCAGCGGCTTGAAAAGTGCGATACCTGCGGCGGTACGGGCGCCAAAAAGGGCACCAGCCCCGAGACCTGCCCGGAGTGCCACGGCACGGGTCAGACACGTGTGCAGCAACGCAGCCCCTTTGGCGTGATACAGACCGTGAAGGCCTGCTCCCGCTGCTCCGGCAAGGGCAAGATCATCCGCGAGCCCTGCCCCGACTGCGGCGGCATGGGCCGCATACGCCACAACCGGAAGATAACTGTGGACATACCCGCCGGGATAGACGACGGCCAGACCTTTGTTGTGCGCGGCCAGGGCGACAACGGCGTGAACGGCGGCCCCACCGGCGACCTGAACGTCACCGTTGCGGTCAAGGCCGACCCCCTGTTTCAGCGGGACAACTTCGACGTGTGGTGCGACGTGCCGATAACCTTCATGCAGGCCGTGCTGGGCGACGAGGTGACCGTTCCGACCATAGACGGCAAGGTGAAGTACGACATACCCGAGGGCACCCAGCCCGGCACCACCTTCCGCCTGCGCAACAAGGGCATACCCTATGTGGACGGACGCGGCAAGGGCGACCAGTACGTACGCGTGGTCGTGGAGGTTCCGCAAAACCTGACCGGAAAGCAGAAGGATATGCTCCGCGACTTTGAAAAAACCACCGGCGACAAAAACTACGTCAAGCGCAAAACCTTCGCGGATAAGATAAAGGACTTGTTCACCTGATAAAACCGCGGTATAATATGCGGAGAGGGCGTTTGCTCTCTCCGCTTTTATTTATCAAAATAAAATCATACGAGGTGGCCCATGGAGACCTGGAACGAACTGACCATAAAAGTTAAAACCTGCGACACCGAACGCGCGGCTTCCGTCTGTACCGCCGCCGCCCATGACGGGCTTTATATCGAGGATTACTCGGAGCTTGAGCAGGAGGTCGAGGAGATAGCGCACATAGACCTGATTGACGAGGAGCTGCTGGCGCGGGACCGCACCCACTCCCTGATCCACGTGTACGTAAAAGACGCCGCCGTGCTCAGCGAGATCATGAGCTACATCGGCGACATGCTCACGGCCGAGGGCATTGAGCACGAGATGAGCGTTGTCGGCGTGGACGAGGAGGACTGGGCCAACGGCTGGAAAAAGCACTATCATGTGCAGCACATAGGGCGGCGCATGGTGGTCTGTCCCTCCTGGGAGGAGTACGCTCCCGCCCCCGGTGAGGTAAAAATGACGCTGGACCCCGGCATGGCCTTTGGCACCGGCACCCATGACACCACCCGCCTTTGTCTCGAGCTGCTGGAGGACGCCGTGACGCCATCCACGCGCGTTTTGGATATTGGTACAGGCAGCGGCATACTGTCCGTTGGGGCTGTCCTTTTGGGCGCCGAGGCGGCGTTTGGCGTGGATATAGACCCGGTGGCCGTACGCACCGCCAAGGAAAACGCCGAGCTGAACCACGTCTGTGACAAAACGGAATTCGTCTGCGGCGACCTGACCGAAAAGGCCCACGGCCTTTACCAGATAGTCACCGCGAACATAGTGGCCGACGTGATCATCCGGCTTTTGAGCACGGTTCGCGGCTTTCTTGTTCCCGGCGGCGTGCTCATAACCAGCGGCATCATCGACACCCGCGCAGACGAAGTTGCCTCCGCCTGCCAAAACGCCGGCTTCCGCCTGATAAAGCGGCTGGAACACGGCGGCTGGGTGGCGCTGGAGCTTGTTATGGAGGGCTGACGCGGCGCGCGCCGTGAGTATCCGCTGAACCTGCACCGGACTTTTCCGCCCGTCTTTATCACATCCGGCGCGTCCGCCCCCTCCCCTGCCAAAACGCAGAAAAAAATTATAAATAAAATCGAAAAAAGGCTGGACACGCTCCCCATTCTGTGTTATAATAGGCAACGCTGACGCAAGTTCAGCACACGCTTTGGGGCTGTAGCTCACTTGGGAGAGCGCTTGAATGGCATTCAAGAGGTAGAGAGTTCGATCCTCTTCAGCTCCACCAAATGGAAAGCCGCTTGATGATGCTTTTTTTGGCTTCATCAAGCGGCTTTTTCACGTTTTTGGCCTGTTTGAAAATGTCTCAAAATGCACCATTTTGACACGCATTACAGTGTCAAAATCGTGTCAAAAAAAACATAGAAATACTGCCGGAAAGCCTGAGCTTCCCGGCAGTATTATAATGGTTATTATTTAGCCGGTCAAGCGTCATCCCGCCAAAATCTTTTTTATCTGCTCCAGCTTGTCCAGCGCCTTGCCGTACCCGTCGGCCTGCGCCCGGATTTTAAGGT
>CAYONL010000174.1:0-3441 GCA_964405305.1 uncultured Oscillospiraceae bacterium | reverse complement strand
TCGTTGCACTTGCTGTAAACCATGTTTCTCTTGACACACAGTTCGCCCCTACAGTATCGGTGATGATTGGCTCCATGAAACGGTGGGTATCAAAACAAATTGGTTTTTCAATATGGCAAAAATCATTTTACGACCACATCATAAGAAACGAAAAGGGCTATCAGGAGGTTTGTCGATACATCGACGAAAATCCAGTGAAATGGTCGGCGTTCCCCGCAACACCATAAGCAGCCGCGATAGTTTTTTTATTGGCGGAGGGCGGAAATGTCTATATGCCCTCAGGCGGGCTTTGAGTATGTTCCGCATTTTGCAAATAAAACTTTGCAAAATGTATTGACAAGTAAACTTTGCAACGCTATAATTGTGACAATAAAACTTTGCAAAGGGATGTTGTCATGAAAAAAGAAGATATATTAGAGATGAGCCGCAGGGAAAACAAAAATAAGGACATGACCGAAATTGAAGCGATGAACCGCGCGAGCAGAATAGCAACCATAACAGGCTCGGCTTTATGTATGGTTATATCTATTTTGGACTGGAACATTACAAGAACGATCAACTGGGCCTGCTGGGCGGTGGACTTTGGGATGATGAGCGTTTTAAACATACTGCAATATATAAAGCTGAGACAAGGTTCAAAGCTTATTCTTGCAATTATCTCCATCCTGTTTTTCGCATTATTCGGCTACGGCTACATTTTTGAACTGATGAGCGCGGTGCGATGAACGACGAATTGATTTTAAAAAACAGATTGAAGGAAGCGAGGACGCAGAGTAAGCTTTCTCAGACACAACTGGCTGAAATGGTCGGCGTTTCCCGCAACACCATAAGCTCCATTGAAACCGGACAGTTTAACCCCACCGCAAAATTGGCGCTTGTTCTCTGCATCGCGCTGGACAAGCAGTTTGAAGAGCTGTTTTATTTTGACTAAGGCATGAGCACGGTAAAAAAATCAGGGCATCTCCGCTTTATAAACGGCAACGCCCTGAAAACGCACTTATTTGAGGGACGCTGAACCGGCCCTCTTTTTTTGTGGCTCTTTACCACTCGACCGCCCTGTCCACCCAGGACGGCAGCGCGGTTTTCGGCCGCCAGCAAACGGCGTTGTTTCTTCTTTCAAGCGGGATTCCCGCCCTTTCGCCAAACCCGGCGCAATTTGAGCACACGCCGCAGGTTCCACACGGAAGGACGGTGAGCACGGTGCTCAAATATACGCTTACCGGAAGCTCCGGCGCTTTTTCCGGCAGCGGAAACGGCTGGGCGAAAAGCTCCATCCGTACCGCGCCAGCCGAACGAAGTTGGTCGGCAAGCGAAAAGACCGACGGCATGCGCCAGTGCTCCACCATCTCGGGCGTGGGCGCGCGCCAGACAAGCTCCGCCGGAACACCGTCAGCCCAGACAGGTACATTCTCCGTCGGCTCCATAAACCGGGCCAGCAAAGGGTCCGTCTCCTGTGGAGCGAACAGCGGGCCGGCGGCAAGCCTCCAACCGGCCCTGCGCTCCCTTATCTTTCGCCCTGTCCAGCAAAGAGTTCCCCAGTCCGAGCAGCCTATCTCCACATCCTCGGCGGGGCTTTTTTCCGCGAACCGCTCCAGCCACTCGGTGAACCGCGCGAACCACTTTTGGGTCAGCGGCGGCACCGCCACCGTAAGCGGACGGGCGATGCTTGCCAGCCCTTCGGCGTCCTCCAGCCACGCGGGGCAGACCGGGCTGCCAACATAAAGGCGCTCCGTCGCCGGAGGAAAAGCGCCCTCATCGCCTATAAAACGGCCTGTCTCCATCACGGCGCTCCTCCTTCCGGCTTTCCCACCGGGTAATAACAGCGGCAGGAGCCGAGCAGCGCCTTATGGAGGGCGGCCATTTCCTCCCGCCCGTCCAGCGCGGCGGCCCGGGTCATAAAGTCCAGCTTTTTCAGCTTTTCCGCCGTTTTGGAGCCGCGCCCGCCGAATTTTCCCACCGCTACGCCGTTTCTTTCCAGATCCTTCAGGCTGCACGCGGCGCAGGGCGGCACTCCGGCAAGACCCAGCTCCCGGCAGAGGTGGTGGCCGCAGGCCCCGGTGTCGCAGGTGTAAACGCTGTCCTCTGCCGCCGCGCCGTCATCCCGCAAAGCGTAGCCCACCCCGTGGTATGAGCGGCAGTAGCCGTCGATAAACGGGCAGCCGTCGTCCATCACCATGGCCTCCAGCTCCATGTCCGGGCACCCGCGGGCCAGCTCTCCGGCCTCCTCCGGCGTCACAAAGCGCGGCAGCACCGTCCTGTCGGCCCCAAGCCCGTAAAAAAAGCGCAGGGTTTCCACATTTGCCGCCGCCGCCAGCAGCGAAACGCATATCCGCCCGCCAAAACCCGCCCCGCGCAGGCGGGAAAGCAGCTCAATGTCCCGCAGTATGACGCCCGTGCCGCCGGCCCCGTCCCACCAGCGGGCAAGCTCCGTCACATAGCCCAGCTGCGGAGCCGTGTACCGGCCGTTTAGCGTCAGCCAGATCGGCTTTTCCAGTTGCTTTGCCGTAAGCGCGGCACTCGCCAATTCCCCCCTGTCGGAGAAGTTCGCCCGGCCCTGACGGCGGCTTATGCTGTCGTGACCGCCCCAGCGCGCCGCCCACTCCGGCTCCAACAGGCCGCAGTAAAACTCGCCCGCCCCGGCCTTTGAAAGCGGCGAAAGCTCATCCCTCCCCTGAACCGGCAGCGCAAACCGCATCCGTCTCCTCCTCCAATCTCGAAAGCTCGCAGGACGAAAGCTCCGCCCCCTCCAAAACTGACGAGGCCGTAAGCTCCGCCAGCCTGTCCCGCAGGACGCGAAGCTCCGCGGCGCGGCTGTTCATTTCAAGCTGCTCCCGGCAGACCGCGCCCGGCAGCGCCGCAGCCACCCGGCTCCAGATGGGCGTCAGCGGACGCAGCAGGCTTTCGGCGCTCCTGTATGCTTTCTCCGTCTCCGGCAAAAGCGGCTCCAGATACGCCCTCCCGGACGAGGCGCGCTCCTCATGCAGCCGGCTGCCCGGAAACACAGCAAGGCGGCTTAAGGCGCTGCGCGGATCGAGCAAACCGTACCGGCGCAAAGTCTCCATCTCACACCGCGCGCCCTCCGGCGTCTGTGCGCCGTGCCAAAGGATGTAGCCCACCGCCATCTCTATGCCCGCCGCGCGACACCGCTCCACGGCCGCCAGCACAGCTTTGGGCGGCTGCGGCTTGCCCCAGGCGCGCAAGGTGACCTCGTTCACGCTTTCGAGGCCGACAAACACCCGGCAAAGCCCGCCGTCGTGCAGCTTTTCAAGTTCCTCTACGCCCGCGCCCAGAAGATGCCCGGCCCTGAGCTCCAGCGAGAAAGCCGCCCGCACGCCCAACGCACAAAGCTCGTCCTCCAGCGCCTTTATCCGCGAGAGCGGGCCGAAGTCGTCGTCCACAAAGTTGAATATCGGCGGGTAGCTTTTGGCAAGCTCTGCTATC
>CAYONL010000173.1:0-3494 GCA_964405305.1 uncultured Oscillospiraceae bacterium | reverse complement strand
GGATATGGCATACTGGCTTGGTATGAGGGCGGCCCGATGGCATATCGCAAAGATGAGTATGGTTATTTTGAGAGGCAATTTACGACCGCGGATGAGCTTCTTGACAGCTTCATGCTGGGTAACGTGCCGTTAAGGAAAGTAATCACAGAAGTTGAGAAAGACTAAAGCACCTACCATTTGCAGGTGCTTTTCTTATGCCCGAAGGGGGGTGACAGGCATGAGCGTTGAGTTTACAGACAATTCAGACGAGATTCTGCAGAAGTTCAAGGAGGCCACGGATGCGGGGCTGACGGCTATCGGTATCAAGGCAACGGAGTACGCCGCGAAAGCCTGCGCGGTAGATACGGGGCGGCTGCGAAACAGCATAAAATACAAGGTTGTCGATACTGACGTATATATCGGCACGAACGTCGAATATGCGGCTTACGTCGAGCTTGGCACGGGCGTTTATTACCCAGGCGGCAGAGATACGCCGTGGTTTTTCGAGGATGCAAAAGGCAACTGGCACATGACGCGGGGTGCGAAACCTCAGCCGTATCTTAAACCAGCCGTGACGGAACACAACCAGACATACAAAAACATTTTGAAGACGGCGTATGAAAACGCCTGAGAAAATTTAATGATCTGAGCACCGAGCGAGAAAGCAAGGTGCTTTTTTCATACGCAAAACTATCGTGCGGCAAGAATTGCCGTCAAAGAAAGGATGATAGTGTCATGGCACTTACGAGAACCCAGATCAAAGAGATCCTGTCCAAGGCGGGGACGCCTGCGGAGGGCGTGGACGCGGCCGTGGAGGGTATTCTTGCCGGTCACACCGCGAGCGTTGACGCGCTGACGGAGCTGCGCGACAAGTACAAAGCGGATGCGGACAAACTGCCCGATATGCAGAAGCAACTGGACGCCGCGAAAGAGGCCGCGAAGGACAGCGGCAAAGACGCATTCAAGGTGAAATACGACGCCCTTAAAGAGGAATTTGAAGGGTACAAAGCGGACGTGACGAAGAAGGCCACGACCGCGCAGAAGTCTGCCGCGTACAGGACGCTGCTCGACGAGCTGAAAATCAACGGCAAAATCACCGATAAGGTGCTAAAACTGGCTGACCTTGAAAAGGTAGAGCTTGATGATAAAGGCGCTATCAAAGACGCCGACAAGCTCAAAGAAAGCCTTAAAACCGAGTGGGCTGATTTTATCGTGAAAGACGGCGCTGAGGGCGGCAAGGTGGACAATCCCCCGAGGAACAACGGAGATGTAGATCCCTCCAAAATGTCAGACGCTGAGTATTTTGCATACCAGCGCAACAAGAAAGGATGACTAAATAATGGCAAACACTTTTATAACAATGCAGAACATCGCGCGGCAGACGCTTGTCCGGCTTCGCGAAAACCTCGTTATGCCCATGCTGTGCAGCAGGGACTTCAATGACGCTTTTTCCGATCTCGGAGACACTATTCAGGTCAAAAAGCCGGCGGTTCTGACCGCAAACAAATTCACGGACGGCAATTCCGTCTCCAGGCAGGATATGAAGGAGAGCTCTATCGCGGTCAAGCTCGACCAGATAGCTACGGTTGATGTGAAGTGGGGCGCTCTTGAGGGCGCGGTGAATCTCACGGAACAGAAGCTTCAGGCTGACTTCGTTGAGCCTGCGGCGCTGGCTCTTGCGGAGCAGATCAATGACGACGGCCTTGATATGTACAGAAAAATCCCTACCCATCTGGGCACGGCTGGAACGACCCCGTCCGCGCTGACCGACTTCTCTGCCATCCGCAAGCAACTCAACAAGAGCAAGGTACCCCTGACTGGACGACGTGCCGTGTGGGACGTAGACGCGGACGCGAAGTTCTCCGAGATCTCCGGGCTGACCAAGGTATCCGAAGCCGGCACCCCTCAGACGCTCCGCGAGGGCGAGATAGGCCGGCTGTATGGTCTTGACAACTACATGGCGCAGGGCGTGAAGGAGCACACCGTGGGCGCGGACGGCACGGTACTGGTGGATGGCGCTGTCGCTGCGGGCAAGACCACTATCCACGTCGATGGATTGACTTCGGCTTTTGTGGCGGGAGATATGTTTACGATCGCCGGCGACACCACGAAGTACAAGGTCATTTCCGCGGGTGATCTGGATACTGCGGATCAGGATATCGATATCTATCCGGCGCTTGCAAAGAACGCCGCCGACAACGCTGTAGTAACCGTCGGCGCCGCTTATACCGCGAACCTTGCGTTCCACCAGAGCGCGATCGTATTCGTTAACCGTCCGCTGATGCTCCCGAAGGGCGTTGAAGCGTATGTAGCTGTTGACGAGTTCAATGGTATTTCTGTACGTGTTTACCGCGGCTTTAACACCGAAACAAAGGCGGAGGTCATGTCCATGGATGTGCTGTACGGCTATGCGCTGGCGTACCCCGACGCGGCGCTTGTGTACATGGGCTAAGTGTAAGGAGGCGGCGTGATGCTCGACGATGTTCTGGCGTATCTCAAAAACTATTTTGTCGTTGCCGATGGGGTGCGTGAGGGAAGCTATGAAATAACCTCCGGGAGCATCACGCTTTCCTTTCTGCAACCCGGCCAGTATTTCCGCATAGTCGGGAGCCTGTTTAACGACGGCGTTTATCAATACCCGGCGACGGGGCTGACCGATGAGACGTTTACCGGGGCGGTCTGGGCCTTGGCGGTTCCTGATACCGTCATCGCCCTCTCCGCTGATATTGACGCATGGAATACAACCAACCAGCCGTCTGCTTATGTATCCGAGAGCTTCGGCGGTTACTCGTACCAAAAATCAACGAACGGCAGCGGAAAGGCCGTAGACTGGACAGATGTTTTCAAGGCTCGCCTGAGCAGATGGAGGCGGCTATGAACCTGATAGACAGCTTCAAAGTCGCCTGCGTGCTGATGGTAAAGTCGAGCGGGCCCGACAGCGAGGGTGGATCTATAACGAATTGGACGGACGGATCCGCTTTCACCGCGTCGATAGTTTTCAACAACTCGGTTGAAGACCGCGTTGCACAGCAGCAAAGCGTAAAAAACCTGTACACCGTCACCACTGATAAAAACGCGGCTTTGGAGTATCACGACGTTTTTAAGCGCGTATCCGACGGAAAGATCTTCCGGGTGACCAGCGACGGCGAGGATGCGAAAACGCCCGATGCCGCCACCTTTTCATTCTCACAAGTAAGCGCGGAGGAGTGGACGTTGACGTGACCAGTGCGGCGGCGATACATCAGTTTCTATCCGGCTTCGGTCTGACGGCATACGAGGAAAACAGCGTGCCGTCCGGCGAGGAAGCGCCGGCAATGCCATATCTGACATACTCCCAGGCTCAGGACTTTTTTGGCGGTGAGACGCCACTGCAGGTTAGCTTATGATAGACGCATCCGTAGCGCTTATAGTGGGGCTTGCTGAAGGGCTGATAATGGCGCTGCCCACACTTCTGATGAAGGCGCCTGAAATAATCGCAAAACTGGTTTTAGCGATTATCGAAGCCGTGCCAAAAC
>CAYONL010000172.1:0-3500 GCA_964405305.1 uncultured Oscillospiraceae bacterium | reverse complement strand
CATGCGGGGCTGGGGCTGATCCGTGGGCGGATCGAGCCGCTCGCCCCGGTCGCGAAGGGCCTCAAGGTGCCGCACATGGGCTGGAATAGCCTCGATATCCGCAAGCCGGACGATCCGCTGATGGCGGGCGTGAGGCAGGGCGATTATGTGTACTACGTGCACAGCTTCTACGCGGCGGGCTGCGAGCCGGACGATCTGGTGGCCGTTCAGGGCGTGGCGGACTGCGTCTTTGAGGAGGGCGGCGCGCTGGTGGTGGCTGACTATAAAACCGACTTTGCCGCTTCGCCGCAGGAGCTTGTCGCCCGGTACGGCGGCCAGCTGCGGCTTTACAAAAAGCTGCTGTCGGAGGCGCTGGGCCGGCCCGTCGTCTCCGCCGTCATATGGAGCTTTCACCTCTCGCGGGAAATAGAGATCGAGGGGGAGCCGTGAACGCCCTTCCCAAAACTGTGAAGCCGGTTTCCGAAAGTGTCCGGAGCCACGGCGGGACAGTCCCCAAATAAAGCGTCTGCCGCTGGCGCAGCCTAAAACGCCAAACAAAAACACCGCGCAGGTCATCTTTCTTCGCCGAAAGACAGTCTGCGCGGTGTTTTTAAAGTTTGTGATTTAAGAGGAGTCGGCTGCGCCGACAATTACAATCAGGGGCATTCCGCTGCCCCTGAAACCCTTCGGGCCAACTTCAAAAGATAATGGAAATCTATGGTCTTAGTCTGTCGTTTTCCTGTACAGCGTTCTCCTGTCTCCTGTCTCCTGACTCCTGACTCCTGACGCCACAGGCGGCGCGGGAACGATAGCCCCTGAAACCCTTCGGGCCAACTTCAAAAGTTAATGGAAATCTATGGTCTTAGTCTGTCGTTTTCCTGTACAGCGTTCTCCTGCCTCCTGACCCCTGACCCCTGACTCCTGACTAGCGTCTAGTGTCTAATGACTAGTGACTATTTCTATATTGCCCGCTCCCGCTGCTCATAGATGAGCTTCAGCCCATCGAGGGAAAGGCGGGTGTCCACCACGTCAAAGATGGGCGATACTTTGGCGTAAAGGCGCGAAAGCCCGCCCGTCGCCACGGTTTTTGCCTCGCCCGGAAGCTCCGCCTTGATGTGGCGGACGGTGTTTTCTATGGCGCCCGCGTAGCCCAGCACAGCCCCGGCCTGCATGCTCTCCACGGTGTTGCGGCCTATGGCGACGCCCGGATCGGAAAGCTCTATCCGCGGGAGCTTCGCCGCCTTTTCAAACAGCGCCTCCAAAGAGACTTTTATGCCGGGAAATATCGTTCCGCCCAGGTACTCGCCCGTGGCGGAAACGGCCTCGCAGGTGGTGGCGGTGCCGAAATCGACTATGACCAGCGGGCCGCCGTATTTGTGATAGGCCGCCCAGGCGTCTATTAGCCTGTCCGCGCCCACCTCCGACGGACTGCTGTACAGGTTCTTTATGGGACAGCGCAGGTTGTCGCCCACGATGTACGGCTCCCGTCCGAAATACTTCAGCGCCGCGCTGGCGACCGAATAGTTCACCTGCGGCACCACGGAGCCTATCACCACGTCCTCCACGGCGGAGAGCGGCCAGCCCTTTATTTCAAAATACTGGGCGGTGAAAAGGCCCACCTCGTCGGAGGTTATGTCCCGCTTTGTTCCAAGGCGGAAAAGCCCCGCCAGAGTGTCCCCGTCAAATATGCCGAACTCCATGTTCGTATTTCCGATATCTATGGTCAGCAGCATTTTTCGTCCCTCCACGATGTGATATAAAATAGCGCCTCAGACAAGCTCCAGCAGTATCTTCTCCCAGCGCTCGGCCTGTTTTTCCGGCGTGTGTCGGTCAAGGGCGTAGGCACGGCCCGCCGCTCCCGCGCTGTCCAGCTCCGTTTTGGAGCAGGCGGCCAGCTTCGCTATGGCCTGGGCCACCGAGTGCGGATCGCCCGGTTCGCAGGCGACGCCGCAGCCGGTTTTGACAAGCATGGCGGGCGGCGCCACGGACGCGTACACCACCGGGCGCCCCGCCAGCATACGCGAAAGCAGGTTTCCGGCCAGCGGCCCAATCTCCGCGGAGACGTTGGGCGGGTCCGCGGCAAAGCTGACCGACGCGGCCGAACAGAGCGCCTGCTCCCCCTCCCGGGAAAGGCCGGCGAAAAAGTGCGCGTTCTCAAGGCCGGACGCCTTGGCCATGCGCTTTAATATGACGTTGTGGCTCCCGTTTCCGGCTATGACCACGGCGTACCCGCTCCCCAGCTCCCCGGCGGCGGCGACAAGCGACTCCAGCGCCGGGTCCCGTGTCACCGGCCCGGCGTAGACGACCACAAACCTGCCCTCGCCCTTTAGCTTCAATATCCCGTCCACGGCGGGCAGCGCCTCGTCACAGGGGACGCCTTTGTAATCCACGGCGGCCTCGGGCACAAAGCACAGCTTTTGGACGCCGCCTCGGCTCTCCATCCACCTGTCGGCGGAAAGGAGCGGCGAAAGCACCCTGTCCGACCTGCTCAAAGCCAGCGACACGTTGCGCCGCAGCAGCAGCGAGATCGGCCCCCACGGCGCTATCCTCCCGGCGGCGACAAGCGACTCCGGCTCCAGATCTGTCATCTCCCAGACAAGCTTTGCCCCGGCGCACTCGGCCAGCTTTGCGGCGGCGGCGATGTCGAAGGGCGCGGCGGAGGCCGAAACCACCACGTCCGGCTTTGACAGGGCGGCTATGGCTTCCGCGTTTTCGCTCAGGGCCGCGGGAAAGGCCAAAACCGTACCGAGCTTCAGGTGCTCTCCGGGCAGGCAGTTGGGCGATTTGGTCATAAGGTACTCCACGCCCTCCCGCTCATCCCGGGCAAACATGGGAAGGCCCTCGCTTCCGGCCGGCGGCTCCGGGCAGGCTGTCGCCACGGTCACGCTGTGCCCCAGCCTGACAAGCTCCCTGGCCAGCGCGTGGTGGCGCGCGGCGGCGTAAAACAAATTCCTTCCCGCGTCTTCCCACTCCGGGCCGGAACCCATATAACCCGCGAACTGATCTATCAAAAATATGTTCATCCAAGGCGCCCCGCTCTCAAAATTCTTCAGCCTTATTTTGAGAGAAACCGGCGCAAAATATACTTGCCCGCGACGACGAATAGTCGTTAGTCGTTAGACACCAGACAGTAGTCAGGGGTCAGGAGACAGGAGGCTCAATGCTCCGCGCCGCCGGTGGCGGAGAAAGCGGGGCATTGAGCAGGAAGAAATACAGAGCGATGTGAGCGAACAGCGAAACGGCGCGACAATATTTCTGACCGGTAGGCAGGGTACAGGAAAACGGGTTTTCAAACAATAGGGTTTCGCTATTCTTTAAAACGGGCGTCCGTCCGAAGGGTCTTAGGGGCAATCGGACGTGGCGCTGTCCAAATCTCTGATTTGGCTGCGAGCCACTGCGATGCCCCTAAATAGAAATGCGCCGCAGGCTCCTATAAAACACAATACTTGATTATTTCAGATATGTTCACTTTCTTCGCTGAAATCAAGCATACGCGTAAATTGATAAGTTTGCTTTTTAAG
>CAYONL010000171.1:0-3583 GCA_964405305.1 uncultured Oscillospiraceae bacterium | reverse complement strand
CCGTACCCACATAGTATGGGGAAAGCCCCACGAACCAGAGGTCGGTGTTGTCGGTGGCGGAGCCGGTCTTGCCGGCCACCGTTATGCCCTGCGCCGCCAAATTGGCGGTGGTACCCGTGCCCTGTGGGCCGCTTACCACCCGCTGGGTCAGCTTGTTGAGTATGGTGCTCGTCTCGGCCGAGACCACGCGCTCCGGCGCCGTGTCGGCCTTGAGCACCACCTCGCCGTCGGAATCCAGCACCTCGGTGTAGGCGTGGGGCGCTATATAAAGCCCGCCGTTGCCTATCATCTGGTAGGCGGCGCAGACCTCCAGCGGGCTTATGCCCTTGGTCAGCGCGCCCAAAGCCATAGGCGCCCGGGCCACGTCGTTATTATAGCCGCTCTCCACCAGCGAGGTGACGTGCAGCTTGTCCTTCAGAAAATCAAACACCGCCCTCGGCGTCAGCAGATCCACCAGCTTGACCGGTATGGTGTTTATGGAGCGCTGTACAGCGTACTCCACCGTCACGGGGCCGAGATAGCTGCCGTAGTAGTTCACCGGCCAGTCGGAGTCAAAGCCCTCCTCCCCCGCGTGGTGGACCACCTCGTCCTCTATCACGGTGGAGTAGGTTATAAGGTTCGTCTCCACGGCGAGGGCGTAGGTGGATATGGGCTTTATGGCGGAGCCCACGTGCCGAAGGCCGTCGGAGGCGATGTTGAACAGCCGCGCGCCGGTCTTTTCGCCCTTGCCGCCCACTATGGCCACCACCTCGCCGTCATAGTTCATTATGACGAAGGCGGAGTCCGGCTGCACCTCGTTGGCCACGGCCGGGAAGGTGGCCTCATCCAGATATTTTTCCTCCAGTATGGTCTGCACCGTGCGGTCCTCGGCCGAATATATCTGATAGCCGCCGTTATAAAGCTCCTCGTTGGCCTTCTGGTACGTCCAGCCGTACTCGTTCATCAGGTCGGAGATGACCTGCTCGATAACGAAGTCGGTGTACCAGCTCTGATACTTGCCGGAGTTGCTTTCGGTTATCGTGCCCCTTGAGGTCTCGAGCACCGTGTCGTAAAGCGTGTCGTGCTCCTCTTTCGTTATCGTGCCCATTTCGAGCATGGTGTCGTAGATGTAGTTCCGGCGGGTGCGGTCCTCCTCGTTCGTGAACAGATCCCACTTTGTGGGGTTCTGGGTCAGCGAGATAAGGCCCGCGCTCTCCGCCAGCGTCAGCTCCGAAACATCCTTGTCAAAATAGAGGTTCGACGCCGCCTGTATGCCGTAGGTGTTGTAGCCGAAGGTCACCACGTTCAGGTACGCCTCAAGTATCTGCTGCTTTGAGTACTCCTTTTCCAGCGCTATGGCCCGGAATATCTCGCGTATTTTGCGGTCTATCCTGACGGCGTTGTCGCCGGTCACATTCTTTATAAGCTGCTGGGTTATGGTGGAGCCGCCGCCCGCGTCGTTTCCCGTAAAGAAGCCCAGCGTGGCGGACAGGGTGCGCACAAAGTCCACGCCCTGGTGCTCCCAAAAGCGCTTGTCCTCCGCCGCCACCGTCGCGTCTATGACGTACTGCGGTATCTGGTCGTAATCGACCCACTCGCGCCGGCCGTTGGAGCCGTAGAGCTTTGTATCCTCCTCGTAAACTCCCGTCTCCGGGTCCTTTACGTAGATTATGGAGGTGTAGTTCAGCTCCAGCTTCGTAAGATCCAGCTCGGACTCGTCCGTGACCATGCCCAGCACGGAGACGGTCATCACGCAGCCGATTATGCACCCGCTTATTACGAGTACGGCCAGCAGCGTCGCCGCCATCCTGATAACAAAGCGAAAAATCCCGCCCAATATGCGCAGGGCCATCGGGAGCTCACGGTTTTCACCCGGCTGCGCGCCTTCCGGCTGTTTGGCGTTTTTGTTCATATCCTTCCTCCTTTTGGTGGAGTGACCCATTGTATAGAGATTATTATACCACCAAAGATTATAAAAGCGTGAATTAAGAATTAATTATTGTTGCCCTTGCCGCCGCTTTGTGCCGAAAACGGCATAACCCCGCGCTTTTAAGGGAACAATAGCCCCGTATATG
Source organism: uncultured Oscillospiraceae bacterium (assembly GCA_964405305.1). GTDB lineage: Bacteria > Bacillota > Clostridia > Oscillospirales > Ruminococcaceae > UMGS1668. The sequence continues at coordinate 1,529 of CAYONL010000171.1, read as the reverse complement.
TACGCCCGAAAGGAGCCGGTCCTCCAAATGAACAACACTTTTATCGTCACTCTGCTGGCGATGATACTCGTGATACTGCTCACCGTGCTGGCGGTGACGCTGGCAAACGGGCGAACAGGATCCGGCGCGGTGCTGCTGCCCGAAAGCTCCCAGCCCATCGTCTCCTCCGCGCCGGAAGCTTCCCTCCCGCCCGCGGGCGAAAGGTATGTGCTCGGCTGCTACGACGGGCGGCTTGCGCTGTTTCCGGTGGGCGACCCTGTGCCCGAGCGCGTCTACGAGGTCTGGGTGTCGCGCCTGCCGGAGGCCGACCGCCGCGCGCTGGAAAAGGGCATACTCATCGAGAGCGACGAGCGCCTTGCCCAGCTTTTAGAGGACTACACGAGCTGAAAGCCCACGCGCCGGCGTATGCGCGCCCGCTCCACACTTATAAAGCTGGAGGCCCAAAGTCGGCCTCCGTCTTTTTTTGTCACCGCCGCCAAAATGCTCCCATGCGGGAGCCTTTATGGCTTTTATGCCAGCTCTATCTCGGAAAGGAGCAGCGAACCGTCCTTCCCGCTCATGGCGATGGCATAGGCGTGCTGCCCGCCGTCCTTATCCACAAACGAGACGCCCATGTTCGGTATGTCGCCGGCAAAGGCCATTCCGATCACCAGCGGCTTTTCCGGCGTCAGCTCCTCCAGACGGTAAAGCTCCTCGGCGCTGAACGTGATCGCGCCGTCGTCGCCCGCGTCCTCAAGGTTCAGAGAGAGCACGCGGAGATCCGTCACCGTGGCTGTGGTCGAAAGCTCCGCCTTCACCTGATACTCCGACTCGTCGGCGATGAACTCCCAGTAGGCGTCCGGCTGAGCCAGCAGCTCCTCCGCCGCAAAGTCCACGCTGACGCCCGCGTTTTCGTCCTGCGGCAGGGCGGGATCACCGTCCGCCGTCTCTGTTCCAGAACTCTCTGTTTCCGAAATCTCCGCGGCTGAGGAAGCGTCCGCCTCGGACGAGCTTTCCGCGCCGCCCCCCATGCAGCCGACAAACAGCGCCGCCGTCAAGACCGCGCAGACCGTGAGCACAAGCATATATTTTTTCATACATATTCCTCCAAGAGGTATTTCTGCCCTTTCGCGGGAAAGCCCGGCCTTTTCGCCGCCGTCAGCTTTTCCGCGCGCCGGGCGTATTTTTATTTTAGCTTTAACAGGGGCGCCCGCCCCTCGTCAGTCCAGAAAATCCTTGAGCTTTTTCGAGCGGCTGGGATGGCGCAGCTTGCGCAGGGCCTTAGCCTCTATCTGGCGTATGCGCTCGCGGGTGACGTTAAACTCCTTGCCCACTTCCTCAAGGGTGCGGCTCCGCCCGTCCTCTAAGCCAAAACGCAGGCGCAGCACCTTCTCCTCTCTTGGGGTCAGCGTTTTGAGCACGTCGGAGAGCTGCTCCTTGAGCAGCGTATGGCTGGCGGCCTCGGCGGGCGCGGGCGCGTCGTCGTCCGGGATAAAGTCGCCCAGGTGGCTGTCCTCCTCCTCGCCGATAGGGGTTTCCAGGGAGACCGG
>CAYONL010000170.1:2920-3619 GCA_964405305.1 uncultured Oscillospiraceae bacterium | reverse complement strand
GCTTTCTCACATAAAGAGCTTGAGCACGGCGCGGCTCACCCGAGCTTTCTCACATAAATAGCTTGAGCACGGCGTAGGCGGCCTCGCTGTACGGCGCATAGCGCAGCGGCAGATCAATGGCGGTGGACTTATCCACTATGCTCTTGTAGTGGGTGAAGGTGTCAAAGCTGCGCTTTCCGTGGTAGCTGCCCATCCCGCTGCCGCCAACCCCGCCGAAACCCATATACGGCGTCGCCAGATGTATGATGGTGTCGTTGACGCAGCCGCCGCCGAAGCTCACCCTCCGCATAACCTTTGCCACGGCCGCCCCGTCCTCGGAGAACATGTATAGCGCCAGCGGCTTCGGCCGCGCGTTTATCCTCGCAATAACGTCGTCAAGGCGCGTATACGTAATTATCGGCAGTATGGGGCCGAATATCTCCTGTCCCATAAGCGGCGAAGCCTCCGTGACGCCATCCACCACGGTCGGCTCTATCACAAGCCGTTCCTCGTCCGTGCCGCCGCCGCAGACCACGTTTGCGTCCTTTAACAGGCCGCGAAGTCTGTCATAATGCTTGCGGTTTATTATGCGCGGGAAGGACGTATTTTTAAGCGGTTCGGCCCCGTAAAACTTCTTTATCGCGGCTTTCAGCTCTTTTATCAGCGGCTCCCGGACCGATTCGTGGACGAAAACATGGTCCGGCGCCACGCAGGTCTGGC
>CAYONL010000170.1:0-2910 GCA_964405305.1 uncultured Oscillospiraceae bacterium | reverse complement strand
GTTCAGGAACTTACCGAAGGCCAGCCGCTTTGCCGCAAGAGGTATGTTCGCCGTCTCGTCGATTATCACCGGGCTTTTTCCGCCCAGCTCAAGGCTCACCGGGGTCAGGTGCGCCGCGGCCTTCTCCATCACCAGCCTGCCCACGGCGGCGGAACCGGTGAAGAAGATGTAGTCGAACTCCTCGTCCAGCAGCGCGGAGTTTTCGGCCCGGCCGCCCTCTATTACGGCCACCCAGCCGGGATCAAAGCAGTCCGCCGCCATCCTGTGCACCAGCGCGGAGGCGTGGGGCGAGTAGGCCGAGGGCTTGATGACGGCGGTGTTTCCGGCGGCCAGCGCCCCGACCAGCGGCTCCACGGAAAGCTGGAAGGGGTAGTTCCACGGGCTCATGATGAGCACCGCGCCGAAGGGCTCCGGCTTCACGCAGCTGCGGGCCAGAAACTGGGCCAGCGGAGTGGGCACGGTCTTCTCCCTTGCCCAAAGCGGCAGGCGCTTTATAACGTAGTTTATCTCGCCCAGCACCATGCCCGTCTCGGTCATGTAGCTTTCAAATTCGCTCTTGTTAAGGTCGGCGGCGAGGGCGGCGGCTATGTCCTTTTCGTGTGACTTTATCCAGCGGCGCAGCCTTTCCAGCGCCGCCAGCCTGTTGTAGACCGGCATCGTGGCGCCGCTGTCAAAAAATCGGCGCTGCTCCTCCAAAATGGCGTGTATCTCGCTTTTTTCCATCGTGCAGGCCCTCCCCTTATTTTCGTCTCACGCCTCTGTGCGGGCGCGGTAGATTATTCGGTAGATCTCCTTTTTCCCAAACAGCACGGGCACGGGATAGAGCGGGTTCGCCTCCTCCAGCGCCCAGCGCACCATCTGCGGCACATCCTTTTTCAGAATAAAGCCGAAGCCGGTGGGCAGGCCCATGCGCGCGTTCATCCCGCGTATCTCTTTTATGAAGTCGCGGGCCTTTTTCTGAACGCCCAGCGCGCCCGTATCCAGCCCCGCCGCGTCGTAAAGCTCTGCCAGCTTTGGGTAGACCGCCGCGCCGTACTCCTCCAGCACTATGGGCAGCAGCACGGCGTTTGCAAGCCCGTGGGGCGTGCCATACAGCCCGCCCAGCGTGTGGGCCACCGCGTGAACGTATCCCACGCCCGTTCTTGTAAAGGCGCAGCCGGCCTTATATGCCGCCGTGAGCATGGTGGCCCGCCCGTCCATATCCTCGCCGTCCGTGTACACGTTCTCAAGGTTCGCAAATATGGCGGATACCGCCTCCTCCGCCCATCTCAGCGTTTCGGCGGTGTTGTTGTGGACGCTTATGTACGCCTCCACCGCGTGGGTCAGCGCGTCCATGCCCGTGGCGGCGGTCACCTGCGGCGGAAGGCCAACGGTGAGCGCCGGATCGAGTATGGCGTACTTGGGCACCAGCGAGAGGTCGTTTATCGCGTACTTGTGGTGGGAGGCGGAATCGGTTATGACTGCGGTGATCGTCGTCTCGCTGCCAGTACCGGCGGTGGTGGGTATGGCGATAAATGGCGGCAGCCTGTGGACCACCTTCAAAAGCCCCGCCATCTTTGAAAGCGAAAGGCCCGGGCGCGCCACCCTCGCCGCCGCCGCCTTTGCCGCGTCCATGGAGGAGCCGCCGCCCACCGCGATGAAGCCATCGCACTCCTCGGCGCAGTAGAGGGCGCGTATGGCCTCCACGGTCATGTCTGTGGGGTTCGGCTCCACCTTGTCGTAAAGCGAGAAGCCCACGCCCGCCCGCTCCAGCATAGCCGTGACGCGCTGCGGTATCCCGGCGGCCATCAGCCCCGGGTCGGTGACCACCAGCACCCGGCGGCAGCCCTCGCCCTCCAGTATACCGGGCAGGTCGTAAAGCGCGCCCTCGCCCTCGGAAAGCAAGGGCTGCCTCCAGGGAAGGACGCGGGAAGCTCCATCCATTGTTGTCTGATAAGCGCGAGCCCATACTTTTTCTATCGGATTCATATTTAAACGCCCCTTCCAAGCAGTTATTCATGTTTTCCCGCCCGGCTCGCCAGCCTAAGCTGTTCGCGGCAAGGCGCGCCGGTCAGTCTTTTCAGTCAAATTATACTATCCGCGGTAATAAAAAACAATACGGCAAAAGTTAACGTATAAACAAAAAGCGGCGCGCCGGAACGCTCCGGCAGGCCGCGTAATATCAGTAATCGTTGAGGTCGATGGTCTGTATCAGCTCCATCAGCTCGTCCACGCCGCGCCCCGTCAGAGCGCTGGTCACCACAATATGGCGGGCCCCGGCGTTGCGTAAGAAAAGTACGGCCTGCTCGGTGTCCGTTTCAGGCGTGTCGGCCTTCGTGACTATGCCGATGACGGGCCGGGCAAAGCACATGGAGAACATCTGCGGCAAACGGCATATGTCGTTCCCGCAGTCGTGGACAAAGCCGACTATGTCCGCGTCGTAGGCCGGGCAGATGGCGGCCCCGCGGCTGAAAAACGGTGTGTCGGTGTACTCTCCGGGCGTGTCTATGGCGTCGGAGTAAAGCTCTATGCCCTGGGTCTTGTGGTACGAAAGGTCGAGGTTGTGCATACGGCGGATGAGCGTCGTCTTGCCGCACTTGGAGCGCCCCACCAGAATTATCCGGCGGTCGGCCCTGCGCAGCCCGTCGTTGTTTATGTACCGCTCCATGTCCTCCTGCGTCATTCGCTGCTCCAAACACCCGCCTCCAAAATATTTAATGTTATAATTATAGCACTAAATATCCGTACCGCAAGCGCCGTTTTTGTTGTTTTCGCAAGTTTTTGCCTCCCGCGGGAACGCCGAAGTCCCACTCCGGGAGCTCCAAAGTCCTACTCCGGGAGCTCCAAAGTCCCGCTCCGGGAACTCTAAGTAAGCGCTGATTAATTGCCAAAATCAAATAGGAGCCTGCGGCGCATTTCTATTTAGGGGCA
>CAYONL010000169.1:0-3628 GCA_964405305.1 uncultured Oscillospiraceae bacterium | reverse complement strand
GAAAACAATCCACCTTCAGGACATTGCCGGGCCGAACCGCGCCCTCCGCCAGGATTCGCTCTTCCAAAAGCTTCATGGTAAACACCCTCCTTGCCGCTGACGCAATCTATCATGGCTGAATAATACCACCCACGAAATCTAAATTCAAGAGACATACGACAAATTCGACAAATATTATAACGTAAACTGTAATAGATGTATAGAGTTTTGTAAAACGGCACAAACGAGCCTAAAAAAAACTGTTCAAGGTGCAAAGGAACAAAAACACCCCCAAAAACAATGAAGTGTTTGTACATTAGTTACATTTTTATCGTTAACGGAGAATTACGCAGGTAAAACTTCGTTGAAATATTCGTTGGTGTGCGCAGATTCCCTGCGACAGGAGATATATTACGAATATCATTTTCCAACAGGCTGACAACGTTGCGCACGGTTTTGATAGTATTTCATAAGGCAAAAAGTGCGGTATAGCCGAACGTTTACGACTATACCGCGCTTTTATCTTTAAGAACGCTTCAACCGCCGTACGGATACGGCTTTTAAACGCTTACTTGCTCTATTACGCTTTTCCGGCGCAGCCGAGCACATCGATCAGCTTATGACGCACAAGCTCTTTGATGTTATCGCGAGCGGGTGAGAGGTACTGGCGAGGATCGAAATGATCCGGATGCTCATACATATGCTGACGAATGGAACCGGTCATGGCAAGACGCAGGTCGCTGTCTATGTTGATCTTGCAGACAGCCATCTTTGCGGCCTCACGGAGCATATCCTCCGGCACGCCTATGGCATCGGGCATTTTGCCGCCGTACTGGTTGACGATCTTTACCCACTCCTGCGGGACGGAAGAAGACCCGTGCAGGACTATCGGGAAACCGGGCAGACGTTTTTCAACTTCCTCAAGGATGTCGAAACGGAGCTGCGGCTTCGTGCCGGGTTTGAACTTGTAGGCGCCGTGGCTGGTGCCTATGGCTATGGCGAGGGAATCCACGCCGGTGCGGGTAACGAACTCCTCGACGTCCGCCGGATTGGTGTAGCTGGAATCCTCGGCCTTGACACTTACCGCGTCCTCAACGCCGGCCAGCCGGCCCAGTTCGCCTTCGACGCAGATGTCGTGGGCGTGGGCATATTCGACGACCTGCTTGGTGAGCTCTATGTTCTCCTCAAAGCTGTACTTGGAGCCGTCTATCATGACAGAGGAGAAGCCGCCGTCAATACAGGATTTGCAAAGCTCGAAGCTGTCGCCGTGATCAAGGTGAAGCGCTATGGGAAGGCCGGTGTCAATGATGGCAGCCTCAACAAGCTTCATCAGATAGACGTGTTTCGCATATTTGCGGGCGCCTGAGGAAACCTGAAGTATCAGCGGTGCATTCTCCTCCGCGGCCGCCTCGGTGATGCCTTGAATGATCTCCATGTTGTTGACGTTGAAAGCGCCGATAGCGTAACCGCCTTTATAGGCTTTTTCAAACATCTCTTTTGTGCCGACCAGTGGCATAAACGCTCATCCTCTCTGTAATTGGTTTACAGCCTGATTTTATATCTTAATCATGGTAAAAGCAAGCTTTCAGGCCTCTTTGCGGCCATTTTCCGCATTATGTACAATTTGTTTCCGGCTGTGCAGCAAAACAAAAGTAAAATGACGAGGGGGTCATCCGACCGTTTCAGGCTCCTTCAGCGCGTCCGGAACCTTGCGCACATAGTGGAAAAGAAACTGCTGGGCTATACCGCCGCAATCGGCCACGCAGGGCGGCAGGCTTCCGCCCATGGCGGCCAGCACCCGTTTCATCCACACATCGGCGGGGCACCTGTCAAGCCTTCCCAAACCGAACAGCAGCACGCAGTCCGCCACCTTGGGGCCTATGCCCTTGACGTCCAGCAGGCGCTTTCTCGCGTCGCCCAACGGCATTATCCTAAGGCTGTCCAAATCAAGCCTCCCGTCCCTGACCTCTTTCGCGGCGAAGGAAAGGTATTCCGCCCTGTAGCCGCAGCCCAGAGCTGCGAATTCCTCCGGAGCTACCTCCGCCAGCCTTTCCGCCGACGGAAACGCAAAGCCGCCGCCCACCGGATTGCCGTACGCCGCGCAGACTTTTTCCACCAGACCGCGTATCCGCGCTATGTTGTTGTTCTGGCTTATTATAAATGTGATGAACGCCTCCCACGGCTCCTGTTTCAGCAGCCTTATTCCCGGGGCGAACTCGCAGGCCCTCTTTAAAAGCCCGTTTTCAGAGAACGCCTCCCGCAGAGCGGTATAATCCCTGTCCAGGTCAAAGTATCCGCGCCAGACTTCGTCAAAATCCTCTCGGCTCACCCCTTCAAAAACTATCCCGTCTCCGTTTTCACGCACCCCGCACTCCCTGCCGTACGCTATCCCGCGCCACGAGCCGTCCTTATTTTCTCTCCAGCGAAAGCATTGACCGCAGTCCAGCGTGTCGGGCAGCGAGATCGGGCCCGTCCCGGTCACTTCTATATAATCAGGTCGATAATTTATTATCATATTCATCCCTCCGGCAACAATTATAGCTGCTTTTGGCTCTTTACACAATATACGTTCTCCAATTTTTGAGCATGGCGCGTTTTCCGCATTAGCATAGGGCCTGACGTTTTTCTGAGCACCAAGCATGAAAAAACAGGCCGTAAAGCGAGGAAAACTCGCTGTATGATGTTATTTTCTGGTTGTTAAATGGCAATACCTGTGCTCAACCCGATTCTCAAGCCCACTTCACCGATAAGTTCTCAACGTTTTCAACAGAGTTTTCAACATCCGCCAAACTTTTCAATTACCATTTGTAATACTCAAATTGTGAAATGTTTTTTCCCCGGAATAATGTAGCGTTTCAAATCAAAAATATGATTGATAAATAACGTGTTCGGAGGGCTGTAATATGGTGCGCGGGGTCAACCGTAAAATAATTGAAATTAACAACGTTGAGGGCGGGTATTTTGAAAAAATACTCTTTTTTGTATCCGACGAGCGGCGTAGTGAATCCGACGACGTGCTCAAAGACAAGGCCGAGCATTATATAACCGATGTGTGCAGCCTTCGCTATCGCCGCCGCTTTTCACCGGCCGTCTTCCGAATCGTCGTACGCATGCTGACGGCGGCCGGCGCAGGTTTTGCAGCGGCCATGTTTTTCATACACTGATATACCGATTATGAACTTTCTGTTAACACTCGTATTTCTCCAATTTTGCTCTTGCTTTTTCCCCGCATATGCGATATTATAGAAAAGCACTCGCAAGAGAGCAAGCATATCGCGGGGTGGAGCAGCTCGGTAGCTCGTTGGGCTCATAACCCAAAGGTCGAAAGTTCAAATCTTTCCCCCGCAACCAAATTAAGAATCCCGGAAACCTTGTGTTTCCGGGATTTCTTGCATCTATGGGCAATGTTGAGTTGGCGATATATGGGCTAAAAAACCGCTGCCCAATGTTTATTTGCTGTTGGGGAGATAATTTCCCTTTTTCACTTTTGGCATGATTCCGGCAAACCATTTCAAGTCCGCCTCGATATTCATTGCCGAAAGCATCCATGATATAAAATATCCACTCGTATACACAAAAAAGAATGCAAAAGCAATTGAACTGCACCCCAAAAGTTAGACAGTATGATATACTGAATAACGAATGGGGT
>CAYONL010000168.1:0-3679 GCA_964405305.1 uncultured Oscillospiraceae bacterium | reverse complement strand
TAAGGGCGGCGGGACTATGAGCCACTGGACGCGGCATGGCTTTGTGCCCCTAAATAGAAATGCGCCGCAGGCTCCTATTTAATTTTGGCAATTAATCAGCGGTTACTTAATAACATTGTGATAAAGTTACGGATACGGCGGTCGGTCTGTGATAGAATAGGGCCATAGCAAAGGTTAATGGACCGTAAATAAAATTAACAGGAGGATTTAATCATGGAAAAAGTTCGTTTCTTTATTTGTAAACACTGCGGAAATATTGTCGGTATGATCCACTCCAGCGGGGTGCCGGTGGTCTGCTGCGGCGAGCCGATGACCGAGCTTGTGCCCGGAAGCGTGGACGCCAGCCTTGAAAAGCACGTGCCCGTCATCACCGTGGAGGGAAACAAAGTCACCGTGGAGATCGGCTCCGTGGCTCACCCGATGATAGAGGAGCACCACATTGAGTGGATATATCTTGCCACCGAAAACGGCGGCCAGCGCGTAGCGCTCAAACCCGGCGACGCGCCCAAGGCTGTGTTTGCCCTTGCCGACGGTGAAAAGGCCGTTGCCGCCTACGCCTACTGCAATCTGCACGGGCTTTGGAAAAAAGACGTCTGAACAGTTCTAAAATAACACGGTAAATAAAAGGCGTCCGCTCTCTTTCTTTGGGAAAAGAGGGCGGGCGCCTTATTTTGTGGTTTTGAACGAGCGCGCCGTGGGACCTTATCCGGCCGGTTTGCGGCGGCCCGTAAAATCATGCGGACGCACGTTTTTCAGGCGGAACGCCGGCGTATTATTTAAGCAGCCCGCGGCATTTGTCGGCTATGTTTTCGGCGGTCAGGCCGTACATTTTGAAAAGTTCGTCCGGCTTTCCGGAGCGGCCGAATTTATCCATAATGCCCACCCGGTCGAAGCCGACGCAGGCCTTTCCGGCTATCGTCTCCGCCACCGCGGAACCCAGGCCGCCGATGATGGAGTGCTCCTCCGCTGTCACGATGGCGCGGCATTTGGCAGCCATGGCCAGCACGGTCTCGCTGTCGAAGGGCTTGATGGTGCTCATGTTGACGACGGCAGCGGATATGCCCTCGGCGGCCAAAGCGTCGGCGGCATGCAGCGCCTCCTGCACCATAAGGCCCATGGCGATGATGCAGACGTCGTTTCCGTCCCGCAGCACGCTGGCCTTTCTGGGAACAAAGGGGTCGTCCACGGAGGTGAGTATCTCCGAATTCGGGCGCGCGGTGCGCAGGAAAACGGGGCCGTCTATCTCCGCGGCGGCAAAGACAGCCTTGCGTGTCTCTATAGCGTCGCAGGGGGTGAATATGGTCATGCCGGGCAGCACGCGCATGAGGGCTATGTCCTCTATGCTCTGGTGGCTGCCGCCGTCCTCGCCCACCGAAAGACCGGCGTGGGAGAGCGCGAGCTTGACGTTGGCGTGGGGGTAGCACACGGAGTTGCGCACTATCTCAAAGGCGCGGCCTGTGCCGAAGATGGCGAAGGTGCTGACAAAGGGGATGTATCCTGCGCTGGCAAAACCGGCGGCCTCGGCCACCATGTTGCACTCGGCTATGCCGAAATCAAAAAAGCGCTCGGGAAACTCCTTGGCAAACTTGTTTGTCATGGTGGCGGCCGAAAGGTCGGCGTCCATAACGACTATTTTGTCGTTGGCGTGGCCCAGCTCCACCAGCGCCTCGCCGTACGCGGCCCGCAGTGATTTTTTGTCAGCCATCGAACTCCACCCCCAACTCTTTTATAGCTTGTTTGTAGCTTTCCTCATCCACGGATCTGCCGTGCCAGCCGGGTACGTTCTCCATAAACGAGACGCCCTTGCCCTTTACCGTCTCGCAGCAGATGAATTTCGGCTTGCCGGAAACGGGAGCCTTCAGCGCGGCGATTATGGCGTCGGTGTCGTGGCCGTCCACGCTAAAGCACTGGAACCCGAACGCCTTGTATTTCGCCACCGGGTCGCCCACATCCATGACGTCCTTGTTAAAGCCGTCTATCTGGCAGCCGTTGTGGTCCAGCAGCACGGTCAGGTTATCCAGCTTGTAGTTCGCGGCGGACATGGCGGCTTCCCAGACAATGCCCTCCTGCATCTCGCCGTCGCCAATAAGGGAGTATACCTTATATGAGGCTCCGGCGTGCTTGGCGGCCAGCGCCATTCCGGCGGCCACGGCCACACCCTGACCCAGGGAACCGGAGTTGTAATCTATGCCGGGGGTCTTGTTCATATCCGGGTGGCCCTGCAAATGGCAGTCAATTTTGCGCAGACGCCACAGGTCCTCCCTTGGGAAGAAGCCGAGGTCGGCCAGCATCACGTAAAGCGCGGGGCAGGCGTGGCCCTTGCTGAGCACAAAGCGGTCGCGGTCAGCCTTTTTCGGGTCCTTAGGGTCGTAGCTCATGACCCCGCCGCGGTAAAGCGCCAGCAGTATCTCCACACACGAAAGAGAGCCGCCGGGATGGCCGGACTTGCTGAGGTACAGCGAGCGGATTATGTCGCCGCGCAGCAGCCTTGCCTTTTCCGTAAGGTCGCAGTCCATAAGTGATCACTCCTTTATTTTATACCTTAAAATTATACCGCATATCGCCCGGTGCGGCAAGGGCCACTGTTGCCAAATATGTTGCGGAGATTGCGGTTACTTTTTTGTATTTTATACGCTGCGGCGCGGTATAATATAATTGATTACATAATAGAAACAAATGCCAGCGCTATTAATTACAAACAGTGCGCGCCAAATAATGGGAATAACTCAATCTATTAAGTATTAAATTTGGAAAATAAAAGAAGAAATAACAGAATGTGAATTAAAAATCGCAGAATAATGGACGTAAAGCAACCAAAGAGTGGCAAATTAACTGTTGACAAAAGCGCGACAAGATGTTACAATTTGATTGCAAAGAAGGAAACGTCTGGAGAGCGCTTCCCGATGCAACCTTTACATTTCATGAGGAGGAAACACAATGAAAAAGATTCTTGCTATTGCCCTGGCTCTTGTTCTTGCCCTGAGCCTTGGCGTCACCGCGTTCGCCGACGTCTATGCAGACGGTTATGCCGGCGGCAACTACAGCAAAGAGGAAGACAACTACACCATCGACTGGATATGGGACGTCTTCGAAGACACCAAATCCGAGTACTGCCGTATAGCTGTTGACTTCCGCTATGAAGATTATGTCGACATCTATGTGCAGCCGGACTACATCGGCCTGAAACTTAAAGATGAAGACAAATGGAGTAATTTCACGTTCTGGGATTTTGACGAGGACTCCTTCGAAGTTTTCGCCGAAGGCCCCTTCACCTACACTGTTAAAGAAGTTACCCTGACCGATAAGAACAGCGATAAAGTTGTTGAGACACCTCATCAGCTGCTTTACAACGGTGCTTATTATGATCTGTACACTGATAATGTCGAAAACTACGAGAACGCCAACTATTACATCTTTGCTAAACTGGGTGATCATAACTACAAGAAGTATTATGCAGTGCAGAGAGACTGGGTTAAATTTATCGCTAACACTGATGGCCATGACTGGGAATTTATAGATGCTACTTATGTAGGCATATTTAAAACTGCCATGGAAGAAGCCGCCAGAGTTCTTGATCCTAAAGACGCGGCTGACGAAGATCTGATTAAAGCTCTTAAACCGTGGCAGTATGATGTCAATATCGTTGATGTTGACTTCTACCGCATCCGCATCACCCCTG
>CAYONL010000167.1:2613-3695 GCA_964405305.1 uncultured Oscillospiraceae bacterium | reverse complement strand
TATCCTACATCAGGGGGCGTTTTGTCTATTGTCCGTTTTTACTGGTTCGGTTCACCTACCGGGCGGCGTTCTGTGTTGTAAAAACTCTATTGTTTCACGTGGAACATTGGGTTCGGCGGCCGCCACCGTCTCCGAAACCGACGGCTATGTGGAGTACACCATCCGCGTGCCAAGAGCCGAGGCCTACAGATGATTTATCCGTGCGGCAACCGGCGCGCGTAAACCGTGCTCAAGGGCTTCCCCGTTTTTTGCGCTCACTTGCTCCCCTGCCCGGCGCTTTCTTTTCGCTGATTTTGCTTATTTCCGCGCGCCGCCATATGCGCCACGCGTTCCACAGGCTGTTCCAATGCATTCCGCATGTGCATTGACAGTTAAATACATTCCCCTGAAACACAAAGCGCCGTCCGATTCCCACCGGGCGGCGTTTTGTGCTGTAGAAACTTTATTGTTCCACGTGGAACATTTGGGTCGGCGGCTATCAGCCCTCGACTATCTTCACGTAGTATTTTCTCTCCCGCGGGCCGTCAAACTCGCAGAAATACACCGCCTGCCATATACCTAAAAGCGGCTCGCCCCTGTGGATCACGACTGTCTGTGACGCTCCCATGACCGAACATTTCATATGCGCGTGGGAGTTTCCCTTGCTGTGCTGATAGCGAGCGTCCCGCGTGGGAAAGACCTTCTCAAAGCCGTAAAGTATGTCTGTGCAGACGCCCGGGTCGGCATTTTCGTTTATCGTTATCCCGGCCGTGGTGTGCGGGCAGTATATTACCGCCAGCCCCTCCTCGATGCCGGAAGCCCTTATGTCCTCCCGCAGCGCGTTCGTTATCTTTATCAGCCTTTGCGCCCCGCCGGTGGAAAGGCCGTGCTCAAACAGATTTGCCATGCTCATCCTCCAAAACCTCGCCTCTAACCGTCACTCTGCCCCCATCCGGGCACTTCACGGTGAAAGCGCGGGTCTTTTTTTCTCCCTCGTCCAGCAAAGCGCCGTTTTCCAGCGCGAAAATATAGGGCCACATGGCGTTCCAAAGCTCTCCGCAAACCGGCGGGCACACGTCCCAAAAAACATATTCGTCGCCCTT
>CAYONL010000167.1:0-2513 GCA_964405305.1 uncultured Oscillospiraceae bacterium | reverse complement strand
TTTGCAGGTTCCGAGCCGGCACCGGCTCTCCAATATCGTGATCTTGACTTTCTTCTTCACCCAGCTTTCAGCCGTCGTCCTCCACCGTTTCGGCGCGGGCGCGAACAAAGCTGCCGTCCGGGCAGTCGGCTTCAAACCATTTCGCCGGGCCGCGCTCTGTTTCCACCTCTCCGCCGTTGTGGAGCTTCAGCACCTCCGGCCACATAAGGCCCCAAAGTTTGGCGCAAACCGGCGGGCACACGTCCCAAAAAACATATTCGTCGCCCTTTTTGCAGGTTCCGAGCCGGCACCGGCTCTCCAATATCGTGATCTTGACTTTCTTCCTCATGCAGCGTCCTCCCGTCTTATGGTTTTATTGCGTTCCGTTCCAGCAGCCAGACTGCCGCCGTATACCCCTGTGTCAGCTCTTTTGCCGCCCGCTTCTGTCCCTCAACATAGCCGGCAAACAGCTCCGCTTTCTCCGTAATACGCTCCGAAAGCTCCGCCGCGCGCCTCTCTATAAACTGTGTGTTCAGCTCCGCCGCGCGCTCAAATTTCGCCGGGCTCACCTTTTCGCAGGCGATCGCCGTCAGCCCCTGCCTTTCAAAAGCGCTGTTCCACTGCTCCCAGATGGGACAATCGGGCCTTTTTGACGAAAGCTCGCTGTCCGCATAACCGTCCTCCAGCAAAATATGCCCATCCAGCGCCGTGGCTTTCTTTAGCTTCTCCAGCGTCTCCTCCGGCCCGCCAAGTATATCCCCACCGGCCGCGAACACAACGAGATCGTATTTTTCGCTGCCCTTGAGCATCTCTCGGGCGTCCCCGGTTTCAAATGAGCACAGGTGCTCGGTTCCCGACTCCGCCGCAAGCTCCCCGGCCCGCCGCACAAAGTCCGAAACTATGTCGCAGCCCCGCACCCGGCAACCCAGCTCCTTCGCCAGCCGAATACCTACCGCGCCCTTGCCGCAGGCCGGTTCCAGCACCGAAAGGCTCCACGGCCGCTCAAGCCTTGACGCCGCTCTTGCCGCCGCCTCAGGAAAGCTGCCCAGCTCCCGCAGATCCTGCAAAAGATAGGGCAAAAACTCCAATAGCTCCGGCGTGTCCGCATCCAGCGAAGAAAGCAGCCGCTGCTCCGTCAGTTTCTCCATGTTCCAGCCCCCTTACTCTAAAAGCTCCAGCTCAATCCCCACCACTCCCCAGCGTTTTTCCGCATCATGGGAGTAGTATTCTCTCATGTCGGCGGGGCTTGGCGTCTCTCCGGGCCCGTAGCCGCACTTTTCCGACGGCAGCGCTGCAAAAAGCTCCGCAAAGCTCCCGAACCTGTGCAGCGCCCTCACCCGCGCCGTCAGCTTTTCGCCCGGCTCCTCCGATAGCGAAAACGTTATTTTGTCGCCCGGTGCCACAAGCCGCCTTTTCGCGTCGTCCAGCCGCAGCTCTATGGTCTTTTCGCCCCGGCGCAGCTTTTCAAACGGCGCCTTCTCCAGCTTCATTTCGTGCTCCATGGGCTCGCTCCACCTCGCCAGCCAGTACCGAGCCGACCTGCCCATCTCCTCCATAAACGGCGCGGCCCACTTTCTGTTCAGCAGGTCGTCAAACGCTCTCTCCGCGCCACTCGCTCCTCCGTACATCTCGTCCTGCGCCGAAAGCCCCGCCGTCCTGTACTCGTCGGTGAACGCCACGCTCTCTAAGGGCACACGCTGCGGTTTCTGCCTTTCCCGCTGCTGCTGTGTTGGGTACCCAAAGCAAAGCAGCGCCGCCGGGGCCGTATACCGCGGCAGCGCCAGCAGCTTGCCCAGCTCCTCCCCATGCTCGATTATGTCCCCGATATAGCAGGAGCCGATACCCAGCGACTGTGCCGCCACCACGGTGTTTTGCGCGGCTATCAGCGCGTCCATGTACGCCAGCAGGAAATCGCCCTCCGTCGGCCGCCGCACCTCGCTCTTTGTCACGCGGAAAAATCCATCGTACCACCTCTGGAAATCCGCCGCGAAAAAGAGCACAAAGGGCGCTCTCTCAATAAACGGCTGGTTGTCGCAAAGCTCGGAAAGCCTTTTCTTCTTTTCCGGGTCCGCAACCTCTATCATGCTGTAAAGCACCATATTTCCCGCCGTTGGGGCCTGCAGCGCCGACTGTAGGATCAGGCGCTTCGCCTCCGGCTCTATCTCTCTTTTTTCGTATACGCGAACGGACCTGCGTTCAAACAGCTCGTCTATCGTCCCCGTTCTTTTCATTCCAATCCCTCCGCTTCTTTATATGTTTATAATACATTTAATTTGATCCTATTGCAACACTGCAATTTCAAGCGCCCGGATCGCCCGCAATAAGCCCCAGCCTGTTTTCTCCCAACCCAACCGCGCAACTGTGCTTTCTCATTTGCACACCCGCCCTCGCCTACTCTGTTTTTTCGCCCTCCGCCGTTCGCTCCTTTTGCCGCCCGAAGATGCTCACCTTCTTTGCCCGCACCCTCTCCACATTGCGCATCCTTGTATCTGTTCCGCGCCGCCCATCCCATTGTTCCACGTGGAACATTTGCC
>CAYONL010000166.1:0-3696 GCA_964405305.1 uncultured Oscillospiraceae bacterium | reverse complement strand
CCTGCGCCGCTGATTGCCGTGCCCTCCCAGATGCCGCCGTTGGCAGTAAGAGAGCCGTTGCCGCCGATGGTCAGCTTCGCGCCATACACAAGTCGCAGCCCCGCGTTGTCCTCGTCGCTCGTAAGAAAGTTGTCTCCATCCAGCGTCAGGTTGACGATATTGTTATCGTCAATATAGAAGGCGCAGCCGCCCGTCGAGTCCTTAATGTTCACGTTGGAGAGCGTGATGTTCGCCTCAACGTTGGAGGACAACCGAATTCTGTAGTCTTCCGTCGAACCGATGATGGTGATTTCGCTTTCGGCTGGAATATTGTCCTTTTCCACGACGAGGCCATATGCCACCTTTAGCGTTCCTGCGTCTGTGCCCGTAGAGATATTGATAACAGCCTTCGACACATCAAAGGTAAAATCCTCCGATTCGCTCCCCGCCCCTGCCGTCACGGGCAGCAGCGTTAATACCAATACCGTGCACAGCAGCGCGCTCAAAAACAGTTTCCTTTTCATTTCCCATCCTCCTTTTTCGATTCAGGTTCGCGTCGCCGCGCGGCGCATAGACAGATTCCGATGGGGTCGTAAGGCGTTTGTTCCCGGTAAAACCAGCCGCAGCCGCCGCAGTCGCTGGGGGGCGTCTGATCCGGCGTCTTGGCTTTTGCATGGGGGCAGCTCTCCTGCGCCGACTTGGCAAAGGGTCTGCCGCCTTCGGTGTACTCCGGGTGTTCCACAAAGTCGGGATAAGCGGGGTAGCTCTCCCCCACCTGCTCGTAGTATTCAAGGTAAACGGGAAAACGGCGGCCACCTACCCAATAGACCCTGTACGGCTGCTTTTCTTCCTCGTGCATCCTGTCCCCCCTTCCCATGGGCATAAAAAATCCTATGACAGCATTCTAAATCTATCATAGGGGAAAACCGGCGTTGCCGGCAGTGTATTTTTGCCCTCAAAAACTCACGTTTTTTGGCTCATAAAATGTATTTTGCAAGCTCTTCCCGACCGGAAACGGACAGCTTTTGGTAAATATCCTGCATAATGTTTCCGAGCCTTCCCAACGAAACGCCATACTGCTTCGCCACTTTTGCGTAAGGGACGCGCCGTGCGATAAGCTGGGCGATATGGTATTCCCGCAAGGACAACATGAGCGTGATGTTGTCCTTGGTGAACTGGTTGTGGAAGGTGATCCAGTTTCCAAAGGTGCGCTTCCATTGCCCGAGGATGGCGTTATAGCTGGCGGGGAATTCACGCTCCAGGCATTCCTCCATCAGCCCGCCCAGGGTGGTTACGGTTTCCGCAAACGGCGTGATAAAGCCGTGGGGCAGCGCGATGTGCATGGCCTCCAGCAAATAGCGGCGGGCCTCGTCCTCCCGCCCCAGCCCATGGCAGGCCATTGCGCAACACAGCCGCAAATACAGGCAGGTCTGGCAGATTCCGTGTTCCGGCTCGCTCAGGGGCAGTGCGGTCTGCGCCACGGCCAGCATGGCCGTGTACTCGCCGGTGCATAAAAAATACTTGGACCTGAGATATAGTGCATAGGGGCGTGTTTGCGTGGGAAGAAGGCTGAAATCCCCCTGTTTTAGCCACTCTGGGGCCATGCCCGGGGCAATGCAGCTCACGGCGGCAACGGCAATGGTCATCTCGGTCATAGCGGAGATGTTGTTGTCCGGATGGGTCTTCGCGGTCCGGTTGAGATACGCTTCGATTTGCGTATAGGCGTGATAATCCCCTGTGCTGATGGCCGCCGCAATTGCCACCACACAGGCGCGCAGCTTTGCTGTATCGTCCCCTTTGGTGTTGTTAAAGCAGTCCATCGTTTGTGCAAAATCGCCCCGCAGGTAGGCTAGCTCCGCCTCATACTGACGCCGCACCCTTTCGTCGCCTGCATGCTCCAGAATGGCGTCGGGGTTGTTGGCGGGTAGTGGCAAGGAGGTAGCCGCCAGCAGGCGGGCAAGATCGGAGGATGAGGACGGGGTTTGTTCCGGCAATTTCTGTCCCCGGCGTCTTTTATCGGCAGGTCGTTGGGCGTCGGCGGGTATCAGCCACAGCTTTCCCTTTTTGAGCGCGCCGGGAATACGCCCGGCAGCCAAATGATAGGCGATTGATCGTCCAGAAACGCCCCATTTTTCCGCTGCTTCCCTGGTTGTTATGTACTCCATGGCGCCCTCTCCCGGCAACATTTTACGGTTTCATTATATTTCTTATATCTGAAGATTACAATGCTGCTGTGCCACCCCCACTTGTAGAAGGTAGGGTCTGATTGACGGTTTTTCCGTTTTTGCCGTCCCCGCAATGGGGGCTTGGGGTTTTTTTTCGTTTATAAGTGAGGGAGGTTCACATCTTGATTAAAACTCGTAACTAAAGTGTCGAGCCAGCTTTAATCCTCTGCTGGCGAGTTGCCTTCCAAAAAGATGAGCTTGTTCTTTTCTACCCTTATAACTGTCTTTTCTACGATATCTCCCTCATAGATTCTCTTTGTAAAAGTAACGATACCATCTCCATCACCGTGGTCCTCCCAAGCTTTTTCATAGACGTAGCGTTCGCCGTTCTCTATAGTCTCCCGGGTACCGATCCAAAAAGGGAATTCATTGAACATTTCCAACTCCAATAGGCAGTCCGCAGCTTCAACATTCATACTATCAAGGGGCATTTCCGTATTATCTGCCTGGATTTTTGCATCCCGGCCAATGGAAGACAGGTAGCGGCGGGCGTAAACCTCTTCCTGGCGTTCCAACTTAGAGTAATACTGATGGGCGTTTAAGGCCGGGATTCTAAGGGATAAAGGGAACATTTCTTTAATAGAAGGTTCGAAGTAAGAGCCGTCTTTGGGTTCCTTGAATTCCTTGAGGAAATAGTCTGATTCTGATTCAGAGGCCGCCTTTTCAAATGTAATCACCGTGGGGATTGCTCCGCTGCCGGAGATTTTGGTGAAGATGCCGTTTTCAAAACCCCATTCGCCATAGCTCACAACAGCGTATACTGTCATTACATCTTTGTTTTTTTCGATTTTGAGTATGATGTGTCCTTCGGCAGAACACTCCCCAATGGAATAACCGCTTTCGTATGTGGAAAGAATGGCGCTGGAAACCTGTTGGTCGATTTTCTCTGCAGTACCGGAAACATGCCCGTTGCTTGGTCCGGTGCCACAGGCCGTGGTAATCGCAGCGCAAGCAATGAGCCATCCTACGGTCTTCCAAAAAGAGAATCTCCCATTAGGGGACATAGTTTTACTCCTTTCCTCTAGCAGTTTATTTACTAAAATGTTTTTATTTTTTTTTACACCCTTCTGCAGAGGCTTTTCCCGGCACTGACAAAGTATTCGGCAGGGGATTAGGTGGGGGCAGGTTTTGTAGAAAACCCCAGGCATATAAGAGACCGGGGTGGTTTACCCTTACCCCGGTCCTTGTTAGGTTACTCGATGACTTCCAGTTTGTAGCCGGCCAGCTTATCCTTGTCTTCCTGACTCAGCTCATAGACACGGTCTGATTCGATAGCCTCAGTTTCCTCGCCCCCTAAAGCAGTGGACAAATAGCGCAGGCCGTTGTCGTTAATCATTGTTACAATGAGCTTCAACTCGGGGTACTTTTGTGCCAGCTTGTTTGCGGCACCCAGGTTGCAGCCTGAAGAAATACCGCAGAAGATTCCTTCCTGTTTGGCAAGCTCCTGAGCAACGGCAATGCTGTCCTCGGAAGAAATCAAGATGATTCCATC
>CAYONL010000165.1:0-3716 GCA_964405305.1 uncultured Oscillospiraceae bacterium | reverse complement strand
GCTGCAAAACAATATTTTCTGGCTAGTGCTGGCGGTGGCGTTTTGTATGCCCATCGTCCCGGCGGTCAAAAAGTTTGTGGCGGAGCGGCCAAAGCTGCTGGCGGCGTCGGGATACGTCCAGATACCGGCCAATGTGGCCATGCTGGTTGTCTGCACCGCGTTGCTGGTGGGCCAAAACTACAACGCGTTCTTATATTACAGGTTTTAAAGAGGAGGCGCCGAAATGGATAACAAAAGGGATTATGAGCACTTTAGCGACCCGGCGCTTGCCGATATGTTTAAACCCATAGAGGAGCCGCCCGCACCGGCGGATGACGAGACCTTCTTCGGCTGGGATGGGGACGATAATGAGGAGCCATATGTGGAAAGTTCCATCACCTGGGGTGGTGAGCAGCAGCCGGAGTCCGGTTCGTTCCCGGAAAAAGACCGCGAGCCGGAACAGGCGCCGCCGCAAAAGCCGCTGTTTTCAGACTATATAAACATCTTTGTCTGCTTCTTTGTGCTGGCGGTGCTTTCTGTGCTGGCTTTCGTTTTGCCGAAACCCACGGAGTCGGAGTATGAGCGGCGTGAGCTTGCAAAGCTGCCGGAGTTTTCCATAGCCGCATTCATGACCAGCCAGTATAACGAGGACGTGGAGAAGTTCTTTTCCGATACTTTTCCGTTCAGGGACGATTTTGTGAAGTTTCGGGCTGTTATAGAGGACGCCCGCGGTTTCCATGTGGACGACGTGACGCTGCATGGAACAGCGCCGCTTCCGGCCGAGGACGACATACCCGACGTCAACGAGTCGTCGGAGAGCGAGTCGAAACCGGAGCCGGAGCAGCCGTCCGGCCCGTCCGAGTCCGAAAGCGGCGTTTCATCCGGTTTGTCCACGGAGGCCCCGCCGGTGCCGGATGACGGAGCTTCGGGCGAGATGGTAAACAACGTGTTCGTCTATAAAGACATGGCTATGGAGCTGTTCGGCGGCAGCAAGGCGATGGCGGAGTACTATGCCTCTGTCGTCAACGACTACGCGGCTAAGCTCGGCTCCTCCGTACAGGTGTACAACGTGGTGGTGCCAACGCATGTGGAGTTTGCCCTGCCAGATAAATACAAGAGCCTTACAAACAGCGAGAAGAAAAATATAGACTATATCTACTCGCTGCTGGGCGGAAATGTGAAGGCGGTGGACGCCTATTCCAAGCTTGCGCAGCACACCGACGAGTATATCTACTTCAAGACCGATCACCACTGGACGGGGCTGGGTGCTTACTACGCCTACACCGCGTTTGCGGAATCGGCCGGCCTTACGCCATATAAGTACGATTCCTATACAAAGCACACCATATCGCCGTTTGTGGGTACACTTTACGGCGTGACGGGGCAGGACCCGCGTCTGCTGAACGCCAACGACTACGTGGAGTGGTGTGAGGTTCCTGTTGGGCACACGGCCTGCCACTATCTGCGCAACGATCCGTACACCAAGTACACCGTACCGAGTGTGATGGCTGATATGGCCAGCGGCGTAAACGCCTACTCCGTCTACCTCTATGGCGATTACCCGCTTACCGTGGCGGAGACGAAGGTCAACAACGGCCGCCGCGCTCTTGTAATCAAGGAGAGCTACGGCAACGCCTTCTCGACGTACCTGGTGCCGCATTTTGAGAAAACGTTTATAGCCGACGAGCGGTATTTCCAGGTCAATCTTCAGGATTTTGTCCGCGAGAATGGGATCACGGACGTAATAATTGTAAACAACTGCTTTGCCGCCAACACCAGCTTCCACATCACCAACATTTCCAACCTGCTTTATCAGACAACGCCTTCCTATGATCTGGTGCAGCAGTGGAAAGCCGAAGCTGAGGCCGCCAAACAGAGTTCTTCCTCGGAGGAGACTTCCGGCGAGGATCCGAAACAGGCCGTTACAGTGGAGGGCTGACGTATGGGGTTGGCGCTTAAAGAGAACGAGCTTGTGACCGGAAAAATAGAGTCCCTGACCGATGGTGGGGATGGCGTGCTGCGGACGGAGGGCGGATTCGTGGTGTTTGTTCCGCTTACCGCGCCGGGCGACGTGGTCCGGGCCCGCATTGTGAAGGCTGCAAAAAATTGCGCTTACGGCGTACTGGAAAGCGTAGTGGAGCCATCTCAATGCCGTGTGACGTCGGACTGCCCTGTTTTTGAGCGGTGCGGCGGCTGCGCTCTGCGCCACATGACGTATGAAAGCGAGCTGGAGCAGAAGCGCGGATGGGTGCGTGATCACCTGAAGCGCATAGGCGGGTTCGATATTAAGGTGCCGCCAGTGGTTTCGTCGCCAAAGACGGAGGGGTATCGCAACAAGGCGATCTATCCGGCGGCAGCAGGGAAAGATGGCGCTCCGTTGTTCGGGTTTTACGCAAGAAAGAGCCACGACCTTGTCCCAGCATTAAACTGCCTGTTGCAGCCGGAGCTGTTTTCGAAAATATTGGCGGCTGTTCGTTTTTTCGCGGTGGAGGCCAAATTGTCGGTCTACGACGAAAAAACCCATAGCGGCCTTTTGCGCGCGGTGTATATCAGGATGGCGGAGACAACGGGCAGGACGGTGGTCTGCGTTGTGGTAAACGGTGACAGGCTTCCGCAGGCTGAAAAGCTGTGCTCGCTTTTGAGCACGCAGTTTCCACAGGTGGGCGGTGTGGTGCTCAACATGAACTGCGAGAGGACAAATGTAGTGCTCGGCCGCCGGTGGAAAACTCTTTGGGGCGACGAAAGGCTGACGGATACGCTTTGCGGCGTGGAGCTTGAGATCTCGCCCGCGTCGTTTTATCAGGTCAACCATGGCGCGGCCCAGCTTTTATACAGGCAGGCGGCAGATTTTGCCGGGCTGACGGGCGGAGAGACACTGTTGGATCTCTACTGCGGCGCCGGCTCCATAGGCCTGTCCATGGCTAAGAGCGTTGGAAAGCTGATAGGTGTTGAGATAGTGCCCGCCGCCGTGGAAAACGCGAGGAGAAACGCCGAAAGGAACGGCGTCTCAAATGCGGAGTTTATCTGCGCCGACGCGGGAAAAGCCGCGGCGCTGCTTGCCGAAAGAGGGGTGCGCCCGGACGTGGTTGTTATGGACCCGCCAAGGAAGGGAGCCGACGCCGACACGCTGACCGCCGTGGTGACCATGGAGCCGGAGCGAATAGTTATGGTGTCCTGCAATACGGCGACGATGGCAAGAGACTGCAGGGCGCTGGTGGACATGGGCTATGCCCTCAGCGCGGTGCAGCCGGTGGATATGTTCCCCAGAACGGCGAACGTTGAAGCGGTATGTTTGTTGTCCAAACTTCGTGCTGAACGTCATATCTAGGTGGATCGGAATCCGGATGAGATGGATTTGACAGCGTCCGAGGGAAAGGCTGCATATGATGAAATTAAGGCATATGTCTTGGAACACAGTGGCTTGAAGGTTTCCGGCCTCTATATCTCACAGGTCAAGCGCAAGCCGGGGCTTGAGATTGGCACAAACTATAACCTGCCCAAGTCCGGGGACAGCAAGCAGCCACATCGCCCGGCGGATAAAGAAGCCACAATTATGGAAGCGCTCCGATATTTCAAAATGGTTTAGATGGCATAGTGCCATGCGGATAATTTCGCATGGCACTATTTTTATGTGTCGAGTTCTATTTCGAACAGATTCTTATGGTCGGCTATACGCCGACCATTCAGCCTGTCGAAAAATGCCCTTCAGCACGCGAGTGCGAAGGGTGTTTTTGCTT
>CAYONL010000164.1:0-3730 GCA_964405305.1 uncultured Oscillospiraceae bacterium | reverse complement strand
TGGGTAGATGCCCTTTCCAACTATATTACAGCTCTGGGCTATGCCAACGGCAGATACAATGACTACGATAAGTACTGGCCTGCCGATGTGCATTTTGTAGGCAAGGAAATTGTGCGTTTCCACACCATCATCTGGCCCGCCATGCTCATGGCGCTGGATCTGCCGCTGCCGAAAAAGGTGTATGGCCACGGCTGGCTGCTGATAGACGGCGGAAAGATGAGCAAGTCCAAGGGCAACGTGGTGGACCCGGTGGTGCTGTGCGAGCGGTATGGGACGGACGCGCTGCGCTATTTCCTCCTGCGGGAGTTTCCCTTCGGCTCCGACGGCGTTTTTACGAACGAGCTGCTTATAAACCGCATAAACAGCGACCTTGCCAACGACCTGGGCAACCTTGTCAGCCGCACCGTCGCCATGGTGGAAAAATACTTTGGCGGCACCCTGCCCAAAGAGCGGCAGGAGGGCCCCGAGGACACGGAACTTGTGGCTATGGCCAATCGCCTTAAGGAAGCCTACGAGGGCAGGATGGAGGCCTACGCCTTCCAGGACGCGCTTGTCGAAGTGTTCAAGGTAATATCGAGGAGCAACAAGTATATTGACGAGACGGCCCCCTGGGCCCTGGGCAAGGACGAGACAAAGCGTGCGCGTCTGGCCACGGTGCTTTACAACCTGCTGGAGTGCATACGCATCTGCGGCGTGCTGCTTACGCCGTTCATGCCGACCACGGGCGGAAAGATACTCGATCAGATAGGCGCGCCTGAAAACTGCCGCACATATGAGAGCGCGGGCAGGTTTGGTTCACTTCCGGCGGATGTGACCGTGCACCGCGGTGAAACGCTGTTTCCGCGCATAGACGCGGCCAAAGAGCTTGTGGAGCTGGAGGCGGCGGAGAAGGCTTCCAAGCAGAAACCGGCCCCGGCAAAAGAGGCGCCCAAGGACGAGCCGCCAAAGGAGATAACAATAGACGACTTTTCGGCGGTGGAGCTGCGTGTGGCGCAGATAACCGCGGCGGAGCGGGTCGAAAAGAGCGACAAGCTGCTAAAAATACAGCTTGACGACGGCGAGGGCGGACGGCAGATAGTCTCAGGCATAGCGAAAAGCTACGCGCCGGAGGAGCTGGTCGGCAAAAAGATCATCGTGGTGGCGAACCTGAAGCCGGCGAAGCTCCGCGGAGTTGAGAGCTGCGGGATGCTGCTGGCCGGAAACCGGGCGGACGGCTCCATAGCGGTGACGTTTATAGACGATTCCGTGCCGGTCGGTACGCGCATACACTGAGGTAAGCGATGGAGTACAAAGGTATTTTCGATACGCACGCGCACTACGACGACGCGCGTTTTGACGAGGATCGTGACGCCGTGCTCGGGGCACTTCCCGGGCACGGTGTCTCTTTGGTAATGGACCCGGCCTGTTCGCTGGACTCCATCGGCGCGAGCATAGCGCTGGCGGAAAAGTATGACTTTGTCTGGTCGGCGGCGGGGGTGCACCCGGAGGCGGCTGTGGAGGACGCCCACGGCGACTGGCTGGGACAGGTGGAGGCGGCCTGCGCCCATCCGAAAGTCGGGGCCATAGGCGAGATAGGGCTGGATTACCACTACGACATACCGAAAGAGCTACAAAAGCGGGTGTTCGAGGAACAGATAAAGCTGTCGCTGGGCCTGGGCCTTCCCATAATCGTACACGACCGGGAGGCGCACGGAGACACCATGGAGCTGCTGGAAAAGTACAGGCCAAAGGGGATAATGCACTGCTACAGCGGCTCGGCGGAGATGGTGAAGGAGCTTGTGAAGATAGGGTTCTATATAGGCTTTACGGGTTCGGTCACATTCAAAAACGCGAGCAAGCTGCTGTTGGCCGCAAAAGAGGTGCCGCAGGACAGGCTGCTGCTGGAGACGGACTGCCCCTATATGGCGCCCGTTCCGTACAGGGGCCAGCGGTGCGACAGCACTATGATAGCGGCTACCGCGGAAAGGCTGGCCGAGCTTCGGGCGACCGATGCTCAAAGCCTTATAGACGCGGCGAGGGAAAACGGCCGCCGGATTTACAACATGGATGCGGAGGTGGAAATATGAGAATAAGGCGCAAACCCTGGGCAAGGCCGGAGCTGGCCGCCTGGCCGAATTGCATAGATATTCCGGCTGAGCACCGTGGAAAATGGGCCTCGGAGTTTGAGCACGCCGCGCCGATGATGTTGGAGCTGGGGTGCGGCAAGGGCGGCTTTATCGCCGTGCTCGCGGCCGAACACCCGGAGGCGAACTTCGTGGCGGTGGACATAAAAAGCGAGATGCTGGGCCTTGCAAAGCGCAATATAGAGCGGGAATTCGCCGCCAGAAGCAGAAAAGTTGACAACGTGCTCATTTTTTCCCAGGACATTGAGCGCATACGCGAGGCGTTTTCGCCGGAGGATGTTTTCGACCGCATCTATATCAATTTCTGCAACCCGTGGCCAAAGACCCACGACCACAAAAAGCGCCTGACTCATCCGCGCCAGCTTACGCAGTACCGGGAATTTCTGCGCGACGGGGGAGAGGTGCGCTTTAAGACCGACAACGACGACCTGTTTTTGGCGTCAAAGCGGTATTTTTCGGAGTGCGGCTTTGAGCTTGCCTTTGTTACGGAGGACCTTCACGGCAGCGGATACGAGGACAATGTAATGACTGAGCATGAGCATATGTTCAGCGAGCAGGGGATACCCATCAAATTTCTGATAGCCGTCAAGCGCCCGACGGAGAGGGAAAAGGCAGCGGAAATTGTAAACGAATTATAAAATATGAAAAAAATCTTTAAAACCTCTTGACTATTGCGGAAAATAGGTTAAAATATTGTTAGCACTCGACAAGATGGAGTGCTAACCACTTAACAGTCTATCAAAAAATTTTATAAGCAAACGGAGGCAGAACAATGAACGTGAAACCTTTGGGCGACAGAGTCGTGATCAAGATGCTCGAGACCGAGGAGACCACCAAGGGCGGCCTTATCCTTGCGGGCAACGCGAAAGAGAAACCGCAGGTCGCGGAAGTCATCGCGGTGGGGCCGGGCGGCTGGCATGACGGCAAAAAAGTGGAGATGGAGCTTAAAAAAGGCGACCATGTCCTTATGAGCAAATATGCCGGAACCGAAGTCAAGATTGACGACGAGCAGTATATCATCCTCTCCCAGGACGACATCCTCGCTGTTGTCGAAGACTGATACGATTTGTAATTTAGCTTTGGAGGTAAATATATAATGGCCAAACAACTTAAATACGGCGACGACGCCCGTAAAGCCCTGCAAACTGGTATAGACAAGCTTGCCAATACCGTTAAGATCACGCTCGGGCCTAAGGGCCGCAACGTCGTCCTTGACAAAAAATTCGGCAGCCCGATCATCTGCAACGACGGTGTGACCATCGCCAAAGAGATAACCCTTGACGATCCTTTTGAGAACATGGGCGCCCAGCTCGTTAAAGAAGTCGCGACCAAGACGAACGACGCCGCGGGCGACGGCACCACCACTGCTACTCTGCTGGCTCAGGCCCTTGTGCGCGAAGGCATGAAGAACGTTACGGCCGGCGCGAACCCCATGCTCCTGAAACATGGCATCCAGAAGGCGGTTGACGCCGCCGTCGCCGCCGTTGTCGCAAATTCCAAGAAGGTTTCCGGCTCTCAGGATATCGCCCGTGTCGCCACCATTTCCTGCGGCGACGAGTTTATAGGCAACCTGATCTCCGAAGCTATGGAGAAGGTTTCCTCTGACG
>CAYONL010000163.1:0-3853 GCA_964405305.1 uncultured Oscillospiraceae bacterium | reverse complement strand
GGGATTTTCGCGCCCACGGCAAACCTTTCCGAAAGTTGGTACGCTTTCGCGGCGCTCACGGCAAACCTTTCCGAAAGTGGTACGCTTTCGCGGCGCTCACGGCAAACCTTTCCGAAAGTTAGCACGATTTCGCGGCGCGGCGCGGCAAACCTTTCCGAAAGTTAGCACGCTTTCGCGGCGCGGCGCGGCCTCCCTGTTGTTTTAATAAAGCGGGGCGCTCCCGCGCTCCGCTTTTCACCTTTCAAAAAACCTTAGTTGTGCGCCGCGCACCGGCGTGACGCACCGAAAAGGAGATCTCCATGAAAAAACAGGTCAAAACTCTGATAATAGTCGGCGCGGTGCTCGTCGTCATGGTGGGCGTGCTGGTGTTTCTGCTGAACGGCGGTCTGCCTGCCGCGGAATCCTCCTCCAGCTCCTCCTCTGACGCGGCTGTGGAGCTTTACAGCCACGAGGCCGCCGACATAACGAAAATCACCGTCTCTGGCGAAAGCTCCATGACCTTTACCGGCGACGGCGAGGGCGGCGTTAAGGCCGACGGCATGGACGGCCTGCCCGTTGACAGCACTCTTTTAACCTATATCGCGAAGTACGCGGCCGCGCTTTCAGGACAGCAGGAGGTGCCCGCCGGCGGCGACTACGGCCAGTTCGGCCTTGAGGATGGCGCGGTGAAGGTCTCCATAGCGTACAAGGACGGCTCCGGCGAGAGCTTCTCCATAGGCGCCGAGGTTCCGGGCGCCGGCACCGCGTCCCGCTACATCCGCTACGGCGACAGCGTGTGGACCGCCTACAACACCCACGTGAAATACTTTATGTACACGAAGGAGGAGCTGGTGGACAAAACCCTGTCGCCCGCCTACCTTGCCACCGACGGCACCACCGCCCAGTACGACGTGACCCGCGTCTCCATGGAGGGGACAAGCCGCGAGGCTCCCTTCACCCTTGAGTACGTGGATTCAAACTCCGTCTCCGGCTACACCTTCACGACCTTCTCCATCACCTCACCCGAGGTTTGGAGCTACACCTACAGCGACGCCGGCACCCAGCTTCTCCACTCCGCCTTCGGCATAACGGCGGAGGAGGTCGCGCTTTGCAACCCCACGGAGGACGACCTGACGGAATACGGTCTGGCGGAGCCTTACTCCACCGTTTCGGTCCAAAGCACCCTCGTCTCCGACGGCAGCGCGGAAAACTTCACCCTTGTCTCCTCCGAACCGGCGGAGGGCTACGCCTACATGATGCGCGAGGGCGTGCCCGTCGTCTATAAGGTGGCGGTCACGGATGGCATGAACTGGCTTTCCGCGGTGTATACCGACTATATCAACAGCCTGCTGGCGACCCCGAACATAAACACCGTCTCAAAGATCGAGCTTGCCACGCCCGAGGGCGACTACACCTTCGAGCTGAAATTTGAGACAAAGGCGGCCGAATCCTCCGACGAAGAACCCAAGGAGGAGCTGGTTTCCGTCTCCTGCTCCAGCACGCATCCCGATGCTGTCCGCTCCGTCGAAATAACCGACATAGACAATTTCCGCCAGCTCTATCAGGTCTTTATCAGCGCTGACCAGGAGAGCTGGGCCGAGGATGTGCCGGAGGAGCTCACCTCCGTTCTGCGCATAACCTACTACTACCGGGAGGGCGGCTCCGATTACGTTGAGATGTACGAGGGCCCTGTGCGCCAGGTGTACATCGGCATGAACGGAAACGTCCGCTTCCTTACAAAGAGCAGCGTCGCGGAGAAGATACTGTCCGACGCCGCCGCCTTTACAAAGGGCGAGGAAGTCAAGGCCTGACCCACCGGCTCACGCGGTCAAAGCGGCGGCGGTTCCCATCCGTTTGTGGTGGCCCGCCGCCGCCTTTTTTACCGCGAAACCCACCGCCGCGCTCTTTTCCCCTATTATACATTATATAAAGGAGGCCCGCCCATGATAACCGAGGTGCGCCAAAGCGGTCTGCCCACCGCCGCGCTCATTCATTCCATCTCATGGCGGGCGTCGCACCGGGACTTTTGTTCGCCGGAGTTTGTCGCCCTCCACACGCCGGAGCACCAACTCAAGTACCTTGAGCATGAGCTTAAAAGCGGCAAAAAGCTCTATATGCTCGACGAGGGCGCACCCGTGGGCATCGTCACCGTCTGGGGCGACCTCATTGAAAACCTATATGTGCTGCCGGCTTTTCAGCGCAGGGGCTTCGGCTCCCGGCTTTTGGAGTTCGCGGCCGAAAGGTGCGAGGGAGCGCCCCGCCTTTGGGTGCTTGACAACAACGCGCCCGCCCTTGCCCTCTACACCGGGCGAGGTTTCACGCCCACTGGCGCGCGCCATGAGCTTACCGCCACCATAGCCGAGCTGGAGCTTATCCGCGAAAACCCTTCCCCTCCCGGCTGAAAATAAGCGCAAAAAACGGCGGAGCCATGAAAAGCTCCGCCGTATTTGTTTGCAGGAAAGCGAGAAAGCGTCGCCGTACAGCCGGGCCGCCCTACCGTCAAACGTGCTCACGGCTGCGCGGCGCTTTACACCTTCTCAGGCTCCCAGTTTTCGTTATTGATGTAGTATATCTCGTTGTCCGTCCATACGCCGTCCTCAAGTATAAACGCCTTGCGGATACCCTCATAGCTGTATCCGGCCTTTAGCAGCACTCTCTTGGACGCTGGGTTGTCCAAATTGACATGCGCTTCAAGCCTGTGCAGGTTCAGCCGGTCAAACCCAATCTTCGTCAACCCCAAAACACATTCGGTAGCGTATCCGTTTCCCCAGAAATTATTGTGCATTGCATACCCGATGTGCCCATACTGAAAATTCTCCCTGTAGTGGGGATAGATATTACAATACCCTATGGAGGTGTTCAGCTTCTTTTCAAAAATATGAAACTTATAGGAGTAGTCGGACTTTGCTTCGGCCTCCCGTCTTTTGATCAACGCTTCAAACCACTCCGGGCTCATGATCTCTGTGTCGAACTGTTCATCAAAGCGGTTTTGCGCCGGCATACAGTTTCCAAAACCCGTTACGAACGATTCGTAATCCTGCATAGTTACCGGCCGAATGATAAGCCTGTCGGTCTCGATCATCATATCAAACATCTGTCAGCCCCTCTCTATGATTTAATTTGTCCCGGCCGCACTCGCCCGGCGCGAATGTATTTTATGTGCCGCCGGCTTTATGCCGTGCTCATGCCATACCGAAGCCGTCGCCCGTGCTCATTTTTGTTTCGTTGCGCGGCGCTATTTTTTATATGTTATAATTACTTCCTCGTCGGTCATTTCCGACGCCTGCAATATGACTATTACACAGTCGTCCGTCCACTCGACGGATTTCACATTTCCCGCGCTGGCGTTTCCACCGTCGTCCTGTATGGCCGTGTCCACGCGGTTCAGCGTCCTGTTGTTTTCGTCTTTAAGCGTAAGCCGCACATCCGTCTGACCAAAGGGCCAGTCCGGCTCGCCCAGCTGCTGAAACACCAAAGAGCAAGAGCCGCCCGGGCTTTCAAAGACAGCCACCTCCTTGACAAAAAGCCCGTTCAGGTCGCCGCTCCACCACAAAACAAAAACGATAACCGCCGCCGCCAGCAGAGCAAAGACAGCCCCGCCGCAGCCAAGTATCAGCTTTACGCTCTTTTTCATCGTACGCGCCTCTGATCATATAGACAGCCCGGACAAAGCCCTGTTTACCGCCATGCTCAGCGGGCTATACCGCAATTATATCATAATTTTGAGCGCAATAAAGCGGTGGAGTCATAAAAAATTCCCTGTTTTTGTCTTGCCGCCGGGTTGTATTGTGTTCGGGCGGGTTCGGGCGGGTTCGGGCGAACACAGTGTATAGAGTAATAACATAGTTTACAGGTAGAGCAAGGACATCGTTTA
>CAYONL010000162.1:3377-3854 GCA_964405305.1 uncultured Oscillospiraceae bacterium | reverse complement strand
CGCTATAAGTACAACAAAAAGCTGTCGCTGGCCCGCAGAGCTACGGGCGCGGTGCTCACCCAGCCGGTGGCCGACCCCATGACGGGCGAGGTGCTGTTTGAGGCAGGCGCTAACCTTAGCCGTGAGCAGGGCGAGCTGCTGGACAAAAAGGGCGTAAAAGAGATCTGGGTGGACTCCCAGAACGCCGACCACAAGCCTATAAAAATCATGTCCAACGGCATGGTGGATATACAGGGCTTTGTGGATATCGACCCCGCGGTGCTGGCGGAGATAGGCATAAATGAGCACGTGCGTTTTTCCGTGCTCAAAGAGATGCTCGATGCCGCCGGCGACGATAAGGACGCGCTGCTCACCATGCTCAAAGAGCGGGTGGACGACCTTATCCCTAAATACATCGTGATAGACGATATGTTTGCCTCTATAAACTATATGTGCGGGCTCCAGTTTGGATTCGGAAACACCGACGATATAGACCAT
>CAYONL010000162.1:1713-3367 GCA_964405305.1 uncultured Oscillospiraceae bacterium | reverse complement strand
CGGCAACCGCCGCATACGCTCGGTGGGCGAGCTGCTGCAAAACCAGTTCCGCATAGGCTTTTCCCGGGTGGAGCGCGTGATCCGCGAGCGCATGACCATACAGGCGCAGGAGTCCGACACCATCACCCCCCAGGCGCTGATAAACATCCGGCCTGTGGTGGCGGCGATAAAGGAGTTCTTCGGCTCCTCTCCGCTGTCCCAGTTCATGGATCAGACGAACCCGCTGGCCGAGCTTACGCATAAACGCCGTCTGTCGGCTCTGGGCCCCGGCGGCCTGTCCCGTGACCGCGCCGGATTTGAGGTCCGTGACGTGCACTACAGCCACTACGGCCGCATGTGCCCTATAGAGACTCCTGAAGGCCCGAACATAGGCCTTATCTCCTACCTTGCCACCTATGCCCGTATAAACGAGTATGGGTTTGTGGAGGCACCCTTCCGCCGCGTGGACAAAGCTGAAAAGCGCGTGCTGGAAGAGGTCGTCTACATGACTGCGGATGTGGAGGATGACTTTGTGGTCGCCCAGGCGAACGAACCGCTGGACGACGAGGGTCACTTCCTGAAACCCAAGGCCAACGCCCGGTATAAAGACGAGTTCCTTGAGGTCGAGGTGTCCCGTGTGGACTACATGGACGTTTCGCCTAAGATGGTCGTCTCCGTGGCTACGGCCATGATACCGTTCCTTGAAAACGACGACGCCAACCGCGCGCTGATGGGCTCCAACATGCAGAGGCAGGCTGTGCCGCTGCTCAAGACCGACAGCCCGATAGTCGGAACCGGTATGGAGTACAAGGCGGCGGTGGACTCCGGCGTTGCGGTAATAGCCAAACACGGCGGCACCGTCACCCGCGCTACGGCGGACGAGGTTTTGGTGGCTACCGACGAAGGCCCTGAGGAAAGCTATAAAATTATCAAGTTCCTTCGCTCCAACCAAGGCACCTGTATAAATCAGCGCCCTGTCGTAACGAAGGGCGAGAGGGTGGAAAAGGGCCAGGTTTTGGCCGACGGACCCGCCACCTGCAACGGCGAAATAAGCCTTGGCAAAAACGTGCTCATCGGCTTCATGACGTGGGAGGGCTACAACTACGAGGACGCCGTGCTCATCAATGAAAAGCTGGTGAGGGACGACGTGTTCACCTCCATCCACATAGAGGAGTATGAGCTGGAGAGCCGCGACACAAAGCTTGGGCCGGAGGAGATAACCCGCGACATACCGAACGTGGGCGAGGATGCGCTGCGCGAGCTGGATGAGCGTGGAATAATCCGCGTGGGCGCCGAGGTGCGTGCCGGAGACATTCTTGTCGGCAAGGTCACGCCAAAGGGCGAAACGGAGCTTACGGCGGAGGAGCGGCTGCTGCGCGCCATATTCGGCGAAAAGGCCCGCGAGGTGAGGGATACCTCCCTGCGTGTGCCCCACGGCGAATACGGCATTATAGTGGACGTCAAGGTGTTCACCCGCGACAACTGCGACGAGCTGAACCCGGGCGTAAACATGGTCGTGCGCTGCTACATCGCGCAGAAGCGCAAGATCAGCGTCGGCGACAAAATGGCCGGACGCCACGGCAACAAGGGCGTCGTTTCCCGTATACTTCCTCAGGAGGATATGCCCTTCCTGCCCGACGGCAGACCGCTGGATATCGTTTTGAACCCTCTGGGC
>CAYONL010000162.1:0-1686 GCA_964405305.1 uncultured Oscillospiraceae bacterium | reverse complement strand
TGCTGGAGGTGCATCTTGGCAGAGCGGCCGCCGCGCTGGGCTGGAAGATAATGACCCCTGTTTTCGACGGCGCGCACGAGGGAGACATCCGCGAGCTGCTCGTTCAGGCAGGGCTTGACAAGGACGGCAAGACCGCGCTGCGCGATGGACGCACGGGCGAGCTGTTTGACAACCGCGTAACCGTAGGTTATATGTACTTCCTCAAATTGCATCATCTGGTTGATGATAAGATACACGCCCGCAGCACCGGCCCGTACTCCCTTGTGACGCAGCAGCCTTTGGGCGGCAAGGCCCAGTTCGGCGGCCAGCGTTTCGGAGAGATGGAGGTCTGGGCGCTGGAGGCTTACGGCGCCGCCTACACGCTGCAAGAGATACTCACTGTCAAGAGCGACGACGTGGTGGGCCGTGTCAAGACCTTCGAGGCCATAGTAAAGGGCCGCAACGTTCCTACGCCGGGCATACCGGAGAGCTTTAAGGTGCTCATCAAGGAACTGCAGTCTCTGGGCCTCGACATCAAGGTGCTGGACAAGAACAACGAGGAGATAGACCTCAAGCAGAACTTCGACGACGACATCGGCCTCACCCCGGCGGACGATATTCCCGACTACGAAAACGTGGCCGTGGAGGAGGACATGGACGGCTACGGCATCGAAGACCATTCCGAAGAAGGGGACGACGAGGGCGACGACCTGTTCGGCTCCGAGGACGGGACGGATAGCTTCGGCAGCGATGGCGGCGACGACGAAATAATATAAAGGAGCGGGTTTGACGAATGGAATTCAACACTTTTGAATCTATAAAGATCGGCCTTGCTTCGCCGGATCAGATCAGGGAATGGAGTTACGGCGAGGTCAAAAAGCCAGAAACGATAAACTACCGCACCCTTAAGCCGGAACGCGACGGCCTGTTCTGCGAACGCATTTTTGGACCGACAAAGGACTGGGAGTGCTACTGCGGCAAATACAAGCGCCTGCGCTTTAAAGGCAAGATATGCGAGCGTTGCGGCGTTGAGGTGACGCGCAGCAAGGTCCGCCGCGAGCGTATGGGCCACATAGAACTGGCCGCGCCCGTGTCGCACATCTGGTATTTCAAGGGTATTCCTTCCCGCATGGGCCTCATTTTGGATATGAGCCCGCGTCTGCTGGAAAAGGTGCTGTATTTCGCCAGCTATGTGGTGACCGACCCCGGCACCACCCCGATGGAGAAAAAACAGCTTCTCTCCGAAAAAGAGTACCGCGACATGCGCGAGAAATATGAGGACGACTTTCAGGCCGGCATGGGCGCCGAGGCCATACAGATACTTCTTAAAGACATAAAGCTTGAGGAGCTGTCCGAGGAGCTGCGCGGAGAGCTGGAGACCGCCTCCGGCCAAAAGCGCGTGCGCCTGTTAAAGCGGCTGGAGGTCGTGGACGCCTTCCGCACCTCCGGCAACCGTCCGGAGTGGATGATAATGGACGTGGTGCCCGTCATCCCGCCGGATATCCGCCCGATGGTACAGCTGGACGGCGGCCGTTTCGCCACCTCCGACCTGAACGACCTTTACCGCCGCGTGATAAACAGGAACAACCGCCTGAAAAGGCTGCTGGAGCTGGGCGCGCCGGACATCATCGTGCGCAACGAGAAGCGCATGTTACAGGAGTCCGTGGACGCGCTGATAGACAACGGCCGTCGCGGCCGCCCTGTCAC
>CAYONL010000161.1:0-4058 GCA_964405305.1 uncultured Oscillospiraceae bacterium | reverse complement strand
CCCGCGCTGTTGTACTGTGCGAAGCACTCCTCCTCATGGGAGGAAAGGGTGAAGCCGCACGCCAAAAGATGCTCGCGCACCTTCGCCGTGCAGTACGTCATGCCGGGCGCAAGGCCCCGCGCTATCTCCTGACGGGTGCGCTCCACATCGGGAAATTTCCTGTCCGCGCTGGAGAGATCCGCCAGATATATCACCTTCTCCAGCGCGCTCATGCCCGCCTTGCCCGTACAGTGCCAGCGCACGGCGTCAACTATCTCCCTGTCTGTAACGCCCAAAGCCTTTACAATAAACACGGCTCCGGCAAACTGGTGCAGCACGGCGGGCGTCTTCCTCTCTGTTTCATCTGGAATTATATCACCGGCCATGGCGGTTTGCAACTGCTCCGCCACCGGGTCGCACTTGCAGATATCGTGCACCAGCCCGGCAAAACACGCCCTTTCCGGGTCCGCGCCAAATTTTTCGGCCAGCTCCCTCGCCCGCCGCGCCACCGCGTGGGAATGTGCCAGCCTGTGGGGCGTCAGCTTCGCCGCCATCAGTTTTTCCAGTTCGTCGTCATCCAGATTGCAATATTTTTCCGTCATAATACTTTCCGTATCAGCCCTCGGAGCTTTCCGGTTCCTCCTCGGCTGTAGGATAGACCGCTATATCCGGGCAAAGGGCCGCAAGGTAGTGGCCGCTGCCCTCGTCGATAACGGTCAGGTCTCCGTTTTCCTCTTTAAAGGTTATATAATAGTTTTCGCTGTCCGCTCCGTAATAATTCAGGTGCCACAGGCCGTTTCCGCGGCGCATGATGCTTTTTATATAGCCCGCGTTTTCGGCTATGTTCGCCCTCTGGTCCTCCGTAAGGCCGCCGTTTTGCTCCAGCACGTCGTACTGGTACTTGGTTATGCCGTTTTCTAACAGCTCGTCCAGTATGGCGGCGCCGGTCGGAAACTCGCGCAGATCGGCACGTTTATAGGTGTCCAGCGCGCCGTACTCCTTGAAAACGCCCTCCTCGTAATAGAACCAGTAGTTCTTATAGGTGTGACCTATACCCAGTGGATCTCCGTTTTCATCGGTGGCCTCGGCGTCCTCCATGGCGTCGTAGGCGCTGCCGATGGCGACAAGCTCGCTTGCGCCGCTTTTCTCCAGCTTCATGATGCGGCCCGAGATCTCCGGCTCATACACCTTGCTGTTCTCCACGCCGAAAAGCCTCGATATGCTGTCTATCGCGCCCAGCTGCTCAAGCTTCATATATGAGTCGCCGCCCAGCTTCCAAAGCTCCGGCATGGACCAGCTCGTCTTTGTCGCCAGCTCCGCGGCGTAATCCTCCGTAACGAACCAGGGCACACCGTCGAAGGCGCCCTCCTGCTCCTCGTCTTTAGTTCCGGTAAGGGCAAAGGCCTCATATACCGCGTCGCCGTCAAAGTCGCCGTATTCAAACCAGAGTATGTCGTCCGCCGTGTATGAGGCAAGGCTTGCCCGGAGCCTGTCCTCGTCCGTAACCTCGCCCTCCTGCTGGCGCATAGAGGCGTAGTCGGTCTTGTCAAACAGGTCGCCCACCCAGGCGCACCCGCTTGTAGTAAGCAGTATGGCGGCCATAAGCGCGGCCGCGGCTTTCGTCTTCATGTATCACCACTCCTTAGAAACGGCCTCGAATTCCTCCGGGGTCATGGAATAGATCGCCTCGTCCACCATCCCGTACTTAGGAAGGCGGCGGGCGCGGCGGAGAGTTCCCTCATAGGTGAAGCCGGTTTTTTCTATGACACGGCGGCTCCTGTCGTTAAATGTGAAGTGGCCCACCTCGGCCACCCCGGTTTTCATCACGGTAAAGGCGTAGCGCAGGGCCGCCCGCACCGCCTCGGTCATAAGCCCACGGCCCCACTGTTCCCGCGCCAGCACGTAACCGACCTCCACCGCCTGAACGCCATAGCGCATATTGCTTTTATGCAGCCCCAGCGAACCGACCACATGGCCCGTCTCTTTCAGCTCCAGCGCCCAGACGTCGCCCCTCTCAATAAAGCCCTCCAGCACCTCCAGCGAGACCAGCTTGTCCTCATGGGGCTGCCATCCGGCTCTGGGGCCCACCTCCGGGTCCTTCGCGTATTCGTACAGGTCGTCCAGATCGTCCTCCGCAAAGGGCCTGAGCACGAGTCTTTCGGTTTCCACCCGGTCCATCAGCGGCCGTCCTCTTTCATATAAAGTCCGTGCTCAAATATGTAGGCGGCGACCTCTCTCGGTATCATGGCGGAGGTATCCTTTACGTTGCGTATGGCTTTTCTGACCTCCGTCGAGCTCATTTCGAGAACGTCAATGGGTATCACCCGCACGTCAAAGCCGAAGGAACGCAGCGTCTCCGCCTCCTCCTCCAGCGCCGGACTCTCGTCCTCATGCCGCGCCGCGCCCACGAGCACCGCCATCTTCCCTATGCTCGCCCACCTGTACCACCGACGGAAATAGAGCAGCATGTCGCCGCCCATGAGCATATATATCTCATCCTCCGGGTATTTGGCACGAAGATATTTAAGCGTTGTTATGGTATAGCTCTTTTCGTCGTGCTGGATCTCGTAGTCGCTGACAACAAAGCGCTCGTCCCCATCGAACGCAAGGCGGCACATGGCCAGCCTGTCCTCCGTAGAGGCCATATTCGGCGCCAGTTTGTGCGGCGGAGTGTGCGCCGGCATGATTATCACGCGGTCAAGCTCCAACGCGTCCGCGAAGGCCACCGCCGCGTTGATATGCCCATTGTGCACCGGATCGAAGCTCCCGCCGAAAAGTCCTGTTTTCAACTCTCCCGCTCCTCTCTACAGCTCTATTTTTGGCTCCTTCTCGTTTCTCTTATACACCACAAATTTCCTGCCGATCACCTGGACCGGCTCGGCTCCCGGTATGGCCTCCAGCACCTGGGCTATGGCCTCCCTTGCCGAAACGGGCGAAGTCTCCAGCACCGAAAGCTTTATAAGCTCCCGGGCCGCCAGCGCCTGCCTCACGTTAGCTATAAGATTTTCGCCCACGCCCTCCTTGCCCACCTGCAGGATGGGATCCATAGTGTTGGCCATGGCCCGGAGCGACGCACGCTGTTTTGACGTTATCATCTTTCATTTTCCTCCCGTAACATTTCCGCCAGCCTGCGCAGGGCCTTACCCCGGTGGCTTATGGCGTCCTTTTCGTTGTCGCAAAGCTCGGCAAAGCTGCGCCCGTCCACCATGAAAATCGGGTCGTAGCCAAAGCCGCCCTCGCCCCGCCGGCCAAAGCCTATGCTTCCCCAGCACTGGCCCAGCGCCTTTACTCCTCGTCCGTCCGGAAACACGGCCACCATGGCGCACTCAAATCTGGCGCCGCGCTCCTCCTCCGGAACGTCCTTCATCGCATCCAATAGTTTGTCTATGTTTTCACTGTCGGTGGCGTGTTCGCCGGCGTAACGGGCGGTAAAAACTCCCGGCGCGCCGCCAAGGGCATCCACGCACAGCCCGCTGTCGTCGCCCACCGCCGGCATCCCGGAAGCGGAACAGACGGCCCTCGCCTTTATCGCGGCGTTTTCCGCAAAGGTCGCGCCCGTCTCCTCTATCTCCAGGTCGTACCCGGCGGCGGAGGCGGACATCACCTCGTAACCCAACGGCTCCAGCATCCGCCTGAACTCAGCAAGCTTCCCCATGTTTTTTGTGGCTATAAGCAGCCTCACGACGAGCCCCTCCTCTGTTTAATAATTGATGGACGATTAAGCTGCCGTCCATGCCGAGAGTTTAATACAAGGGCTTCCCGATCATCCTTACATAGCCTTCGGACTCCCGTCCTTATTTCGGTTTATTTCTGTGCGTTATTCAAACAGCGCGGCCGCGAAAGTTTCCGGGTCAAAGGGCTGCAGGTCGTCCACGCCCTCGCCCACGCCCACAAACTTTATCGGTATGCCCAGTTCCTGCTTTATGCCGATCACAACGCCGCCCCTCGCCGTACCGTCCAGCTTAGTCAGCACTATTCCGGTCAGTCCGCAGGCGTTTTTAAACTCCCGGGCCTGATTTACGGCGTTCTGTCCCGTGGTGGCGTCCAGCACCAGCAGCGTCTCCACACTGGAATCCGGC
>CAYONL010000160.1:0-4139 GCA_964405305.1 uncultured Oscillospiraceae bacterium | reverse complement strand
GTTGTCCCGCTGGTGCAGGCCGATGGACGGCTCATCCAGAATATACAGCACGCCAACGAGGGACGAGCCTATCTGGGTGGCGAGGCGTATGCGCTGGCTCTCGCCGCCGGACAGCGTCTGGGCGTTGCGGGCAAGGGTCAGGTACTCCAGCCCCACGCTCTTTAAAAAGCCGAGCCGGGCCTTTATCTCCTTGAGTATCTGCTGGGCGATAAGCTGCTGGCGCGGCGTCAGCTCCAAGGCGTCAAAAAACTCCAGCGCCTTTGTGACGGAAAGCCTTGTCAGCTCGCTTATATTCAGCCCGCCCACCGTTACGGCCAGCGACGCCTTTTTCAGCCTGTCGCCGTGGCACTCCGGGCAGGGCACGCCCCTCATCTGCGCGCCGATCTCGTCCTTGACCCACTCGCTGGTGGATTCGCGGAAGCGCCGCTCCAGATTGTTTATAACGCCCTCAAAGTCCGTGTGGTAGGCGCCGGTAAAGCTCCCGCTCTCCCGCTGCACCGTGAGCTTTTTGCCCTTGGTGCCGTAAAGGAGCACATCCACGGCCTCCTTCGGCAGGTCCTTTATGGGCGCATCCAGTGAAAATTTGTACTCCCGGGCCAGCGCCTCATAGTACATCTGCGCTATGCCGCCCTCGGCGTAGTACCAGCCAGAGGCGCGTATGGCTCCCTCCCGCACCGAAAGCCGCTTGTTGGGTATCACCAAATCCGGGTCTATCCGCATAAAAATGCCGAGGCCCGTACATTTGTCGCAGGCGCCGAAGGGATTGTTGAAGGAGAACATGCGCGGCGAGAGATCCTCTATGGAGACTCCGTGCTCCGGGCAGGCGTAATTCTGGGAAAAAAGCAGCTCCTCACCCTCCGAAACGTCCACCAGCACAAGGCCGCCGGTCAGAGCTGTGGCCGTCTCCACCGAGTCGGTCAGCCGGCTCTTTATGTCCGGCTTTATAACAAGGCGGTCCACCACCACCTCGATGTTGTGCTTTTTGTTCTTGTCAAGCCGTATCTCCTCCGACAGCTCGTACATGGAGCCATCCACCCGCACCCTGACGTAACCGCTGCGCCGCGCCGCGTCCAGCTCCTTTATGTGCTCGCCCTTTCGCCCGCGTATAACCGGCGCGAGCACCTGTATTTTCGACCCCTCCGGCAGAGCCAGCACCTGATCCACCACCTGATCCACGGTCTGCTGCTTTATTTCGCGACCGCAGACGGGACAGTGCGGCGTGCCCACCCGGGCGTACAAAAGCCGCAGGTAGTCGTATATCTCCGTTACCGTGCCCACCGTGGAGCGCGGATTTTTGCTGGTGCTTTTCTGGTCTATGGCTATGGCCGGAGAGAGGCCCTCTATGGAGTCCACGTCCGGCTTGTCCATCTGGCCCAAAAACATGCGGGCGTAGGAGGAGAGGCTCTCCACATACCTGCGCTGGCCGTCCGCGTATATGGTGTCAAAGGCCAGCGAGCTTTTCCCGCTGCCCGAAAGGCCGGTGAACACCACCAGCTTGTCCCGCGGCACCTCTATATCTATATTTTTCAGGTTGTGCTCACGGGCGCCCCTGATAACTATTTTATCCTGTCCCACACTCTATCTCCTTCCGCATTGTTCTGCTCCGCCGGTTTTGAGCATGCTCATTTCGGCACCGGACGAGAACGGCGCACATCGCCCGAGGTCTGCTCCCGCAGTTTTTTG
The DNA here is from genome assembly GCA_964405305.1 of uncultured Oscillospiraceae bacterium. Lineage (GTDB taxonomy): Bacteria > Bacillota > Clostridia > Oscillospirales > Ruminococcaceae > UMGS1668. Next base: position 2,456 of record CAYONL010000160.1, on the reverse strand, counting down.
ATCCTGTCGCGCAGATAGGCAGCGTGCTCAAACTCCAGTATCTTGGCGGCGTTTTTCATCTCGGCGGTGAGCTTCGCTATCTCCTCCTCCGCCTCCCTGTGGTTCAGCTTGCGCTTGCCCACCGGCTCGTCGTCCTTGTGGGAGGATATCTCTATTATATCCCGCACTTCCTTGTGTATGGTCTGGGGCGTTATACCGTGCTCCTCGTTGTACTTCTGCTGCAGCGCGCGGCGGCGCTCCGTCTCCCTTATCGTCTTTTCCATGGAGTCGGTGACCTCGTCCGCGTACATGATGACCTTGCCCTCGGAGTTCCTTGCCGCGCGGCCCACCGTCTGTATGAGCGACGTCTCGCTGCGCAGAAAGCCCTCCTTGTCCGCGTCCAGTATGGCGACGAGGGATACCTCCGGTATATCCAGCCCCTCGCGCAGCAGGTTTATGCCCACCAGCACGTCGAACTCGCCCAGCCGGAGGTCGCGGATGATCTCCATGCGCTCTATGGTATCTATGTCGTGGTGCATATACCGCACCTTTACCCCCATGGTGCCCAGATACTCCGTCAGGTTCTCCGCCATCTTTTTCGTAAGGGTGGTGACGAGCACGCGCTCTTTTTTCGCCGCCCGCTCGTTTATCTCCGAAAGCAGGTCCTCTATCTGTCCCTCCACGGGCCGCACGCTTATCTCCGGGTCCAAAAGTCCCGTGGGGCGTATCACCTGCTCAACTATCTGGGTGCTGCTCTCCCGCTCGTGGTCGCCGGGCGTGGCGCTGACGTAGACTATCTGATTTATCATCCCGTTGAACTCATCGAGATAAAGCGGCCGGTTGTCTATGGCGGAGGGCAGGCGGAAGCCGAAATCTATCAGGTTCGTTTTTCTGCTGTGGTCGCCGCCGCTCATGCCCTTCACCTGGGGCAGGGTCACGTGGCTCTCGTCCATAAACATCATGTAATCCTTCGGGAAGTAGTCCAGCAGCGTGTAGGGCTTCGACCCCGGCGCGCGGCCCGACAGCACCCGGCTGTAGTTCTCTATCCCCTTGCAGAAGCCGACCTCCGTCATCATCTCTATGTCGTAGTTCGTCCGCTCGGCTATGCGCTGGGCCTCTATCAGCTTGTCGTGCTCACGGAAGTATTTCACCCGCTCGTCGCACTCCCGCCGTATCTCCGCAAGCGCCCTGTCCATCTTCTCCCTTGGCACGATATAGTGGGAGGCGGGATAAATGGCCACGTGGTTTATAAAATCCTTTACCTCGCCCGTTACGGCGTGTATCTCGCTTATGCGCTCCACCTCGTCCCCCCAGAACTCCACACGAATTATCGTGTCGGTGGAGTAGGCGGGAAATATCTCCAGCACATCGCCGTGGACGCGGAACTTGTCGCGCACAAGGTTCATGTCGTTGCGCTCATACTGCATACTGACAAGCTGCTTTATCACCTCGTCCCTGTCCTTTTTCATACCGGGACGCAGGGAGACCACCATGGTGCGGTAGTCGATAGGGTCGCCCAGGCTGTATATGCAGGACACGGAGGCGACGATGAGCACGTCCCGCCGCTCCGAAAGCGCGGCCGTGGCGCTGTGGCGCAGCTTCTCTATCTCATCGTTTATGGCGCTGTCCTTCTCTATATATGTGTCGGTGGAGGCGATGTACGCCTCCGGCTGGTAGTAATCATAATAGGACACAAAGTACTCCACCGCGTTTTCCGGGAAAAACTCCCGAAACTCGCTGCAAAGCTGTGCCGCCAGAGTTTTGTTGTGTGAGAGGACCAGCGTGGGCCGGTTTATCCGCTCTATGACGTTGGCCATGGTGAAGGTCTTGCCGCTTCCCGTTATGCCGAGCAGCGTCTGCTCCCTGTCGCCGCGGAGTATTCCCTCCGTCAGCTTGTCTATTGCCTGGGGCTGGTCCCCCGTTGGCTTGTACGACGAAACGAGCTTGAAATCCATGCTTGTCCCTCCCTGTCTTTGCGGAACGTTTGTTCTTGACCGTTCTTTTTATTGTACCACAAAAGCTATTATATGTCAACGGCGACATGGATAACGCAAGCGGGCTTCCCGCCTCCACAAGCGGCGCCGTGAACCTTACACCACATTATAATGAGGGCGTCCGCCCGAAGGGTCTTAGGGGCAGCGGAATGCCCCTAAATAAAAATCCGTCGGAGACTCCTCTTAAAATCACAAACTTAAAAACACCGCGCGGGCTGTCTTTCAGCGAAGAAAGATGACCGGCGCGGCGTTCTTATATAATGGTTTGTAATTGATAGATTGGCTTTTAAAAGGTGCCTGCGGCGCATTTCTACTAAGGGGGCTTTCCGATCGCCCCCTTAGACCCCTTCGGGCGACGCTCTCTCCATAAATTAGAAGAAATTTCAGAAAAGGAGTTCCGCTGCCCTTAGACCCCTTCGGGCCAACTTCAAAAGTTAGTGAAAATCCATTATCTAAGGCAGTTGCTTTCCTGTACCGCGTTCT
>CAYONL010000159.1:0-4149 GCA_964405305.1 uncultured Oscillospiraceae bacterium | reverse complement strand
ATGTCGTTGCACTTGCTGTAAACCATGTTTCTCTTGACATGATATCCGCCCCTACGTCGGCACATAACAACACATACGGGCGGGACGGGCGGGGCGGTTTGTTGGGTGGGTTCGTCTGCGTTTTGGCGGGCGGTTCTGGCGGTTCGGGCGAACACAGTTCGCCCCGACAGAGGCACATAACAAAACATACGGGCGGAGGGTGGGCGAAAAAAATACCGGCGGGCTTCTTTTCGGAAGGCCCGCCGGTATTCATTTTATTTTCGATGTCCGCGCGTCACTGGTTGTTCAGCTCGGCCACCTCCAGCGTGTCGCGGCAGAGGAAGGCGAGCAGCGCCGCCTCCAGCACAGCGACTATGGCAAAGACCAGCGCGCCCGATGTCTCCATCATGGCCGGCGTGGCGAGCAGTCCGCCCACCACCAGCCCGGCCGCCACCGGAGGAACGAATACCGCTATGACGACTACAAAATAGAGCATCAGCGAAAGGGCCTTTGAGTCGATACTGCTGAACAGCCGCTCCACCAGAAGGTTTCCGGCGTTTATCAGCGCGGCGGCGGCCACCCGGGCCACGATGAACGCCGCAACAGCCGTCATGGGCGCTTCCATTATCAGGCCCGCCGGAACAAATATGAGCACCGCCTCGGTCACCGCGCCGGGCAGGGCCTCTCTCATGCACTGGAGCAGCTTTTGGAAGGACGGCTCCGGCACAAGGTAAACGTAGGGCTTCACCAGCTCGCGGTTAAAGCGGCCCATCGCCACCGAAAAAATCTGCATATATGTCGCAAAGGCGAAAACACCCACCAGACCGCCGTCCTTTAAGAAAAACGCCATGGCGACGCTTACGGCCACAAAGGTGAGCTGCTGTCCCGAAAGCAGGAAGGTGCGGCTGCGGCGGTTCTCCAGCCTGTGCTCATAATAGAACGCCGACGCGCCCCAGCCGCCGCCAAGACCCGTCTTTCCCAGCTTCACTACCTTTGGCCCGGCCTCGGCCACGCTGCCCTCTTTGGCGGCGGCTATGGCGGAATAGCTGGTCTCCGCCGTCTGGAGCACGTCCTCATAGTAATCGAGATCCGCCATCACCATAATGACGACCACGCCGGCCGCGGCGACCAGCGTAACGCCCAGACCCACAAGCGACACGACCCAGTCACCGGTTATGGCGCCGCCGGCGAACATACCGAGCCAGCCGCCCACCGGGAACCAGCGCACCACCGGGCCGTTCACTATCTCCACCGCCCGGTCCAAAGGCGCGTCAAGCCCGCCCGCCAGCACGTTTGCGAACAGCCACAGCCCAAAGAGCGCCGGCACGGTGTAAAACACCGCCTTCATGACCTTTTGCGCCGGCTCGCTGTTGACCGTCAGGGAGTACATGGCCATGGCCGCAAGCTGACCGCAGAAGGTGGCGCACGCGTAACCCGCCACGATGAGCAGAAGCTGCGGAAAGCTGATGCCGAACATCTGGTGCAGCCACGCAAACTGAAACAACAGGAAAAAGCCCAGCAGAAGGGAGGCGCCCACCTGCTGCACAAGGCCGTAAAACAGCACGTTCTGCGGCTTGGTGGGGGAGGAGAAGATGTAATTCACGTCGCTGAGCGTAAATATCGAGGCGCCAACGCCCAGCCCTTTTGCCGCGGTCATAATAAATATTACAGAGTATAGCAGCGTCAGCCCGGCGACGAGATACGCTATGGGCATGCGCTCATAGCCTCCCTCGCCGTCCGACATAAAGCCCGAGACTATGGTTAAGACCAGCATGGCCACGATGAACAGCATAAAGATAAGGGAGGCGGGCTTTTTCACCATCTGAATCAGACGGTTTTTGAGCCGGGTGAAATAGAGGTACTTCAGCGCGCCCATGCTTGTTCACCGCCCGTTTCTCCGCCCTCCGTGATATCGAAAAAGAGCTGCTCAAGTGTGCGGGCGTCGCCGGCGTCCTCCGTGTTTTGCTTTGTCGCGGCTATGCGGCCAAGGACCATTATGTTCGCCTCGTCCCAGTAGTTTTCCACAGAGTCGATCATATGGGTACTTATGAGCACGGAGGCGCCGCCGTCGCGCAGCTCTCCGAACAGCTCCTTGAGTTCCTTGATTGCGTGGGGATCAAGCCCCACCATAGGCTCGTCGAATATGATGACGGAGGGCCTGTGCACCAGCGCCGACGCTATGGAAAGCTTCTGCTGCATACCCTTGGAAAGCTCCTTGCCCAGCTTGTCCTTTTTATCCCAAAGCTCAAACCGGCGCAGCAGCGTTTCGGCGTAGCCGTCGTCCTCCTGCCTGTAGGCGCGGCGCACGAACTCCAGGTGCTCCTCCACCGTCAGCAGGTCGTAGGTGGCGGGCAGCTCCGGTATATAGCCCAGCGCGCGCTTCGCCTCCATGCTTTTGTTCGGCGCGCCGTTTATCCCGATAGTGCCGTCAAAGCGCAGCAGCCCGGTTATGCACTTTATGATGGTGGACTTGCCCGCGCCGTTGGGCCCCAGCAGCACGGCAATTTTCCCGTCCTCCACCGCAAAGCTTACGTCGTCGCAGGCCACGGTCCGGCCATACTTTTTTGTAACGTGGTCAACTGTAAGCATCAGTATCTCCGCCTTTCATTTAATGCGGCGCGAGGCATACCAAACGGCCCGGCTCGCGCTCCGCTCACTTTTGTTTTTCTTTAAAGCCCGCCGCGCGAAATAACGCCCTTGCGCCGTTTTTCGCGGCCGCGCTTTTAAATAAAAAAACTATACCACTTTTCGCTCCGTCCTGCAACAAAGCCGCTCGAATATTATGAAGCTATTAAGAATATATATGTCCATAAGACTGTGTATGGCAGACTTGCGGGGTGTGATGATGAGGCTTTGGGGACGTGCAGTGTGGCGCTCGCTTTCCATAAGGCGGCTGGGCGGGCGTACAAAGGCGGCTCTTTACGTTGCCGGGCGGGCGGGAGCCATAATTTTGGCGCTGGCGGCCGGCTCCGCGGTAATTGCGGCCACGCCCGACCTCTGGCCAAAGCTGGTGTACTGGTCGGCGGCGCTGTCCTCTCCCTCCGCGGCCCTTGAGGCCATGGCCGACCGCTGGACCGACAGGCCGCCGGAGAGCAGCGCCGACATGGCGCCGGAAACGGAGGAGAGCGCGTTGGAAACAGAGGAAAGCGTGCCGGAAACCGAGGATGACGCCGCCCGCCCGGCCGATGAGCACGACGACGGTCAGGAGCTGGAGGACGTTTCCGAGGTTCCACCGGAGCGGCGCGGCACCGTGCTCACGGAGCAGTACGTCCTTCCGTCGGGCGGGATATATGTGCCCTTTGGCGCGGCGCATATACGAAACGGCACGGCCATTACGAACGAGGAGGTGGCCACCGAGCTTGCAAAGCCGCTGGAGCTGGGCCTTGAGCACGGCGCGGACGGCCCGCAGGTGCTCATATTTCACACCCACACCACCGAGCGGTACGAACCGGCGGACCGGGGCTATTTCGACCTGGACTACGTCTGGCGCAGCAAGGACGCCTCGCTCAACATGGCGGCCGTGGGCGACGTGGTGGCGGAGGGACTTTCGGCCCGCGGCGTCTCCGTTATACACGACACCACGCTGCACGACTGGCCCTCCTACAACGGCTCCTACGCCCGCAGCGCCGAAACGGTCAGCGCCTACCTCTCTCTCTATCCCTCCATAAAGGTGGTTCTGGATCTGCACCGGGACGCCATAGAGCCGGAGCAGGGCGTCATAGTCAAGCCCACCGCCGTGATCGACGGACGAAACGCCGCCCAGCTGATGGTGCTCTGCGGCTGCGACGACGGCACGATGAACATGCCCGGCTACTTCTCAAATCTGCGCTTCGCCGCCGCCCTGTCCGACCGGCTTGAGTCAAAGCACCCCGGCCTCACGCGACCCGTCATGTTCTCCTACCACAAGTACAACATGGATCTCTCGCCCGGTCTGCTGCTCATCGAGATCGGCGCCTCCGGCAACACGCTTTCCGAGGCCAAATACAGCGGCGAGCTTTTGGCGGAGGCGCTGGCCGACCTCCTTGTCGGCGTGTAAGCGCGGATATTATCCGCCCGAACCGCCCGCCGAAACGCAAACAAACCGTTCGGACGCGCCGTTATTAACCCCTGTAGGAGCGGATATTATGTCAAGAGAAACATGGTTTACAGCAAGTGCAACGACATGGTTTA
>CAYONL010000158.1:0-4157 GCA_964405305.1 uncultured Oscillospiraceae bacterium | reverse complement strand
CCCGAGATGAGCGCGCCGGAGGTTACGGCAAAGCTGCTGGAGGAGCTGGAGAGCGGCAAGTACGACGTGGTCATACTCAACTACGCCAACTGCGACATGGTGGGCCACACCGGCGTGTTCGACGCGGCAGTAACGGCTGTGGAGACCGTGGACGGCTGCCTTGGCCAGATAACCGCCAAAGTTATGGAGCTGGGCGGCGTCTGCCTCATAACCGCCGACCACGGCAACGCCGACGTTATGATGGAGCCGGACGGCAGCCCCTTCACCGCCCACAGCACAAACCCTGTGCCCTTCATCGTCATGGGTCTTCCCTGCGAGCTGCGTGAGGGCGGACGACTGGCCGACATAGCACCCACCATGCTGAAGCTGCTGGGCCTGCCCCAGCCCAAAGAGATGACCGGCGAAAGCCTGATAAAGTAATACCCCACAGAAATGTTAAAGCAGCGCCCGTGGCTCGATTGAGAACCACCGGCGCTGTTTTTGTTTTATTCCGTTTCAAGCAGGCAAAGCGTCGCCCCGGGATAGTAGTGGAGCAGTATCTCCATGAAATTCGCGCCCTGCCTCGCCATGTAGTCCGCGCCCCGCTGGGAAAGGCCGACACCGTGGCCGTAGCCGTGAACCGTAAAGGTAAACACGCCGTCCGCGTACTTCACGGTAAAAGCGCCGGAACGAAGGCCCAGCGCCTGCCTTATCTGCACGCCCGTAAAATAGACTCCGCCGGCCTTTATCTGGGTCACGTAGCCGGAGGCCGACAGCACAGGCGCGGAAAACCAGCCGCCAGCCTCGCCCGAAAGGTCGGCCTCCGGCGCAATGGAGGTCAGCGCGGCGCGTATTTTTCCGGCGCAAACTGCTCGATCGTCTCATACTCCGGGGCCAGACGGTCACCCTCGCTCTCCACCGGGACAAGGTATGGCACAGCGCTGCCCCATATGTTTTCCGCGCTTTCGGTCACGCCGCCGGATATGGCGTGGTAGGCCGCCATTATCGGCTCGTCCTCATACACGAGCACGTATTTTACCGCCTCCTTCGCCGCCTGCTCAAGCTTTGACCAGTATATGGCAAAGTTGTCCCCAAAGTCGGCGCGGGCGTTCTCCTCGGTGGTGTAGCCCAGCCTTTTTTCCGGGTCGGCGGTGAAGTCGTACTCCGCGCCCTCTGCCCGCGCGTCCTCCCTTTGGCGCAAAGCGAAGGTCAGCGACGCCACGCCCTAGGCTTTCAGCGCCTCCAAATGGAAATCCGGCGGCATCTCCGCGGCTATGGCCCCCAGCGTATAGTCGTATAAAGATACCTCGGTGACAGCGCCCGTGCTCTCGCTTTTTATCCTGAGCTCGCCGCCGTCCGCAAGCTCAAAGCTGCCCGACGCCACCGCCTGCGCCTTGTCCTCTTTTTCAGGGGAGGAATCGGAGGGTTCCTCTGTTTCCGCATTTTTGCTTTCTCCCATATTCGTATCGGACGACGAGGTTTGCGCCGCCTGGTATGGAAAAACCAGCTCAAAGCCGACAGCGGCCATAGGTATACAAAAGACCAGCAAAAAACACAACAAACAATATGCAACTTTAATCTTCATTTCCTGCATTACCTTTCACTTTTCTCTTGACTAAACCCCCGGTTTAAGATAAAATAACTACATTATATTTTATGTTTGGGGGCAGCTGAAAATGACGAGAGGCTATGAAAACGAGCCCTGCGGAATAAGGCCGGAGGATCTGCACTATTTATGCGCCGAGCTGTGTAAAAATAACCGCATTACGGCGGAGGATTACGCCGGTTTTGAGCACGTAAAGCGCGGTCTGCGCAACTCCGACGGCACCGGCGTAGTGGCCGGACTCACCCGCATATGCAACGTCCACGGCTACATCATGGACGAGGGCGAAAAGACCCCGGTGGACGGCCGTCTCGTTTACCGCGGCATAGATATTCTTGACATCGTAAAGGGGTGCGAGGCGGAAAACCGCTTTGGCTTTGAGGAAGTCGTCTGGCTCCTGCTGTTCGGCGACCTGCCCACCGCCCAGCAGCTCTCGCTTCTTCGCGAGGTCATCGAATCCACCCGCGAGCTGCCCGAATCCTTCACCGAGGACATGATAATCAAGGCTCCGTCCCCCAACATCATGAACAAGCTGGCCCGTTCCGTGCTGGCGCTCTATTCCTACGACGACAGCGCCGACGACCCCTCCATTGAGAACAATCTGCGCCAGTCCATACAGCTCATAGCGCGGATGCCCACCATCATGGTGGCCGCGTATCAGGTCAAACGCCACTACTACGACCACCGCTCCATGTATCTCCATCCGGCGAAGGCCGGCCACTCCATAGCCGAAAACATCCTTTACACTCTGCGCGGAGACAAGCAGTTCACGGATGAGGAGGCCAAGCTGCTCGACCTGTGCCTTATGCTCCACGCGGAGCACGGCGGCGGTAACAACTCCACCTTCGCCACCCGGGTGCTCACCTCCAGCGGCACCGACATCTATTCCACCATAGCGGCCGGCATCGGCTCGCTGAAAGGCCCGAAACACGGCGGCGCGAACCACAAGGTCATGGAGATGATGGATTTCATCGACGAGGCCGTAAAGGAGCCCACCGACGAGCAGATAGGCGCCTACCTGCGCAAAATAATGCGCAAAGAGGGCGGCGACGGCTCCGGCCTTATCTACGGAATGGGTCACGCCGTCTACACCAAGAGCGACCCCCGCGCCGTGCTGCTAAAATCCAAAGCCGCCGCCATGTGCGCCGGAACAGAGTTTGAGCGCGATTTCCGCATACTCGACGCGGTGGAGCGCCTGACTCCCGGCATCTTCCAGGAGCAGAAGGGCACCCAGCAGATAATCTGCGCCAACTTGGACCTCTACTCCGGCCTTGTCTACCGCATGCTCAACATCCCGCCGGATATTTTCACACCCCTGTTTGCCATCTCCAGAACAGCAGGCTGGTGCGCCCACCGCATAGAGGAGCTCACCTCCGGCGGCAAGATAATTCGCCCGGCGTACAAGTCCATTGCGCCCTCCCGCTCGTATGTGGCGCTTGAAAACAGATAAACGCGCTCGGCGGCCGCCTCCAAATTGAAGCGGCCGCCGGTTTTTTCGTTTGGCGCAAACACAAACGCCCGGTTCGGGCGGGTTTAGCCGTAAACAGGGGCGCGCCCGCCAACTTCGTATAATTGCTGTTTTATATGCATATGTTGAGTATATTGCCAATTACCATTGTATTTACACAAAAAACGGTGTAACCTGTAACGGCATACATAATGCGAATAAACTACCGAAAGAGGCTAAAAATTTGAAAATGAAGACAATAGCGCTGCTGCTTGTTCTCGCGCTGGCGATGACCGCGTGTTCCGCTCCCGCAGCAGAAAGCTCCGAGCCTGTTTCCGAGTCCTCCGAATCCGTTTCCGAACCTGTGTCCGAGCCGGCTTCCGAGCCCGCCAGCGAAAGCTCCGAACCCGCCGACACCCGCGAGTGGTGGCAGATGGTCGATGTGGACTGGACAGAAAATTCCGTGGCGCTTGACACCGGTATAAACATGACCTATATGACTATGGGCCCCGAGGATGGCGACGTCATCGTCCTCATCCACGGCGCCACCGACAGCCGTCTTTCCTGGGCGCAGGTCGCTCCGCAGCTGGCCGACGCCGGCTACCGCGTCTATGTTCCCGAACTTCGCGGCCACGGCAAAACCGATAAGCCCGAAGGCGTCAACGGCGTTTACACTGTTGAGGAGCACGCCGCGGACATAGTTTCCTTTATGGACAAGGTTGGCATCACCAGTGCCGATGTGGTGGGCCACTCCCTTGGCTCCCTCATCGCGCAGGAACTGGCCGCCAGCATTCCTGAAAAGGTCCAGTCCATCACTCTTATTGCGTCCGGCGCAAAATCCAGTGACAACGAAAGCCTCACCTGGGTATTTGACGGTGACGGCACCGACTATCTTGGAGTTCACGGCTACGACGATACCAAGGCGTTTCCTCCGGAGTTTCTGTCCGACTGGGCCGGCTGCACCAACGAAGACGCCGACTTCTGCCAGGGCATTTACATGCACGCGGCGCAGCTCCCTTACGAAGTTTGGGGCTGCATCTTTGGCGGGCTGCAGATATACGACAACACCGACGGCCTTGCCGACATCAAATGCCCTGTTCAGATAATCTGGGGCACGAACGACAGCAT
>CAYONL010000157.1:0-4264 GCA_964405305.1 uncultured Oscillospiraceae bacterium | reverse complement strand
CCGTCCCCGTTCGGGACAGCTTCATTAGTATACCAAAACACCCCTCCGTTGTCAAGGCTTTTTTTCGTCGGCCGGGCGCTTTTTGTCGAACCGTGTTTTTTGGCTTTAGCATGCGCCTTCGCAGACTATTATTGACCGGAAAACGGGCGATGATACACACGGCGGTGCGGGCGTAAACTCAAATTTTCGCCGTGTGCTTTTGTACGCGCGGTATTATCTCGCGGTATGAAAACGTCGGGGCTATCCGGCTCTCAGTGCAGCGCCTGGCTCCACGCATAAGCCAGCAGCCACATGGCAATCATCAGCGCGCCTATTCCCCACGCTATCACCGTTTGAAGCCAGCGGGGCATCTTCTTTTTCTTCTCCTGGTCCTCGCGCCTTTTCTTCTGGTAGCCCACCACATACTCGTACTTCTGGTTGTTGTACTCGTCGTAGCTCTGCGTCTCGGCCTGGGCTTCCGTCACGGACTTTGCGCCGCCGTCTTCCTCCGGCCGGGTCAGTCTTTCGTCCTCCATATGGCGCCTCCTGATGAAAATTCTGGCTCCGCCGCCTGAAAAACCTCGCCGGAGCATGGAAACATTATAATCTCTATCACAAAAAAAAGCAAATACATTTGCATTATGACGATGAGCCGCTATAATAGTAAAGAACAGGTTTATATACATCTAAAGAGCGGCCATCACATTATCGACACCTTAAATTAAAGCTGTGTTTACAAATGCCCGCTCCCGTTCTGCTATTATCAGTTTAGACACCAATGAATGGAGGAATATGCAATGATCGAGGTAAACCACCTCGTGAAGCAGTACGGCGCCAAACGTGCTGTGGACGACATCAGCTTTGAAGTTGAAAAGGGCGAGATACTCGGCTTCCTTGGGCCCAACGGCGCGGGCAAGTCCACGACGATGAACATCATCACGGGCTACCTCTCCGCGACCGAGGGCACGGTCACCATCGACGGGCACGAGATATTGGACGACCCCACGGCGGCCAAGCGGCTCATCGGCTACCTGCCGGAGTTTCCACCGCTTTATCCGGACATGACGGTCAGCGAATACCTCTCCTTCGTGTTCGACCTTAAAAAGCTGGATCTCAAGAAAAAGGCCCATATCGACGACATCTGCGAGCTTGTGAAGATCACCGACGTCTATGGCCGGATGATCAAAAACCTTTCCAAGGGCTACAAGCAGCGCGTGGGTCTGGCCGAGGCGCTTATAGGCAGCCCCGAGGTGCTGATATTGGACGAGCCCACCGTGGGCCTGGACCCCAAGCAGATAATCGAGATCCGCACCCTTATCAAAAAGCTGGGCAACACCCACACCGTTATCCTTTCCTCCCATATTCTGCCGGAGGTGCAGGCCGTCTGCGAGCGAGTGGTAGTCATAAACCACGGCCTGCTCGTTGCCGACGGCCGGCCGGACGAGCTGTCCCAGGCTCTTTCCAGCGAGCACAAGCTCTCCTTACGCATAGAGGGGCCGGAAAAGAACGTGGCCAACGCTCTGGCCTCCGTCGGCGGCATGGAAAAGGTCGTCCAGATGGGCGAGCGGGAGCCGGGCTGTTACGACTACACGGTGGAGGCGGCCTCCGGCAACGACATACGCCGCTCCGTATTCAAGGCCATGGCCGCGGGTGGCTGGCCAATTCTCTCCATGCGCTCCAGCGAGCTTTCGCTGGAGGATATTTTCCTCCAGCTGACGGAGGACAACACCATCTCTAAAGGAGGCGCCGGGAAATGACTGCAATAATGCGGCGCGAGCTTAACGCCTATTTTACCAGCCCCATCGGCTACGTATATCTTGCGGTGTTTTATCTTTTAAGCGGCTTTATGTACATGCAGGTCATCGCGGCGGGCTACGCCTCCATGAGCTACGTGTTCTCCTACATCTTCACCTTCTGCATGTTCCTCGTGCCCATCCTCACCATGCGCCTTATGACCGAGGACAGGAAGCAGAAGACCGACCAGCTTCTGCTGACCGCGCCCATCTCGCTCACCGAGCTGGTGCTGGGCAAGTTTTTAGCGGCGCAGATAGTTTACACCCTCGGCATAGCGGTGACCATACCCCAGGCCTTCGTCATCTCACTGCACGCCTCCGTGGACTGGGCCGTATTCATCGGCAGCTTTGTCGGAACGTTCCTGTTGGGCTCCGCGTGCATAGGCGTCGGCATGTTCATCTCCTCCCTGACGGAAAACCAGGTGGTGGCCGCCGTGGCCGGTTTCGCGGTCATGCTGTTCCTCTCCATGTTTGACTCGCTGGCCGAACTCATCAGCCTTTCGTGGGCCAAAGCCCTCGTCACCGGAATGAGCTTTTATACCCGCTATTACGACCTGACGCTGGGCGTGTTGGATTTCGCCGATCTGTTCTTCTTTATCTCTGTCGCCGGGGTGTTCATTTTCCTGACCTCCCGGGTGCTTGAGAAAAGAAGATGGAGCTGATTGGAGGCGTATGATAAATGGACAACGATAAAATTACGATAGACAACGAAAACAACCTTGAAAACAAAGGCGCCGCGCCTGAGACCGCCTCCGTTCCCGCTCCCGCGGAGCCCGAAAAGGCCCCGGAGCAGACCGAGGAGGAGAAGGCCGAGGCCATGGCCCACCGTCTGGCCCGCAAGCGCCGCCTTAAATACGGCGCCTACGCCACGCTGATAACCGTCGGCGTCATAGTGGCGGTGTTCGTGCTCAACGTGCTCGTCTCCCTGCTCACGGAGAGATATCCTCTCTCCATAGACCTGACCTCCGAAAACATGTACGACATCTCTGACGAGTCGAAGCAGTATCTGGCCGGGCTGGATCAGGACGTGAAGCTGACCGTCCTCGCCAAGGAAAGCGCCGTGAACGGCAGCAACGAGTACATGTCCCAGGTGGCCAAGACCATCGCGGCCTACGCGAAAAATTCCAGCCGCGTGACCCTCTCCTATGTGGACCTGACCGAAAACCCCACCTTCACCGCCGGCTACCAGGGCTACGAGCTGGCCGCCTACGACGTTATCGTGGAGTGCGGCGGGCGCATAAAGGTCGTCTCCATGAACGACATGCTGACCTACGACTCCAGCAACTATTATTACACCGGCCAGTACACCATAGAGTCCTCCACCGCCGAGCAGACCATGACGAACGCCATCATGTCCGTGGCCTCCGGCGAAACGACAAAGGTGCAGTTCATAACCGGCCTCGGCGAGGTGGATTCGACGAGCCTTCAGCAGCTTATGACCTCCAACAGCTTTGAGGTGTCCACCATGAACCTGCTTTCGGAGGAGCCTGACCCCGAGGCCGCCGCGCTTATCTGGTTCGGCCCGACAAAGGACCCCACCGAGGAGCAGCTCAAAAAGCTGGACAAATATCTGGCGGAGGGCGGCAACCTGCTGGTGTTCGTTGACCCGATGACCTCGGCCCAGCCCGCGCTGGATGCCTTCCTTGCCGAGTGGGGCCTTGCCCAGTACGACGGCATCGCCTTTGAGACGAACCAGAGCTACATGCTCTCCATGACGCCCTACTTCCCCATAGTGCAGTACACCAACGCCGACTACGCCGGAAACCTCGCCTCCACCAACCGCTACACGGCTTTCTATAAAATGAAGCCCGTGGCCACCACCTTTGAGACCAGCGGCTACGTCACGACTGACACCCTGCTCTCCCTGTCCGAGTCCTCCGGCTGGCACGCGGCCAACGTCGCCGAGGATTACCAGATCCAGGACTCCGACCTTGTGGGCAACGTGGGCGCTATGGTCATGGCGACCATGTACGACGGCTCCGTCACCTCCAACGTGGTGCTCACCGGCTCCACCACCGCATTTTCCGGCGAGTTTTTGACGAACACCGCCGTGTCCAACGCCGAGTACATCGTTGGCGTCATGAACAAGCTCTGCGACCGCGGCAACATGGTTACCATCGCGGCCAAGGACTTCACCACCCAGTCCAACAACATGACCACCGCGCAGATGACCACCGCCATCGTCCTCTTTATGGGCGTCATACCGCTGGCCGTCCTTGCCGCCGGCATCGTCATCTGGGTAAGGAGAAGGCATAAATAACGCGCCCACGGCGATTGCGATAAAGGCTTTTCTCGGTTGAACGGGATTTTCGCGCCCACGGCAAACCTTTCCGAAAGTTGGTACGCTTTCGCGGCGCCCACGGCAAACCTTTCCGAAAGTTGGTACGCTTTCGCGGCGCCCACGGCAAACCTTTCCGAAAGTTGGTACGCTTTCGCGGCGCCCACGGCAAACCTTTCCGAAAGTTGGTACGCTTTCGCGGCGCCCACGGCAA
>CAYONL010000156.1:2895-4289 GCA_964405305.1 uncultured Oscillospiraceae bacterium | reverse complement strand
ATAAGACAAAGCGTATACGATGCGCTGGGCATGGAGGATCCGGCGATCAGCGGCGCGGCGAAGCTGTACGCGGCGGGCGACATTGACGCCTACGAGAAAGCGGTAGAACGGCTTACCGCCGGAGGCATGGACCCGGAGGAGGCCGAGAGACGTCTTAAAAAGGCGGCGGGGATAACACAGTCGAATTCGGTGTATCTGGACAACTGTATATATGGTTACGCCGATCTCAATATGGCAGTAAGCGGCGGCGACGGCGACAGCGTAAAGCAGATAGTCTCGGCTATGGTCAAAGCCTACGAGGGCGGCGGGAAAACGGAGAAGGAAGCGAAGGCCGCCATACGCAGCACACTTACAAGCGAGTGGAAGCCGAAATATCTCGATGCGGATTCGATGAGGCGCAGCGAGATAAGAAAAGCCCTGGGTGCGACTGGGATATATGCCAGCGCGGATTTCGACGGCTGGATAAAAAATTAAATAAGGGGATAGAGAAGCGCGGGGGCCGTTATTTATGATTAGACCGGAAGGACAAATGTCCTCCCGGTCTTTTTCTATACAGGGGAGGGGAACGGCATGGACACGATGAAATACAGGATAACGCTGGACTGCGCGCGGACGGATACGCAGGGCTTTATCTATGCCAATAAGGGCGAATGTTCCGGGCGCAGGATAATTATGACATTGATGAACGAAGGCACGGTATACGGGATAGCTGAGGGCTGTTCGGCCACGCTCACGGCCGTAAAGCCTGACAGCACTTTTGTCGTGGCAGACTGCGAAATATCCGGGAACGAGATAATATTCACGATGACCGCGCAGACTGTGGCGGCTTCCGGGGTGGCGCTGTGCCAATTGATGCTCTGCGACGCGAATGGAGCGACACTGTTTTCGCCTAAATTCACCTTGATAGTGGATGATGTGCTGGCGCAGAAGAACGCGCTGGAAAGCAGCAGCGAGTTTGCGGCGCTGATAGCGGCGACAAGGTATCAGCATATTCGTTACGCGGCGGCTTTACCGACCGCAGACAGCGACATAAAAAGCACGCCGGACAACTATGTGGGTATAGCGGTAACTTCCTCCAGCACAGCGCCAACGGCTTACACAGCTTACGCATGGTTCGCGTGGAAGGGCGAGATAGGGCTGACCGGGCCGCAGGGCATACAGGGCATACAGGGAATACAAGGTATCAAAGGTGACACAGGGGCCAAGGGCGACACCGGCGCAACTGGAGCCACTGGAGCCACGGGCGAGCAGGGCCCTCAGGGGATACAGGGAATTAAGGGCGACACGGGAGCCACGGGCCTTCAGGGAGAAACCGGCCCTCAGGGTCCGAAGGGCGAAGACGGAGCCAAAGGCGACACGGGAGCACAAGGCATACAGGGCGAGACGGGGCCAAA
>CAYONL010000156.1:0-2885 GCA_964405305.1 uncultured Oscillospiraceae bacterium | reverse complement strand
AATGGCGGGCTTGTAAACCCGACGACTGTAAATATCAAGGGCGCCAAAGGCGACACGGGAGCTAAGGGAGACAAAGGCGACACGGGTACCGGACTTGACATCAAAGGCTCCTACGCGACGCTGGCGGCGCTGCAGACCGCCGTCACAAACCCGACGCAGGGCGACATGTATAACGTAGGCACAACAGATCCATACACGATATACATGTGGGACACCTCCGCATGGGTATCACAGGGCCAGCTTCAGGGCGCTAAGGGCGACAAGGGCGACAAAGGCGACACAGGCGCGAAGGGTGACACAGGTGCGGCAGGCACAAACGGCACGAATGGAGCCAAAGGTGATACTGGCGACACTGGGCCGTATTTTACACCTGCCATATCTGCCGCCGGAGATGTGTCGTGGACAAACAACGGCGGACTGACAAACCCTGCAACCGTAAACGTCAAAGGCGCTAAAGGTGACACGGGCGCTAAGGGAGACACGGGCGCGGCGGGAACCAACGGAACAGACGGAGCCAAAGGCGACACCGGCGTTAAGGGCGATACGGGAGCGACCGGCCCCGGAGTGGCCACAGGAGGCACGACGGGACAGTATCTGAAAAAAGCATCGGCTACGAATTACGATACAGCATGGACGGATTTCCCGTCTGCCATGCCCCCCACCTCCCACGCCGCTACCCACGCGGCGGGCGGCACGGACGCTGTGACCCCGGCGAGTATTGGGGCAGCCACTCCCATAGCCTACACTACGGCATCCTCCGACGCCATCACGCTTGTGGACAACACCATCATAACGCGAACAGAAGCCACGGCTGTGACTATCACATACCCTACGGGCAACTACATCTGCACAGTGGTGCTGACCTTTGCGGCCAGCGGCACGTTCTCGGTGACTTTCCCGGCGGGCACGACGTACCTCGGCAGCGTACCCACATGGGCGGCAAGCGTGACCTACGAGATAAGCGTCCGCAACGGGGTGGCGGCCATAGGAGAGGTGGGGACTGGCGCATGAACATGCTTGAGTTAAGAAGAAGGGCTATCATAGCGTCTGCTGGCGGTAGCTTTGTGCTGCCCACCTACACCGGCTCCTACACGCTGCACGGCGACGAGACGCAAGGTTACATCGAGCTGCTGACCGACGGAACGCTGACGCTGGCTCCATGGGCGTACGACCTGTGTCTGGTGGGAGGGGGAAATAACGGCGGCGCGGGTTTAATACGCGGTTACAATGCTTACGGCAACAAGTACTATTATGGCGCAGGAGGTAATGGCGGCGCGGGCGGGCGGGTGCTGAATCTGGCTTTGCGGAAGCTGGGCGGAGATATTGCATGCACTGTGAGCGGAGCGGGCGGCAATTCGGTGCTTGGGGATTGGAGCTCGGCGTCAGGACAAAACGCAGGCGCAGGCGGTAGCGGTGCCACTAGGGATAGCGCGTCTACTCAGGGCGGAAGCGGCGTAAATGCTTTTGCCGATGCTAATTTCCCAATCGTGGCAGGCGGCGGCGGCGGCGCCGGATTAGGAAATTCCCTCGCCAGTGTTGGAATGAATGGCGGCGGGAACGGCGGAAAGGAAAGAACAGGATACAACGGAACCGCCAACACTGGTGGAGGCGGAGGCGGAGGCGGCTGCGAAACGGGTAATTCGGTAATAAGCAGTGACATCACTGTTTATTCCGGCGGCGCGGGTGGCAGCGGGATAATCTTGGTCAGATGGGGGTACTAAAATGAACGACAGACGATTCGGAACATTATTAAATGGCGCTATCACGTATGCGCCGAGGCCGCTTGTGGCAGAGGGCGACATATGGACAAACGACCCGGCGATATATCTTGAACACGGCTACAAGCGCATAGTCGAGACAGCTCGTCCCACAGAGGCGGGATATACATACACACCGGGCTGGGCGGAGGACGCGACGAGCATAACGCAGACATGGACAGGGACGGCGGTGGAGCCTGTTGCCGACCCGGACGCGCTGCGTGACGCGCAGATACAAGCTCTGTCGGACAGGAGCGACTTTGTAGAGGACTGTATCGCTGAAATGGCGGCGGTCATATATGCTTAAAAAATTAATTTTGGGAGGGCTTTTGATGATGGCTATGTTTTTTGCGCAGAGAGTGATACTTGGGAAGACCACCTTTGATGCAGTTCCGAGGCTGCTGAAAACACAGGTGGCGGAAATACTTATCGACAGCGGCCTTGTGGAGCTTGTGCCCGCTGAATATCAACCCCAAACGGCGTAAGGAGGCACTGTAATGGCTAAAAAGAAAAGCGGAAAAAAGAAGGGCGGCGGCTGCGGCCGCTGACGGTGGGGCGTATGACGGAGGCAATCATAGTTGCGGTGATAACGGCGGCAGCGACTATAACGGCGCAGCTTATCATCAACGCTGGCAACCGGGCGAGACAGGAGGCCATAGCCTCGGCGCAGCAGGCGGTTATCATCCAGAGGGTGACGGAACTCGAAAAAAAGGTGGACAAGCACAACTGCCTCGTGGAGCGCATGGCAATAGTCGAATCCAGCATAAAGAGTGCACACAAACGACTGGATGAAATGGAGGGCAAACGATGAACTGGAAAGTGAGACTTAAAAACCCGGTATGGTGGGCGACCAACACACCCGTGCTCATTGGCGCGGTGTACATGGTGCTCAAAATTCTCGGTCTTGTGCCGGTGCTCACCGAAAACGAAGTTGTTACGGCTATAGTGTCCGTGGCGACGGTGGTGTGCGGCATAATCGGCACAAGCAACGACCCTACCACCAGCGGCCTGACTGACAGCGCAAGAGCAAAGACCTACATAGAGCCTAATAACGATAAATGAGGAGGGTTACCATGGAGATAACCACAAAAGCACTTTCCGAGATGATAGCGGCGGCGGTGGCCGCTG
>CAYONL010000155.1:0-4303 GCA_964405305.1 uncultured Oscillospiraceae bacterium | reverse complement strand
TCACAGCCGGGACGCAGCATGTTGGCAAGGCATATGTAATCTTCCAACGCGGCCCGGGCGGGGGTGCCCTCCTTGTATCTTTCTCTCAGGGACACCATACGGCTGAACCACTCGTTTATCAGCGGAAACTCGCCAATCTCCGCGTAAACCGTCATCTCCTGAAGACAGTGGGCGGCGGAAAGGGAGGAGATCTCAACGGGGAGCCTTGCGAAAAGGGCGGACGCCGCGTCCAGCTCCTCATAAGTCAGTTGGGTGATGCGGAGTTTTTCAAGCTCCGACACCGCCTCTGTATATTTTTTATCATTTACAAGTTCGTTCGCGAAACTAAGCACAGAAGAGAACGACATAGCGACACCCCTTTAATTAACCCACATATTTAACTTTTATATTATATTCTATAGCATGTTGCTATAAAATAAAAGTACCCAAGGGGGTACTTTTACAAATTTTAAATGATTTTCTTGTGATTAATAGATAAACAGGACAAAATAGCCTGTAAAAAACGAAAATGAGACCGGGCTTTCATAAACCGCGCCGGGGGTTATTTCGTGACGAGCATCTTCCGCAGGTGGAGCTGGCCCGCCCCCTCATCCATGTAGGAGACGCCAAAAAGAGCTCCGTCCTCGCCGTAGACCGCTATATCGCCGTCAATGTGCTCCCAGCCGCGCCGCTCGATCGCCAGAGGAACGCCATTTCTGTAAAGCTCCTCGTCCCGCGCGTTCAAAACAAGCCTCGGCAGGGCGGAAAACAGCCTGTCCACCGGGAAAAGCGCTTCCTCCAGATGGCCGGAGGAGGCCAGTTTTTTTATCTCTGCAAGGGTCAGGCACTCGTCTATGGTGAAGCCCGCCGCCTCTGTCCGGCGAAGGGAATAGAGCGCCGCGCCGCAGCCCAGGGCCTCGCCTATATCCGCCCCAAGGGTGCGTATGTATGTGCCCTTTGAGCACCTGACGTCTATGACCGCGGTCTGAGCATCCTCGTCAAAAGCAAGCGTGCTCAAGCAGTAGACCGTAACTCTGCGGCTCTGGCGTTCCACCTCAACGCCTCGCCGGGCCGCCTTATAAAGCGGCTGCCCGGCCACCTTTACGGCGGAGTACATGGGAGGGAGCTGTTCTGTCGCGCCCACAAATTTTGCGGCGGCCGCTTCAAACTCCTCCCGGGTTATATGGCAGAGGGCCTCTTTGAGCACGGAGCCGGTCACGTCCTGCGTATCCGTGCAAAGGCCCAGCCTTATGCCGGCGGTGTAGCGCTTGTCCCCATCGGGCAGCACGGCGCAGGCCTTTGTTGCAGAGTCGAAAAAGAGCGGCAGAACGCCCGTGGCCATGGGGTCCAGCGTTCCTGAATGGCCGATCTTCCTTGTTTTCGATAAACCGCGCATTTTGGCGACCACATCAAAGGATGTGAAGCCCTCGGGCTTATCGACCGGCAAAACGCCTGTCATTGAACGTCCTCCTTGTTTCCAAGAACTTTTCCGACAGCGTCGAGGATGGCTTTCTTTGCCTCCTCCAGCGTGCCTGAGATAAAGCAGCCGGCCGCTCTGTTGTGCCCGCCGCCGCCAAGAAGCTTGCATATCTCCATAGCGTCCGTATTGTCGTCCGTGCGCAGGCTGGCCTTAAAGCCGCCCTCCCGCTCACGCAGGGTGACGCCCACGGCCACGCCCTCTATCTGGCGCGGTATGGCGGCGACTCCCTCAAGCTCCGAGTCCAGAGCGCCTGTGGAGGCCATCATGGCCTTCGTTATGTAGCACAGGGCGCAGCGCTTGCCGTAGTGGTACTCTATAGTGTTCATGACCTCGCGCTCAATGGCTATGCGCGAAAGAGATTTCATCTCAAACATGATGTGGTTTATATGCGCGTAGTCGCAGCCGGCCTTGAACATGCGTCCGGCCACGGCGTGGGAGTGGGCGGTGGTGTTGGAATAGCGAAAGCACCCCGTGTCGGTGGAGACGCCGGTATATATGCAGTCCGCTATCCGCTTTGTGAGCGTGACCTCCTCCAGCCCGTAGACGATGCTCTCGATAAGCTCGGCGGTGGCGGCGGCCTCGGGTTTAATAAAGGTCGCCCTGGCGTAAAGCGTGTTGGAGCCGTGGTGGTCTATGCAGAGATCCACCCGGTCGGCGTATTTTACGGTGCCGGGGCCAAAGAGCTCCTTCGCCGCAATATCCACCGATATAACGCTTTTCGGCTCGTATTCTTCCGGAATGTAATCCGGGAACATGTAGGAATACTGGGCGGGAAACCCGTCGGAGCACTCCACCCGGACACGTTTTCCAAGCTGCTGCAAAACATACATCAGCGCGAAGGAGGAGCCCAGAGTGTCGCCGTCAGGGTTCTGGTGGGCGACTATTACAATGTCGTCCATATCGCGGAGTATTTCGCAGCATTGCTCACATTTGAGCAGCATAAACACACCTCATTTTACGGCGGCGCGGGAGCCTTTATTCAGGCAGTGTCCCGGTGTCGCTTTCGTTTATCTCGCGCAGTATCCGCTGGATATCCGCGCTGTGTTCTATGGAATCGTCGGCAATAAAGTGCAGCTCCGGCGCCTTGCGGATGGTGAGCCTGCCGGAAAGCTCGTGCCTTATAAAGCCGGAGGCCTTGCCCAGCACCTTTACGGCTTCCTTTGCCGCTTCGTACCCGTCCAGCGAGCTTACGTACACCTTGCAGTGGGAGTAGTCGTTGGTGAGCTCTATCTTTACTATGCTCAGAAGGCCGGAGACGCGGGGGTCCTTCATCCCGCGCAGGATATCCATAAG
Organism: uncultured Oscillospiraceae bacterium; assembly: GCA_964405305.1. Lineage (GTDB taxonomy): Bacteria > Bacillota > Clostridia > Oscillospirales > Ruminococcaceae > UMGS1668. The sequence continues at coordinate 1,551 of CAYONL010000155.1, read as the reverse complement.
CTCCCGGCGGACGTCCTCGCTGGCGCGGCCAAGTTTGAAACCGGACATAAATATTTCTCCTTATCCGATGTTGCGGGGGAGCGCCCGTCAGGCGTTGTCCCTGTATTCCTCGGTGTTGTAGGCCTCGAAGATGTCGCCCTCCTTGATGTCGGAGAACTTTTCAAGGCTCATGCCGCACTCGTAGCCGGAGGCCACCTCTTTCACGTCGTCTTTAAAGCGCTTGAGGCTCTCCAGCTTGTCGTCGGCTATTATGATGCCGTCGCGGACCACGCGTATTTTGGCGGAACGGGTGATCTTGCCCTCCAAAACGTAGCAGCCGGCCACCACGCCCACGCCGGTGATGCGGAACACGTTGCGCACCTCCGCCCGGCCCAGGTCGATGTCGCGGAATTTCGGCGCGAGCATGCCCTGTAAGGCGGACTTGACCTCGTCTATGGCGTCGTAGATTATGCGGTAAAGGCGGATATCAACTCCGTCGCGCTCGGCGTTGTCGCGGGCCACGGGGTCGGGGCGCACGTTGAAGCCGATGATTATGGCGTTGGAGGCGTTGGCCAGCATTACGTCGGACTCGCTGACCGCGCCCACGCCGCCGTGGATCACGCGCACGCGAACCTCGTCGTTGGAAAGCTTCTCCAGCGACTGCTTTACGGCCTCCACGGAGCCCTGAACGTCGGCCTTTACGATGATGGGCAGTTCCTTCATCTCGCCGATCTCTATCTGGTTAAACAGGTTGTCAAGGGTGACCTTCTGGTAGCTCTTGAACTGCTCCTGCTTGGCGTCGTATTCGCGCTCCGAGACAAGCTCGCGGGCAAGGCGTTCGTCGGTGACGGCGTTAACTGTGTCGCCGCCCGTGGGCACGCTGTCCAAGCCTGTTATCTCGACAGGCACGCAGGGGCCGGCCTCGTCCACGCGCTGGCCCTGGTCGTTCGTCATCATACGCACCTTGCCAACGGCGGTTCCGGCAATTACCACGTCGCCGGTGTGGAGGGTTCCGTTTTGCACAAGCACGCTGGCTATAGGACCGCGGCCTTTGTCAAGCCTTGCCTCTATAACTATGCCCTTGGCCAGACGGTCGGGGTTGGCTTTAAGCTCCTTGACGTCGGCGACAAGGTTCACCATGTCGAGCAGGGTGTCTATGCCCTGGCCGGTTTTTGCCGAGACGGGCACGCAGATGACGTCGCCGCCCCACTCCTCCGGCACAAGCTCGTATTCGGTAAGCCCCTGCATGACCTTGTTGGGGTCGGCGTGGGGTTTATCCATCTTGTTTATGGCGACTATTATGGAGACGCCGGCCGCCTTGGCGTGGTTTATGGCCTCCACGGTCTGGGGCATGATGCCGTCGTCCGCGGCGACGACCAGTATGGCTATATCGGTGCAAAGAGCGCCGCGGGCACGCATGGCGGTGAAGGCCTCGTGTCCGGGGGTGTCAAGGAAGGTGATATAGTTGCCGCCGGCGGTCTTGACGCGGTAGGCGCCTATATGCTGGGTTATACCGCCGGCCTCCGTCGCGGTGACGTGAGTGTTTCGGATGTAGTCGAGTATGGAGGTCTT
>CAYONL010000154.1:0-4305 GCA_964405305.1 uncultured Oscillospiraceae bacterium | reverse complement strand
CAGGAAGAAATAAGGAGTAACGCGAAGTCCCTTTAGGTGCGAGCGGAACGACTATGTTTCTGACCGACCTTTCCGATTGCCCCTAAGTTCCGGTCAGAAATATTGTCGCGCTGTTTCGCTGTTCGCTCACATCGCTCTGTATTTCTTCCTGCTCAATGCCCCGCTGAATCCGCTACAAGCGGCGCGGGACATTGAGCCTTCGGACGAACGCCCGTTTTAAAAATTAGCGGAAATCCAACGTCTGAGTCTGCCGTTTTCCTGTACCCGTTCTACTAATGTCTAGTGTCTATCGACTAATGACTAAACGGTATAAAACGGCCCCGCGCTTTTTAAAAGCACGGGGCCGTTTTTGTTTACTGCCGATTATTTATCGTTTTTCGGCTCCTGTGGGGCGGGAGCCTCTTCCTTAGACTTTTCGGCGGGCATCGCCCGGGCCTCGGCCGCCATGCGCTGCTCATACTGCTTTTGCAGCTTTTTGGCGCGCTTTTCCGCGGCGCGGGCGGAGGAGCGCCGGCACCCCTTCACTATGAGCAGGACCACCAGCACGATAAGCCCTATGACCACCGCCCAGACGAGCAGGTACGGCAGGCTGGACACGAACCAGACGAAGAAATCGGTCAGGCTCTCGCCCACGCTGTACAGGTTCTCGCCGAAATCGGTGGAGATGCGCTCCCAAACGCCCTTTTCCTCGGCGGGCGTTATGCGCTCCACCTCGTCTATATTCAGATAAACAGTACTGTAGTCCACCTGGTTGTCGTAGGTGCGCAGCTGGCTCTTGTAGGACTCTATCTCATAGCGCACCTCGGTCAGCCTCTGCTCCAGCGCGATGATGCTGTCCAGATTGTCCGCCTCGGCCAGCAGCTCCAGCAGGCGGTCGTACTCGGTCTGCAGCGACTCCACCCGCGCCGTCATATCCACGTAGGTCAGGGTGATGTCGTCCACGCTGTCCTCGCGGCTGGTGACGTTGCCCATGCCCTCAACTCCCGCGACAAAGCCCTCCAGCTCCTCCGCCGGTATGCGGGCCGTGATGCTGGCGTACCTGTTTCCGCTGCTGTAAACGGAGTTGCCGCTGACGTTGGAGCTTTCGATATAGCCGCCCAGCGCCACGATGTTTTTCTGTATCTCCGCCACCATCTTGTCGAACTCCAGCGCCTCCACGTTGAGCCAGACGTTTTTGATGAGCTTTCTCGACGTGTCCTGAGTCTGCACCTCTCCACCAGCCGAGCCGGCGGACGGAGAGGCCGGAGCGGCCTCCTCCGGCGAAGCCTCCGGCGCGGCCGCGTCGTAGTCGCCGTAGCCGTAATCCCCGTTTTCCGTCGACGCGGAGGAGCTGTACATCATGTCCGCCGATTTTTCCGAGGCCCCGCAGGCCGCAAGTGTCAGCGCGATCAAAGCTGCCAGTGCAAGTGCTGTAAAACGTTTCATGGCAATACCTCCCTGATGTTAGTCGTGGGTGTTTCCTTTACGTCTACTAAGAGCGCGATTTTTATAAATTTATTGCATTATTGCGTTAAAGCTCCGGATATATTTTCTCCTCCGGCGCGTCCTCGTTTTTTGGCGGCGGCACATCCTCCAGCCGGCGGATCACGGTCAGATCCTCCTCCGGCGGAACCTCCATATCACCGGGCAGATCGGCTTCGGCGGCGGAATCCTGCTTCTGATACAGCTCCTCCGTCAGCTTCTCCTCCATGGTGCGGCGGCGCTTTATGATGAGCAGGGCGGCGACATAGGCCGCGGCCACCGCCAGCGTTCCGCCGGAGATCAGCAGGCCCGTTTTAAGCCCCGGCGTCTCGTACCTGAACTCGATCACGTTGTCGCCGCGCCCGGCCGGCACAGCCATAAAGCCGACGTTCACCTTTTCTATGGCTGTCTCCACACCGTTGACGTAGGCCGTCCAGCCCGCGTCATAGGGCACGGAGAAGAACACCAGGTCGTTGTGCCGCAGCTTTATCTCGCAGGTGAAGCCGCCGCTGGTGACCTTGAACGAGGTGGAGGCCGAATCCGCCCTATCGTCGGCGTACTCGGTGAAGGTGTTGTAGCTCATATAGTAATCGACGTCCTCAAGCTGGGTCAGCCGGTCGGAGTAGCGCTTGACCTGCATATCGCTAAGCACTATGGCGGACATCATCACCTTGCTGCGGGATTCCTCCGGTATCTCATCGTACTGCGCCTGGGTTATGAAGTGGTCGTAGGTGAAGCCCATGGGCACAAAGTTTTCGTTTTCATAGATGTTGTAGCCGTTTTGGTTCTCGTAAAACTTGAAGCCGGGCATGGGGCTCTGCTCCTCGTTGTCCTCCTCTATGAACAGCCAGCGCGCGGACAGCAGCGCGCGCAGATCGTAAAGGTCGGCGGAGGGCTTGCTTGAAACGTCCCTTGTGACCGAGACGGAGGGGTAAAACTCCATTATGGAGGCCGGCACTATGCTGTGGAAGCAGCGCAGAGAGGGCATCTCCCAGAAAAGGTTCAGGTTTTCAAAGCAGTCGTAAAAATCCGCCCGCACAAAGTCGCCCGTGCCCTCCGGGTCCGGCAGCTCCATCTCTCCCACCAGCCCTATGGCCTGATCGGTTATCTCCTTGTGGTCGCCGGAGTAGCCGTAGCCTATCTGCGTGTAAAGTATGCCGTAGACCGCGCAGACGAAAGCCGTAAAGCCTATCACGACGTTTGTAAAATACTTCCTGTCCGCCAGCCGCCACAGCAGGTACGCCATGACGAAGCAGACAGCCGCGAAGCCCGCCGTCACATAGAATATTTCGGGGTACTTCATAAGGCCGTAGGTCCAGCCGTCGTCCGTCTTTTGCGGGGTAAGCCCTATGGCCAGCGAGACGGCCCCTATCACTACGGCCGACGGGATGAAGCCGCGCCGCATATCCACAGGCTCCGGGTCGTCGTCACGGCAGTGCTCCAGCGCCCGCACGGTGGCCAGCGCCAGCATGAGCTCGAACATATAGAACCAGCGGTCGTAATACGAGTTGTTCATGAGGATGAACAGCGCGTTCAGCCCCGGTATCAGCGCGAAGGTGATGCAGACGAATATCATGTTGCGCAGCCAGTCCTTTTTCCTGCTGCGCATATAGGCTATCACGCCGACCATGCCGAACAGCGGCAGCCAGCCGGCCATGGAGGCCCACTGCGCGCCCTGGTCCGGGTACATGTTCTGGCGGCTGGGCAGATCGGGCGGGAAGAAAAAGCTCGTTATTATGGCGGGCAGCCGCTGCTCGCTGTAATACAGCCACAGGGACCAGCCGTTTATAACATTATCTATAAACGTGGTGCGCGGGTTGCCGACTATGGCCAGCGCGGAGGGTATCAGCGCGAAGGCCGACAGCCCCAGCCCCAGCACCGACTCGACGGCCACATAGAGGAATTTTTTGAGCCTGTGCTCAAACCCGCCGGAAAAGAGCCTGACCAGCACGTAGAGTATGACGAACACCACTTCGCCTATAAAGAACCAGTAGTTCACGATGGCGTTGACCGCTACGCCGAGGATAAAGGGCCCGTGCCTGTCCTCATTTAGCAGCGACTCCAGCCCCACCAGCATGAGCGGGAAAAACACTATGCACTCATGGAAATGGTTGAAAAACACGTTGTAGATCGAAAAGCCCGAAAAGGCGTAAAGCAGCGCGCCGACCACGGCCCAGCGCTTGTCCTCCACAAAGCGGTGGAGCCAGAAATACGACGTGAAGGCCGCGCAGCTAAACTTGAGCACGAACAGCGGGCCCATAAGGTACGGCACCGCCGCGGTGGGAAACGGCACGGTGAGCCAGAAGAACGGGCTGAACAGCAGGTAAAACGAGTAGGAGCCGATAAAATTGGCGCCGAGGTCGGTGTGCCAGTCCCACGCAAAGGCGCCGGAGCGCACCATCTCATGGGCGTGGATGTAAAACGGTATCTGCTGGACGTTGAAATCGCCGTAATATGTGAAGTATCCCCCGTCCCGTATAACTATGGGCAGGACAACCAGCACCGCCGTCACAAACGCGAACAGCAGCGCCCACCAGTGCAGACTTTTGTCTTTCTGAAGGCTTTTAAACATTCCTAAATTCCTCACGCAAACACAAATTATCGGCCCGCGCGCGGTTTTTTCCGGCCGCGCACAGACTATATCAGATAATATTATACCATACTTATGAAAAAATAAAACCTAAATAGCCCGTAAAAGAATTATTAAGTAAGCGCTGAATAATTCGCAGTAAACTAAAAAGTGTGCATCCGAAGGGTCTTAGGGGCAATCGGAAAGGTCGGTCAGAAATATAGTCGTTCCGCTCGCACCTAAAGGGACTTCGCGTTACTCCTTATTTCTTCCTG
>CAYONL010000153.1:0-4351 GCA_964405305.1 uncultured Oscillospiraceae bacterium | reverse complement strand
GAGCTGGCGAAGGAGCGCGGCATCGTCATCCCCACCTATAAAAACATGAAGCACCCGGAGACAGCCCCCGACGCCATAAAGGAAAAACTGAAAAACACCGGCCTGTGGGACATGGACCCGGCGAACCTGTTCCGCGTGACGTGGAAGAACGAACCGGTGGAGAAGGGCGGTCTTTTCGGCGGCGTCAACTTCATCGAGGTGCCCCACGAGCTTTCCGGAATTAAGGCGCGCATAATCTGTCTGGTGGGCAAGCACTTCCCCACCGGCTGCCACAAGGTGGGCGCCTCCTTTGGCTGCCTTGTGCCAAGACTTGTGACCGGACAGTTTGACGCCACCTATCACAGCGCGGTTTGGCCCTCCACCGGCAACTACTGCCGCGGCGGCGCGTTCAACTCCAAGCTGCTCTCCTGCAAATCCGTCGCGATACTGCCCGCCGGAATGAGCCGCGAGCGTTTCGACTGGCTAAAGGGCGTGGCGACGGAGATAATAGCGACCCCCGGCTGCGAAAGCAACGTCAAGGAGATATTTGACGAGGTAAAGCATCTGCGGGCCACCCGGGACGACGTGATGATCTTCAACCAGTTCGAGGAGATGGGCAACCACCTGTGGCACTACTCCGTTACAGCGGACGCCATAGACGAGGCCTTTAAATCTTTGGGCGAGGGGCTGAACCTTGCCGGAGCCTGCTTCACAAGCGGAAGCGCGGGAACTACGGGCGCGGGCGACGGACTTAAAGAGCGCTATCCGAATATGAAGGTGGGCGTGGGCGAGGCTCTGCAGTGTCCGACGCTTTTGGAAAACGGCTTTGGCGACCACCGCATAGAGGGCATAGGCGACAAGCACGTGCCGTGGATACACAACTGCCGCAACACCGACATGGTAATCGACATAGACGACGCGGACAGCCAAAACCTGCTGCGCCTGTTTAACGAGCCGGCGGGGCGCGAATATCTTGAAAACGTTGTGGGCGTGCCCCACGACTTCATCGAAAAGCTGCCGCTGTTCGGCATCTCCGGCATAGCGAACATGCTTTGCGCCATAAAGATGGCGAAATATTACGAGCTGACGGAAAAAGATGTGGTCGCCACGGTGCTGACGGACTCGGCGGACATGTACGGCTCCCGCGTTGAGGAGTTGCAGGCCGAGGACGGCGAGTACAGCGAAATCAAGGCCGCCGCCGACCACGCGCTGCACCTGGCCGGTGTGCGCACGGACAGCATGGAGGAGCTCACCTATCAGGGCAAAAAGCGCATACACAACCTGAAATATTACACCTGGGTGGAGCAGCAGGGCAAGACCGCCGACGAACTGCGCGCCCTTTGGTACGACCCTGAGGGCACCTGGGGCGCTGTCCACAAGCAGGAGGGCGAGATCGACGCGCTTATCGAGGACTTCAACGCCCGCGTGGGCCTCGTGTAAAACTATGGAAAAATCAACGGGCGAAAAAGTCAAACTCTGGGCCTCCCAGTCGCTCAAAATGACCGGAAAGTACCTGCTGGCAAGGCTGCTTATGGCGTTCATCAGCTTTGTGGTGTGCGCCGTCGCCTTTGCCCTTATCGGCGTACCGCTGTGGGGGCTGCTGGCCTTTCTCGTCGGACTAAGCAACCTTGTGCCGTATTTCGGCGCGTGGGTGTCGGCCATCATCACGGGGGCGGTCTGCTTCATCATGGATGGGCTTGTTCCCACGGCTCCCATGGAGGGACTGATGACGGCGGTATGGGCGCTTTTGGTCATACTGCTGCTGCAAATTTTCGAGGAATTTGTGCTGGAGCCGCTGATACTGGGCAGAGCCTTGGACTTTAAGCCGCTGGTCGTGTTTTTGGTGGTGCTGGCGGCGGGGGCGCTGTTCGGCTTTTGGGGAATATTTTTCTCCATGCCCATCGCGGCGGCGGCAAAGCTCGCCTATCAGATATTTTACCTGAAACAAAATTCGCCGGAGGGCGGGAACAAAACGGAGGGCAAACCATGAAAAACGTGCTGGGGGCCGTTTGCACCCTCTGCGGCGCCGAATATGAGGCGGGGCCTGAGACGACCACCTGTCCCAAATGCGGCGGCATACTTGAAATAACCTATGACTACGGCTACATACGCGGAACGGTGAACAGGGCCGTCCTCTCCGCCTGTCAGGACAGGAGTATGTGGCGGTACAGGGCGCTGCTTCCTGTGGAGGAGGAGTGGACCATGCCTCCGCTGCGGGCCGGCGGTTCGCCCATATACAATTCGGCAAGGTTGGCGGCGGAGCTTGGCATAAAAAAGCTCTGGATAAAGGACGACGGCGTGAACCCCACGGCGAGCCTTAAAGACCGCGCTTCGGCCATGGCTGTGGCAAGGGCGGTGGCGGCGGGACAGAAGACTGTGGCCTGCTCGTCAACCGGAAACGCGGCCTCATCGCTGGCGGGCGCGGCGGCGGCTTCCGGCCTCACAAGCTACATCTTTGTGCCGGAGCGCGCGCCAAAGGGCAAGGTGGCCCAGCTTTTGATGTTCGGCGCGCACGTTGTAAGCGTCCGCGGGAACTATGAGGACACCTTCAGGCTTTCCGCCGAGGCCATAGACCGCTGGGGCTGGTACAACCGCAACGCCGCCATAAACCCCTATCTTTCGGAGGGCAAGAAAACCGTGTCCTACGAAATAGCGGAGCAGCTTTCGTGGAACGTGCCGGACTTTGTGGCGCTTTCGGTGGGCGATGGCTGCACCATAGCGGGCGTCTGGAAGGGCTTTAAAGACCTGTATGCCGCCGGGCTTACAGACAGGCTGCCGCGGCTAATATCGGTGCAGGCCTCCGGCTGCTGCCCGGTGAATAACGCCTACACCGGCGGATATGATAGGCTTGTGCCCATGGAGGAAAACACCATCGCGGACTCCATCGCGGTGGGCGTGCCGAGGAACTTTACAAAGGCGCTGAACGCCCTGAAAGAATCTAACGCGGTGGCCGTAAACGTTTCGGATGAGGAGATACTCGCGGCCATGAAGCTGCTGGGCACAAGGGCGGGCGTCTTTGGCGAGCCGGCGGGCGTGACCGGCACGGCGGGCCTTAAAAAAGCCTGCGAAATGGGCCTGATACCGGAGGACGCCACGGTCTGCTCCATCGTCACCGGCAACGGACTAAAGGACATAGCCACGGCCATGACGGCGGCGGGCGCGCCAATTTCCTCGGCGCCGGACATGGCGGAGCTGGAGAAAAAACTGAATTTTTAAAAGGAGGCTCCCCCTATGGAATACAGCATCGAAAAAAACCGCGTGGTCTATAAGGACGGCGGAAGGGAGCTGGGACAGGTGGTTTTCCCGGCGGTCAACATCGGGGTCGTCAAGATCACCCACACCTTTGTGGACGAAAGTCTGCGCGGACAGGGCATAGCCGCCGGGCTTATGCAGCGGGCGGCCGACTCCCTGCGCGCAAGCGGGCGGCACGCCATGCCCCAGTGCAGCTACGCCGTCAAGTGGTTCGAGGAGCACCCGGAGTACGCCAACGTGCTGGCAAAATAGCCATAAATTTGCAACCAACATAAAACTGACAGAAAGGGCGCGAAAAAATGGGATCGCTTTGGGAGATGCTCAAAGAGCTGAAAAAAATGGAATGGGTGGATCTGACCCACACGCTTACGAACGACAGCCCCTTTTGGGAGGGCATACCGAAGGGCTCGGTGGATCTCTGCCACGAGGTGGTGTCGTTTGAGCAGCTGGAGCTTCGTATCGACACCCAGACGTTCCCCGGCCAATTCGGCACCCACATCGACTACCCCGGCCATTTCATTCAGGGCGGGCGGCTGGGGGACGAATTCACCGTCAAGGACACCGTGTTTCCTCTGTGCGTGATCGACGTGTCGGAAAAAGCCCGGCAGAACGCCGACTACGAGCTGACGGTTGACGACATTTTGGAATACGAGAAGAATTACGGCCGCATCCCAAAGGGCGCTTTCGTCGCCATGCGCACCGACTGGTCAAAGCGCTGGCCCGATGGCGCGGCCCTTTCCAACGTGGGCGAGGACGGCGTGGAGCACTTCCCCGGCTGGACCATGGACACGCTCCGCTTTATCTATGAGGAACGGGACGCCGCCGCCAACGGCCACGAGACGCTGGACACCGACGCGCCCATCACCTCCAAGGACACCGGCCTTATCTGCGAGCGGGACGTGCTGGCCCGGGACAAGGTTCAGGTGGAGATGCTGGCAAACCTTGACAAGGTTCCGGCGGCCGGAGCGGTAATATTCGTCTCCGCCGCGAGGATAAAGGGCGCAAACGGCCTGCCGGTGCGCGCCTTCGCCATATTTGAAAAGTAAAAAGCGGCGCGGCCTCTTCTGAACTGCACCCCAAAAGTTAGACAGTATGATATACTGAATAACGAATGGGGTGT
>CAYONL010000152.1:0-4368 GCA_964405305.1 uncultured Oscillospiraceae bacterium | reverse complement strand
AGAAAACCGCTATGATAGCTTCTCATGGCTATTATAGGGGAAAATTCCGCGGGAGGGGAGTGCCTTTTTAATCAAAAAAAGTCACGTTTTTGGCGGAAAATACGGATTCGGCCAAGGCTTCCCGGCCGGAGATGAAGAGCTTTTCATACACCTCCAGCATGATATTCTTGACCCGGCCCACCGAGATGCACTGCTGTCGGGCGATCTTGGCGTAGGGAATACGCCGGGCTACCATCTGGGCGATATGGTATTCCCGCAGGGAGAGGACCAGGGTCAGGTTGTCCCGGGTGAACTGGTTGTGAAAGGCGGTCCAATTCTGAAAGGTGCGCCGCCACTGCCCGATCACCGCGTCATACCGGTCGGGGAAGCGCTGTTCCAGGCACTGTTCGGTCAGCCCGCCCAGGGCCGTCATGCTCTCCGCAAAGGGCGTGATCATGCCGTGGGGCAGGGCAAGGGCCATGGCCTCCAGCAGGAAGCGCCGTGCCGCGTCCTCCTGCTCCAGCGCGTGGCAGGCTGTGGCACAGCACAGCCGCAGGTACAGGCCCGTGAGCGTGAAGCCGCGCTCCGGCTCGCTCACGGACAGCGCGGTCTGCGCCACCGCCAGCATGGCGTCGGGCCGGTCGGTGCATTGCAGATATTTGGCCCGCAGGTACAGGGCGTAGACCCGGTAGAGCGCCGGCACAGTCCTCAGATCCCCCTCCCGGAGCCACTGGGGGGCCATATTGGGAGCGATGCAGCTCACGGCCGCGGTGGCCAGAGAGAGCTCCGCGACAGCGGCGATGGCTCCGCCCGGATGCGCCTTGACGCACGCCTTGAGGAAGTTTTCTATGCCGGTATAGGCAGGGAAATCTCCCAGGCTGATGGCCGCCGCCACGGCCACGGAGCAAACCCTCAGCCGGGCCGCGTCGTCGCCCCCGCTCTCATGGAAGAGGCACAGGGGCCGCTGGAAATCGCCCCGAAAATATGCCAGCTCGGCCTCGTAATGCCGTCGCGCCCGGACATCTGCGACCCTGTCCAGGATGGCGTCGGGATGGTCGGCGGGCAGCGGCGCGCAGGTGTCGGCGATGAGCCGCGCCAGATCGGCGGACAGCCCGCTTTGGGACGGCGGCTTCCCCGGGCGCGGAGGGGCGGGCTTCGCCGGTTCCCAGACGCCTGTCTATGTCGCCTCTATTATAGTCGCGATGGCGACGCGCCGTCAAGCCCCGGGACGGGTTTTTTTCCAAAGTCCTCCCACCGGATTTTGGGGGCCGCGGCCGATCAAGTCCGGGTGAGGATAAAGTTGCCCGACTCGTAGTGCCGCAGCCCCCGGCCGAAGAACCAGAAGGCGAAGGCGCAGTAGCCGGCGGTGACCGCCAAGGCGATGAGCAGCTGCCGCAGGTCGAAGGCCCGCACCAGCGTGAGGGGCACGTGGGCGATGAAGGCCGCCGGCAGCGCCGTGTTGTATATAAAAGACAACGGCTGCAAATGGAGAGCGTTGCCGCAAGTGAAGAGCGCGGGATCGACGGAGGGAAAAACGAAAGGGCGAAAAAGACATATAGTAGTGGACACCATGTGCAATCTGCTTGCGGTGACTGTTCACGCGGCCAATATCCACGACACGAAATCCGGCATAAGACCTGCAAAACAGGCGTTTGAGAAGTATCCGACCATAAAAAAGTTTTGTGGCGATGAGGGGTATCGCAAATCCTTTGAAGAAGCTGTTATGACAGAACTTGGCGTAGGGGTTGATGTATCCGCACAGATAAAGCCGGACCGGGAGGTCATCCCCCAAAAGGTGGGTTGTCGAGCGTACTTTCAGTTGGCTTGGACTTTCCCGAAGACTTTCAAAAGACTACGAAATCAAGACCTCTCACGCTGAATCTATGGTCATTATTTCTCATCTCTATACCCTCTTGCGCAGATATTAGCTTATGTCTACAGATTCTTAGCTGCCGACGGAAATACCCATTGTATAATAGAGCGCAATTCAAGCGGCGAGAGTTTTCCGTTAAGTATAAACGGATCAACAGGCTATGTCTTTGACGTTTTTTTCGGTTTCACAAGCGTTCCTAACTGTGAAACCCGTAAATGACTTGACTATTTTGGTACTGATGAGATGCCGTGGGACGAAAGTCAGGAATTAACGCTGACTGAATTTCCGGGTGTCACTTTTACATGGACGTCTGAAAAAGTAACCGCAGACGGAGAAGGACTGTTCTGGGGTATGCCTGTTTGGAATGTCTACTTGACTGATTTGACAAACGACGGGAACCCTGAACTCTGTGCGACGGTGAGCTTTGGCTCCGGCCTTGTCGACAATAGGGTAATCGTGTTCGACTATGTTACCGGCAAAGAATATCTGCTTTCCGACCGAATGTACCACGACTATTTTTTGACGCTGGACAACGGAAAACTTATGGTTACGCAAACGGACCGTTTGGATGGCAAGCCACTTGTAACTGCCAAACTGCGATTGGTAAACGGGGAAATTTTCAGATTCGGGAACACAGTGGAAAATAAAAAATCTGATACGGATTAGCAAAATTGGGAGGGTAGGAATGATTAATAAAACAACTAACACAAGCAGCAACGAAATATGGAAAAAATGGAACAATTATATTCCTTTTGAACGCCGTGCGTATCGGTTTACGGATGACATGCTGCCGCTTTTTTACAAATGGCTTGGAATCAACAAAGATAGTTATATTCTCGATGCAGGATGCGGAACCGGGGTTTTTGGAAGATATCTTGCAGCAGGGCTTGAGCACGGTCATGTTACAGGCTTTGATATCAATCAACCATTTATTGAATACGGCAGAAATAAGCTTGCCGAGATAGGGCTTGCTGATAAGGTAACGTTGCAGGCAGACGATGGATTCGCCCTTTCTTTCTCAGACAATACTTTTGATGCGGTGACAAATTATACATACATTGGTGTGCTCGCAGACCCAATTGCCGGAATGATGGAGTTGATACGGGTATGCAAACCCGGAGGTGTCGTATCGTGTGTGGTGGCAACAAATTCATTTCCACCGGTTTCTTGGCAGGGTGATTATCCGTTTAACGGAGCCGAAGAGCTTCAAAAACTGACGTGCATTGAGTCGGAAATCTTTTCAAAATACGCTCGCAAAGCGGCAGACTTGAAACAATGCGAAAAATGGCATGCACAACGTTATCCCAAAATGTTCGATGTGTGCGGTCTTGAGGAAATATCCGTTTATCCATATGCTTTAACATTAAACTATAATGATAGTAAGTTACCACTTGAATATCGTCAGGACCTGTTGCTTGGCGAGATTGAGGATGAACTAAATTGGCTTGATAGTCGTTATACTGAAAAGCGCGATATCTATATTGAGCATGGGTTTTGTGACCAGCAATTCAACCGTCTTAAAGAGCTGCTGCATATCAAATACAATTATGTGAAAAACAATTTCGAAAATGACAGAAGTTTCGAGTGGTGCGGCGGATTTAACTTTGTTGTAACAGGACGAAAACCATTCAATGGTGGATGAAATATTAGAAATAGAAAAGTTCGGCTTCGAGAAATAAATCGGATTTGCAAGGCGTGTTATTATCGGCTTCGCTGATAACGGTGGGCCATTCCCGCAGAAAAGTTACCGTTGCTTTGTTCCCATTGACGGCAGGCGGTATAAGGATACTGTGGATATATTTGCATAAACGAACAAATTCAATGGACTTGTTTCCTCTATTGCATCAATCTATCAAAACCAATCCCTCATCCCAAGTCGACATGGCAAATGGACAACTGAAACCACGTCTAATAAAGACCAGTGGCTAATTCCTATTGAAAATATCAATTAATTCTCATCTTTGTTTTTGAGCTTGTCCTTCTCTTTTCTGAGAAAATAAATGATCAACGTTCGATTGTACCGTTAGGGATTCCTTCATCAGAACTTTTTGTTTTGAATAGTCCTTCATCAGGACTTTTTTTGCATCCCGACATGTGTTGAATTCCTGTTGAAGGTCTTTGAGTGAAGGGATTTTGCTTGAGAAAATCGAGTCAAAAGCTCGCTTTGAAGATTGATGAAGTAAAATGTCTTCCAAGTTTGAGTCATAAAATTTTGTGGAATAACCAGATTCCCGGTAAGCGGTATAGATCTCTTTTGTCTTCACGTAGTTGATGATATGCTTCTTCAGTTCCGAAATTTCAGCCATCCGTTTTTCAATTTCCTTGATCTGCTGTGACAGTTCGTGATATCGATCGGTCACAGCTTTTGTTTTTTCAACCAGGGTTTCATAGTCGGTGATGTTATTCTCCGTCAAAAAATTGATGGTCTGAGCCATCTGCTTCAGATTGAAAACCTTCGCCCAGCGCTCGTAACCAGGGCCTTTACCCGCTTGAAGTTTGGCCTGGATATCCACCAG
>CAYONL010000151.1:0-4392 GCA_964405305.1 uncultured Oscillospiraceae bacterium | reverse complement strand
CCTTCGCAAGCAGCTTGTCCCCCTGTACCGACTCGGAGTAGTTCAGCTCCTCCTCATACTGCTGCTGGGCAAGGCGCTGCTCCGTGACGTCCTCCGCTATTCCCACGGTGCGAACTATCTCTCCGTTTTCTCCGCGGATGTTGACATAGGTGATCCTGTCGCACCAGACATCCTCGCCCTCCGGCGTATACCATATGTCCGCGGAAACGGACGACTCGCCCGCGTCAACACGGCGCAGCAGCTCGCGCAGCGCCTCCACGCTCTCCTCGTTTATAAAGCCCGTGGCAATGATCGACTCAGGATAGTTCGGCGTGCCCTCCATCGACATGGGGCGCCTGTGCTTTTTGCTGCTGACAAGCGTGGCCGTCTTTGTCTTTATGTCGTAGTTCCACATGCTCAGCCCGCCGTTTTCCAGCAGCACATCAAAGGTGGCGTTCCGCTCAAAAAGCGCCCGCTCCGTGTCTTTCTGCCGCGATATGTCCACAAATATGCTCAGGTATGCCGGCTCGCCCTGAAAATCCTCCATGTAGGTGGCTTTTTCCAAAACCCAAAACACCGTGCCGTCCTTTCGCACGAACCGAAACTCCATCTCATAGTTTTTTGGACAATCCAGTGCAAATTTATCGTTCAGCTCCACCACTTTGTCGTAGTCGTCGCGGTAGATAACGTCCTCATATTTTTCCTCGTACATCCTTTGAAATTCCTCCCGGGTGTAGCCCAAAAAGCGCTCAAAGTTGGACGAGACGTAAATAAGCGGTTTGTCCAGCCCCAGGCGGCTGATTATCGTGCCGCCGGAAAGGGCGCTGTCCACCGCGGAAAGGGCCGCGTTTCTCGCCGCTATCTCCGCTTTGGCGTACTCCCGGGCCGCCGTAACGTCGCGCATATATCTTATGAAAGCGTCGCGGCCGTTCCAGCTTATGCGCTTGGCGCTCAAGTGGTAGCAGCGCCCGCCCATCTCCACGTCCTTTCCTTCCTCGTCCTGACAGCAGAAATCGCAGGGAGCGTCGGACTGGTACATGCACTCATAGCACTTTTTGCCCATCATCTCATCCACTGTACATCCGGCAAACTCCGCCGCCGCCCGGTTGGCAAAAAGCAGCTCCCGGGTGTTGAGGTCGGTGACGTGGATGATGGTGTCGGAGCAGTCCAGCATCTCCTTGTAAAGCTCTGTGGCGGCGGAAAGGCTGTGGTAAACGGCGTGGAGTATGACCCCATGCTTTTCGTCCTCCAGCAGGCTGCCCTGTACGTCGACCCAGAGCACCCGCCCGTCCTTGCGCAGCAGCCTGTAGGTGAGATCCTCCGTGCCGCCGCCGCTGACGCACTTCTCAACGCGGTGCCTGACCATAGGGCGATCCGCCTCGTATATCCTCGCCTCCCAGTCGCGGGCAAACTCATCCCGGTACTCGTCCATCTCCATGCCCAGCATTTTCGGCAGCCCCGCCGAGCAGTAAAGCATGACGAGCCCGTCCTGTGTCACCTTATATTTCGCAATCCCGCCCGGAATGGAATCCACAAGGCTGTTGATCTCCCGGTCCTCTCTCTCCTTTTCACGTTTCAGACGGGTTCTTTCGGTCACGTCGGAGCAGACTATGGCATACGCGGGAACGCTGTCCCAAACAAGCTTCACCGTCTCCACCATAAAATCCCTATTCAGCTCATCGTGGTGGAACTGGTGCTGCTCTCCGTCGTTGCGGTGCTCTTTGCAGTCGGGGCAGGGCGCGCTCCCGCCATGCATCATTTTGTAGCACTTCTGACCGCAGGCGGCTCCGTCCACGCCCAGCTTTACCATCGCGTCGTTCATGTACAGCACTTCATAGCTTTCGCGCGAGACGACATAGATGCCCTGACGGGACTGATCAAAAATATCTCTCGCCGGGTTGTAGCTGCTTTCAGACATATGCTGCGCCCCCTAAAAAGATTTACATAACCGCCGATGGACGAAAACCGCCCCAGCGTGTGATGACAAAAGTTCAAAAACGCTCCATGCAGCCATGTCGTTTTTACAGCGGCAGGTAAAAGCCGCCCCGATCTGTCAAGCGACCCCGCTTTTCAAAGCAAGCAAAGGCCTAAAGCCAGCCTTTCACAATTATATTAAATATATCATTAATTCACAAAAAGTAATAGTGAGTTAACCTAAAGTTTTCTGTGCAGCCATACCGTAAAGGAGGGCAAACGCGCAAGGCCCCCGGTTCACGTGCCAAAAACGGCGCCGCCCGCCCCAGCTGTTTTATTCAGAAAATGACCGCCGTGGTTAAATTTTACACATTTTAAATATAGCATGCGAGAGCGGTCATTACAATGCGCCCGCGGTATTTTTGCCCGCTCTTTTATATTATATGGGAAATATTCCTGATATTCGGTTGACTTTTGTCGCACCACCGATTAGAATATGCCTGTCGAATACCTTTTTGGAGGAATGCAAATTTATGGACAGCCACAGTAGACGCCCTGCCATACAGCCAATACAGCGACGAGGAACCGCGCCCGCTTTCTAAGGGTGATGGCTCCGTTTTAACGTTCTCCTGCCGCCTTTGCAGGTCATACGACGTCGCTTTTGACTGCTGTGCAGATAACTCAAAAGCGGCGTTTTTGTATTCCTGTATATTTGTAAGGCAAAGGAGTGATCCCGATGGAAATCAAAAACTATCCAGAGGAGCTTGCGAAGCTCATCCGCAGCAGCCAGACCAACGCCCGTATCTCGGCCCAAATGCACAACTACCACGACAAGGACATAGCCGAGGCGCTGGAATCCTTCAACCGGCACGAGCGGGACCGGCTCTATCAGATACTCAGCCCTGAGCGGATGGCGCCGGTGTTCTCCTATTTGGACGACCCCACGCCCTACCTGGCCGAGCTGACGCCCAAGGCCGCCGCCGCCATAATTGAGGAGATGGACTCCGACGACGCGGTGGACGCGCTGGAACGTCTGGACGAGACAAAGCGGCAGAAGCTTATCGACCTTATGAACCGCGAATCCAGCGACGACATAAAGCTGATATGCTCCTATGAGGACGACGAGATAGGCAGCCGCATGACCACGAACTACGTGGAGATAAGCCGCAGCCTTACGGTAAAGGCCGCCATGCGCAGCCTGATAGGCCAGGCGGAGGACAACGACAACATAACCACCATCTACGTCAGCGAGGAGGACGGCACGTTTTACGGCGCCATAGACCTCAAGGACCTGATAGTGGCCCGCGAATATGTGGAGCTGGAATCCCTTATCAGCCGCTCCTACCCCTACGTCATCGCCCACGAGCAGGTGGCCGACTGCATAGAGCGCCTCAAGGAATACGCCGAGGACTCCATCCCTGTGCTCGACGACGACAGAAAGCTCATAGGCGTCATCACCTCCCAGAACATCATAGAGGCCGTGGACGACGAGATGGGCGACGACTACGCCAAGCTGGGCGGCCTGACCTCGGAGGAGGACCTGAACGAGACCCTTGCCGTCAGCATAAAAAAGCGCCTGCCGTGGCTGATAATACTGCTGTTTTTGGGGATGGGCGTCTCCACAGTGGTGGGCCTGTTTGAAAACGTGGTCGCCCATGTGGTGCTGATCGTCTGCTTCCAGTCGCTCATACTCGACATGGCCGGAAACGTCGGCACCCAGTCGCTGGCCGTCACCATCCGCGTGCTGATGGACGAGCGGATAAAGCCCGCGCAAAAGCTCCGCCTTGTCTGGAAAGAGACGCGCATCGGTTTTTACAACGGGCTTTTGCTGGGCGTGCTGGCCTTTGTGTTTATCGGCCTTTATGTCTTGCTTTTCAAGGGCAAGGAGCTCGTCTACTCCTTTGCCATCTCGGGGTGCGTGGGCGTGTCGCTGCTGGCGGCCATGGTCACCTCCAGCATGGTGGGCACGCTTGTACCGCTGTTCTTCCACAAGATCAAGGTGGACCCGGCCGTGGCCTCCGGCCCGCTGATAACCACAATAACCGACCTGGTGGCGGTGGTCACCTATTACGGCATCACCTGGGTGTTCCTTATAAATCTTTTAAAGCTCGTCTGACGCGGGCGGAAATGTCTATATTTTGCGAGGTTGGGAGGTGGTGAAATGAATCTGCCAAAACGCAAAACGAATCGGTTGGAGGGATATGATTATTCTTCCTGCGGTGCATATTTTGTGACGACATGTGTTGCAAACAGAGATGTGACGTTATGGGCCGATGTAGGGGCGGATATTATCCGCCCGAAGGCCCCGCCGCTATCACAGTACGGAATAATCGTGGATACCGCAATAAATGCGATTCCACTGCATTACAAAAATGTTGTTGTAGATAAATATTGCATTATGCCGGATCATGTGCATATAGTCATTTTTGTTTTTCCGGATGAGACCGGGCGGATAATATGTATAGAGTAATAACATAGTTTACAGGTAGAGCAAGGACA
>CAYONL010000150.1:0-4417 GCA_964405305.1 uncultured Oscillospiraceae bacterium | reverse complement strand
TATATAAGAACACCGCGCCGGTCATCTTTCTTCGCTGAAAGACAGCCTGCGCGGTGTTTTTAAGTTTGTGATTTTAAGAGGAGTCGGCTGCGCCGACGATTTTATTCGGGGGCATTCCGCTGCCCCCGAGCCCCTTCGGGCCAACTTCATAAATTAGTGAGAATCTTCAAGGGGCTTTGCAGTGGCTCGCAGCCAAATCAGAGATTTGGGCGAGCCTTGCACCGGCGCTGTAAACCAAATCAGAGATTTGGACAGCGCCACGTTCGATCGCCCTTATTTATCCTTCGGTTACATGCCCACTTTATAAGCTAGTGAAAAGCTATCATCTGAGTCAGCGGAGTGTTTCCAGCAGGCCCTCGGCGCAGCGCAGACCGTCGGCGGCGGCGCTCATGATGCCACCGGCGTAACCCGCGCCCTCGCCACAGGGATAAAGCCCGCCGACGCCCAGCGCCTGCATGTCCTCGCCGCGAACTATACGTATGGGCGAGCTTGTGCGCGTTTCGGGCGCGGTAAGCACGGCCTCCGGCGCGGCAAAGCCCGCAAGCCGGCGGTCAAAGGCCCTTATGCCCCGGCGCAGCAGCTCGCAGACGGAATCCGGGAACAGCGTAGCGATATCCGTGTCCTGAACTCCGCGGGCGTAGGTCGGCTCCACAGCGCCGAAACGCGACGGGCCGCCCGAAAGAAACGCGCCCACCGTCCGCACGGGAGCAAGCCCGCCCGCCAAAGCAAAGGCCGCCCGCTCTATGCCCTCCTGAAAGGCCATGGCGCGAAACGGATCGCCGTCAAAATCCTCCGCCGAAACGGAGCAGACCAGCGCCGAGTTCGCGTTGCGCCCATCGCGGGCAAAGCTGCTCATGCCGTTGGTGACGACCGTACCGTCGGCGTTGGCGGAGGGCACCACCTCTCCACCCGGGCACATGCAGAAGGTGTAAACGCACCTCTCCCCATCCCGCAGAGAAAGCTGGTAATCCGCATGGCCCAAAGCCGGGTTTCCCGCAAGCTCGCGGTACTGGACGCGGTCTATCTCGCTTTGCAGGTGCTCAATGCGGGCGCCGACGGAAAAGGGCTTTGCCGTGAGCACGAGGCCCTTGTTTTTGAGCATGGCGAAGGTGTCCCGCGCGCTGTGGCCCACCGCCATGAGCACGGTCTCCGCCGGTATCCTGTCCCCGGCCACGGTTACGGAGCGCACCGCCCCGTCCCTGACCTCTATGTCCTCCACAGCCGCGCCGAAGCGGACCTCTCCGCCCAGCGCGGTTATCTCCTCGCGTATGCTTTTTACTATGGCGCGCAGGTTGTCGGTGCCAATATGCGGCTTTGCGCGCAGCAGTATCTCCTCCGGCGCGCCGTGACGCACAAACTCCCGCAGTATGAAGTCGCAGCGCGGGTCGTTTATCCGGGTGGTGAGCTTGCCGTCGGAAAAGGTTCCCGCGCCGCCCTCGCCAAACTGTACGTTCGCCGCCGTATCAAGCGGGCCGCCGCGCCAGTACCGCTCCACCGCCGCCGCCCGCTCATCCACCGCCGCGCCCCGCTCTATTACCAGCGGAGGTGCCCCCGCCCTTGCCAGCGAGAGAGCGGCGAACATGCCCGCCGGGCCGAAACCGACCACTACGGGCCTTGTTTCCGGCGGCTTTTTAAGCGGCGTCGCATGGTACTCCGTGTCCTCTCGGTAGGCGGCAACACCCGGAGCCAAACGGTCAAAAAACTCCCGCTCGCCCTTCGGAAGCCGCACCGCCACCGACCACGCCAGCTTTGCCGCGCTCCTGTGCCTTGCGTCGACCGAGACCTTCGTCACCTGAGCCGAAAGCGCGTCCTCTTTTTTAAGCGCCAAAAGGGCGAGCGCGCGCAAAATCGCGGCGTTCTCGCCCTCATCTATACTTGTTTTAATATCAGAGACAATTATTGGCATTCGTTTACCTTTCGCGCACAGTTACTGCGGCCTCGTAGCTCCCGACCGCCCAGACCAGCCCTCCGCCCGGCACATATATGGCAAGCGGCGTCATGTACTGGCCTGCCTTTACCTCGCGGTCGCTTATGTCCACCTCCGCCACTATGCTTCTGGCGGCCAGCTTTTCGATTATATCCTTTGGTCCTATCATCTTGACGGCCACCTGCTGGGCCGCCACATCAAGGCTGTACAGCACCGGCACGTTCATCTGGACAAAGTTGCTTACATAGAACTCCTGCTCCACATAGCCCGTAAGGTCGAAATCCACCCGCACCGTCTCAACATTTTCCGTGTTGATAAAGCCGTCGGGCAGCTTTACGCTCAGGGCAAAGCTGGTGTTGTCCAGCGCGATCTTGCTCACATCCACGTAGCCCACCATGATGTCGTTGTAGTCGTCAGCCGTATCCGTGGGGCCGGCAACGGATATTTTATCCGCCGACAGCTTGTACACGAGCTTATCCACCGGGAATCCCTCGGGCACGTTGAGGTACTCAAACCGCACATCCAGCTCCTTGGTCTTTAAGAGCGGCATGGTCACCTTTACCTTGTCCGCCGACAGCTTGACCTGCTCCGGGTCTATATCCACCGCGACGCCGTTTTTGTCCTGTACCGATACGGCGCCCTCCACGGTGGTGCTCTGAGTTATGGAGCCGTCAAACTGCGCCGTGACGACCATTTTGCTGATTGATGCGATGTCGTTTTCAGGCCCGGTCACGGTTATCTCCTCCGGCTCCAGCACTATGTCCTCCCTCAGGTAGCCGTCCGGCACGGTGTAGTCGCCCGTCAGCTCGTACTCCACCGGTATCGTCTTTTCGCCCAGCCGGTCGAACTTGACCTGCATGGCCGAGGGCGATATGGACAGCACATCGAACTCCTTGCCGCTGTTGTTGTCGGCCACAAGCTCCAGCTCATACACTCCCGCGCCCGACACGCCGGCCAGCGACGCGGTAACGGTTATATCCTCCACAGTGACGCCGCCTATGACCGAGCGCTTGCCGTATATTATGGCCTCCACCGTCGTCTCGCCGCCCTCTATGGGGTTGAGGCCCATTTTGCCCAGCACGCTGGCCTGCACATTTATGTTTACCGGCACACCCGTAACCGTGAGCACGCCCTCGTCGCTGACTATGGTGACGACTATGAACCAGCTTATTATGGCGACAACTATGGAAAATATCAGTAGAAAGGTCTTGTTCCGCAATATCGACTTCAGTTTCATTTCTCCGCCTTTCCGGAGCCGCTCTCCCCATTCTGTTCGGACTCCCGCTCCGGCTCACCCGGTTTTTCAGGCTTTTCCGCGTTCTTGTCCGGCTTTTCAATTATCATTAGCTGCTCCAGCCGCCTTGCGAGAGAGCCGGCGTCCATATCCCTGTAAAGCTTTCCGTCCACGGCAAGGGAGATTATGCCCGTCTCCTCCGAAACAACGGCGACCACCGCGTCGGAATTTTCGCTCATGCCCAGCGCGGCCCTGTGCCTTGTGCCCAGCTGGTTGCTTATATCATAGTTGTCCGACAGGGGCAGGAAGCAGCCCGCCGCGTACAGCCTGCCGCCGCGCACTATGGTCGCGCCGTCATGGAGGGGCGAGTTCGGGAAAAAGATGTTGCCCACAAGCTCTAAGCTCGGGTCGGCGTTTATGATCGTGCCGGTCTTGATTATGTCGCCAAGCCTGGTCTGCCGCTCGAACACCACCAGCGCGCCTATCTCCTGCTTTGACAGCATGGCAAGGCCCGCCACGATACTTTTTATCGACGAGCGTATAACGGCGGCGTCATCCCTCTGATCCACGCCAAAAAGCGGGATCTTTGAAATTTTGGACTGGCCCACCCGCTCCAGCATCCGGCGCAGCTCCGGCTGAAACACCACTATAAGGGCTATTACGCCGTACTGGAACACCTGCTGCAAAATGTAGCTGGTGGTCTTGAGATCCAGCTCCGTCGCCACTATGGACATGACCACCAGCACCACGATGCCCTTTACAAGCTGTCCGGCGCGGGAATCCCGCAGGAACTGTATCCCCTTGTAAATGATGAACGCCACAATGAGTACGTCTATTACGTCGCCGGGAAACGAAAATGTCCGGGCAACGTTGACTATGTTGTTCCAATCGAAGATCTGATAGTCCGTCATCATTTTGTCCTTTTCAGGTTAAATTAAAAACGCGCGCTTATGGCGCATATGTTTATAATATATTGTAACACAATAACGTCGGTTTTCAATCCCTGAAATATTAACATTATTCTTAAGCAAGCGCTGAATAATTCGCAGTAAACTAAAAAGTGTCCGTCCGAAGGGGCTCATAGTTCCGCCAGTTGCGTCCACAGGACGCGGCGGGACTATGAGCCACTGGACGCGGCGGGATAATGAGCCCTGTCTCCTGACGCCATCAGCGGTTACTTAAGGCCTGCCGGCTATGCGGCCTGCGGCGGCAACCGCGTGGCCGGCGTCGGCGGCGGTGGAGAGCGGCCCGGGCGA
>CAYONL010000149.1:0-4421 GCA_964405305.1 uncultured Oscillospiraceae bacterium | reverse complement strand
CTCTGCGCCATAGAGGGCGTAAAGTGGGTGCGCATACTCTACGCCTACCCGGAGCGGGTGACGGATGAGCTGCTGGACGTTATGGCCGGAGAGGGAAAAATAGTTAAGTATTTGGACATACCACTGCAACATGTGAGCGCTAAACTGCTAAGGGCCATGAACAGGCGGGGAAGCCTTGAGGAGATCACGGCGCTTATAAAGAAAATACGCGAGAGAGTGCCGGGCATAGTCCTGCGCACCACGCTGCTCACCGGCTTTCCGGGTGAGAGCGAGCACGATTTTGAGATGCTGTGCAAATTTGTGAAGTCCGCCAAGTTTGAGCGGCTGGGCTGCTTTGCCTACTCGCGGGAGGAGGGCACGCCCGCCGCCGAGATGCCGGGACAGATAGATGAGGAGACGAAACAGCGCCGCGCCGAGGTCATCATGGAGATACAGACGCCGGTGTCAGCCGCCTTTTGCAAAGCGCAGGTGGGCAAAACGCTGGAGGTCGTCACCGAGGACTATGAGCCGCGGAAGAAGCTCTATTGCGGCCGCAGCGCCGTGGACGCGCCGGACATAGACGGACGGGTGTACTATAAAAGCGAGCGCCCTCTTTCGCTGGGCGACTTTGTGAATGTGAAGATAGAGAAAGCCTCAGACTATGACCTGCTGGGCAGCGTCATAGACGATTAATCTGAAAGCGGTGACATGATTTGAACCTGCCGAATAAACTGACGCTGATAAGGATAGCCATGGTGCCCTTTTTTGTGGCTGCGCTGCTGATGGAGAGCATACCGCACCGCTTCCTCTGGGCCATGATAATCTTTATTGTGGCGTCCATAACCGACATGCTGGATGGCAACATAGCCAGAAGCCGCGGTCTGGTTACGGATTTCGGCAAGCTCATGGACCCGCTGGCCGACAAGATACTGGTCATCTCCGCGCTGGTGTGCTTCAACTCGCTGGGGCTGCTTTCGGCGGTGGTGACGATAATCACCGTGGCGAGGGAGTTTTTGGTGACGTCCCTGCGGCTGGTGGCGGCCACCAGCGGAAAGGTGATCGCGGCGGATAAGCTGGGCAAGGCCAAGACCGTGACGCAGGATATAGCGGTGCCGCTGATAATGTTCAGGATGGCGCTGGCTGAGTTCGGCGTAGCGGGCGGGCTGCTCTCCGCGCTGGATATTTTGAACCTTGCGCTTGTAATAACGATGACGGTGCTGACGGTTTGGAGCGGCGCCAATTACCTTTGGAAGAACCGGGAGATAATTTCAGACATAAAGTGACTGAATAAGCGCTTCGGACGGGTTTTTCCCGTCCGTTTTCAAATGCGGAAAAAGTAGAAATTTGCAAACTTATATAGATTGGAGTATAATAATTGTGAATATAACATATCAAGACGTCAAAAACTCCGAGGAGGTTCGCACCTATATCAGGCAGGCGGACGCCTCGCTCAGCGCCGTGGGGTTTACGGAGCACAGCTTCGGCCACGTGGGCAAGTGTGTGGAGACGGTGGAGCAGGTGCTTACGGAGCTCGGCTACGACAGCCGGCAGGTGGAGCTGGGCAAGATAGCCGCCTACATGCACGATATCGGCAACGTGATCAACCGCAACGACCACGCCCAAAGCGGCGCGGTGATGGCCTTTCGAATACTGGACAACATGGGTATGGAGCCGGCGGATGTGGCGGCGGTAATAACAGCCATCGGCAACCACGACGAGGGCACCGCCTACCCGGTGAACGCCATAGCCGCGGCGCTGATTTTGGCGGATAAGACCGACGTTCGCCGCAGCCGCGTCAGGAACAGCGAGACGGTGGATTACGACATTCACGACCGGGTGAATTACGCGGCGGTGGAGGCCGGCACCGAGCTGGACCGGGAGGGCAAGAGCTTTTCGCTGAACCTCAAAATAGACACCAGCATTTGCCCGGTTACGGAGTATTTTGAAATATTTCTTAACAGGATGCTGCTTTGCCGCCGGGCCGCGGATTTTTTCGGCCTTCAGTTCAAGCTGAATATAAACGGGCAGAACCTGCTTTAATAAGCCCTGCCCTGAAGTGCGGAGGAAGAAGATGCTTTTAGAAAACGGAGATTACTGCGAAAAAATAAGAGTGGAATACGACGAGTGCGACCACATGGGCAGGCCGCGGCTTTCGGCCATACTCAAGCGGTTCAGCGACATTGCCAGCAACGACTACGACAGACAGGGCTTTCCTCACGACTACCTGTGGGAACGCGGCTTTGTCTACCTCCTTACGCGGATAAGCATAAAGGTGAGCGGGATAATCGGCACCGGGTGCGAGGCCGAGGCCGCCACCTATGAGCGCGGCGCCAAGGGAGTGCAGGTGTTCCGGGATTATTACATCACCTCCGGCGGGAAAACGCTGGTGACCGGAAAGACCGCATGGGTGATATGCGACCCAGTGCAGCGGAAGATCCTGCGTCCCGAGACCTGCGTCAAGCCGACCCCGTCAAATTTTGGCCACGAGCCCGACTGTCCGGAGCCAAAGCGCATCCGCCTGCCGGAGGGAGCCGAACGAGCGGGAGCCAGGCCGGTGGTCTACTCCGACCTGGACGCCAACGGCCACGTCTTTAACGCGGTCTATGCCGACATCGCCTGCGACTTTCTGCCGTTTGCGCTGCTTTCGCAGAACATTTCGGAGTTTTTCATAGATTTCAACCGCGAGGCGAAGATAGGCGACATGCTGGAGATGTACCGCTTTATCGACGGCGACAGGGCCATAGTTTCAGGGCTGCTGGACGGCCTGCCGAGTTTTTCGGCGGAATTTCATTTTTGCGGAGGCGATGAAGCGTGATAAGACCCCTCGTTACAAAGGACAGTGAAAGGCTCCGCGTGATTATAAAGGAAGCGCTGGGCTACGATATACCGGCGGAGACCATAAAAGAGCGGCTTGCGGTCATGCTGGCGCGGGAGGAATACCGGCTTTTGGCGGCGGAGGAGGAGGGCGTCGCCGTCGGCTACATACAGGCCGGAAACTATGAGAGCCTCTACCTTGGCAGCATGAAAAATATACTGGCGCTGGCGGTGGACCCGGCGTATCAGGGCCGAGGACTGGGCCGTCAGCTTCTGTCCGCGGTGGAGGACTGGGCAAAAGAGGACGGCTGCGCGGGCATAAGGCTCAATTCCGGCTTTGAGCGCACCGGCGCCCATGAGTTTTACAGGCGCTGCGGCTACACCGTCCGCAAGGGGCAAAAGCAGTTCGTGAAGTATTTTGAATGAGCATATGTGTCATGAGCACGCGAAGCGCTTTTGGTGCTCAGATAAAAACGGCCCGCGCATTCCTCGCTTGGGAGGAAAACGCGGGCTTTTGCGTGCTCATTCTCTTATATCGTCCAGTATGTTGAGGTCGTAGGGCGTCTGCTGGTAAACGAAGTAGTTGAGCCAGTTGGAGTAGAGCAGATGGGCGTGGCCGCGCCAACGGTGTGGCACCTGCGCCGCCGTGTCACCGTTCGGGAAGTAGTTTGCCGGCGGAGTTATGGGAAGCCCCTGGGAAAGGTCGCGGAAATATTCGTTCGCAAGCGTGTCCCTATCGTACTCCGAGTGGCCCGTAACGAAAAACTGCCGCCCGTTTTTTGACGCCGCGATATAGACCCCGGCCGTGTCAGAGACGGAGAGCAGCTCCAGCTCCGGCACAGCGGCAATGTCCTCGGCCCGAACCTCCGTGTGACGGGAATGTGGCGCAAAGAACACCTCGTCAAAGCCGCGCACCAGCTTGTGGTTCGGGTCCAGTATACGGTGCTCAAAAAGCCCGAACATTTTCTGCGGCAGAGGATACTTCTTTATATTATAATGATAATATAGGCCGGCCTGCGCGCCCCAGCAGATGTGGAACACCGAATAGACGTGCGTGCGGCTCCACTCCATGATCTCGCAAAGCTCGGGCCAGTAGTCCACCTCCTCAAAGGGCAGCTGCTCAACCGGCGCGCCCGTTATTATCATTCCGTCGAAGCGCTGGTCCTTTATATCATTAAATACATTATAGAATTTGAGCAGATGCTCGCTGGGCGTGTTTTTCGAGGTGTGGGTGGCCGTCTGCAAAAGCTCCACCTCAACCTGCAGCGGGCTGTTGCCCAAAAGGCGCAAAAGCTGCGTCTCCGTATCTATCTTCTTAGGCATAAGGTTGAGTATCAATATGGACAGGGGTCGTATGTCCTGCTGGCGGGCGCGGTTCTCCTGCATAACGAAGATGTTTTCTCCCTCAAGAACCTTGACCGCGGGCAGGTCGTTCGGTATACATATAGGCGTAAGCTCCGCCCCCTTTTCTTTGTTTTTACTATTGTAACAAAAGGAAAAAGCTTTGGCAATAGCGTTTTTTGACCGCCTTTGGGGTCTTTGAAAAATTCCGAACGAAATTTCAAAAAACCTGTTGACAACGGAGGGGTGTTTTGGTATACTAATGAAGCTGTCCCGAACGGGGACGG
>CAYONL010000148.1:0-4428 GCA_964405305.1 uncultured Oscillospiraceae bacterium | reverse complement strand
GAATAATGGAGCTTTGGATGGCGCTGGCGCTGGCGTTTGTGTCGGCGGTTTGCGGTGCGTTTTGCGCGCGGGCCGCAAGAAAACGGAAAAGCATGCCTCTGCTGGTCGCGGCCGTGATATGCGCGCTGGCGTGCCTTGGGCTGGTAATTTACACCGCGCTCACGCTGATATTTGTGTCCTCAATATAATAGAGAAAGCCGCTCCGGTTCATTAGGACGGGGCGGCTATATTATATCGCGATGTATGAAACTAAGATTATTTTTCGGCGGAGGAAACGGCGGCGGCGAAGGCCATATCCGCGTCGTAAAGCTCCTGCGCAGTGGATTCCAATTTGTGGCGGGTGACGAGCCAGTAGCCCTCTGTATCCTCAAGGCCCGGCGTTTTGGAAAACAGCCCGTCCAAAGAAACGGCCTCGCCGGTAAAGGCATCGTTAAATACGCCGCTTTCCTCAAGATATTCCTTGGTGAAGGTGTCTATTATCCAAACGTTGTTCTCGTCGCCCTGCATATAGACGGTGAACTGCATATCGCTGCCATAGGAATAGGCGTTGTTCTCCTGCAAATAGCCGGAGATGGAGATGATGCTGACGTTCGGGCTGCCGTCGCCGTCGCTGTCGGCCACCAGAGCGTCCAGCGCACCGTCTATGGCCGCGGTCTGCTCCACAGAGAGGCTGTCGTGGGTCACAAGCACAACGGCGCAGTCGTACTTTTCCTTAGTGACAATATCATTTATCATGACGGACGCAAAGATCACCAGCAGGACACCGCCGAGCACCCACCATTTATAGTAAAACCAGAAGTTTTCCAGCTTCTTCTTTGTCCCTACAACCTCGTTGTTGCAAAATCGCGGATTTTCACGAAGCTTTGCCATGGCTCAGACCCTCGGCTTTCCGATGGGAAACTTTTCGGTGCTGTTCTTATTGTCATACATAGGCAGATTCCCTCTATTCAGTGAGATGTGGTCGGCGAATAATATTATAAAGTATATCACAAAAAGGGTCTGCTTTCAATAGTTCCCGGACGGCTCTTTGCTTGCGCAAGCCGCAGATTTTATGCAAGATAAAAAAGCGTCAACTCGCGGTGTTTTGCCCGCAAGACAGGAGCTTTGCGCAAAAAAAGGCGGGAGAGCTTCGTTTAAGAATCCCTCCCGGCTGCGCGGTTTGTTTTATCAATGCTCGCCGCGGCCACAGGTTCGCCTTATGCGGCGGTCTTTGCTTTTTCGGGTAAAGTTATTTTGAGGCGGCCCGTTCCGGAAACCATCCCTTTGTCCTGTTGGCTATGCGCACCAAAATGAGCATCACCGGCACCTCGGTGAGCACGCCGACTACGGTTGCCAGGGCGGCGGGAGAGGTCGTTCCGAAAAGGGCAATGGCCACGGCCACCGACAGCTCGAAGAAGTTGGAAGCGCCTATCATGCCCGCCGGAGCCGCGATATCGTGGGGCAGCTTTAGCAGCTTGCAGGCGAAGTAGGCGATAAAAAAGATGAAGAAGGTCTGTATCACCAGCGGTACGGCGATGAGCAGGATGTGCAGGGGATTGCTGAGTATCACATCGCCCTGAAACGAGAACAGCAGTACCAGAGTGAGCAGCAGGCCCGCGCTGGTGGCGTTGTCGAATTTGTGGACAAAGGTGTGCTCAAAGTAATCCGCACCCCTGCGCTTTGTCACCAGCAGGCGGGTGAGAACTCCGCCCGCCAGCGGGATCACCACGAACAGGACGACCGAAAGGATAAGCGTATCCCACGGCACCGACACGTTGGAAACGCCCAGCAGGAACTTCACAATCGGCACAAAGGCGACCAGGATGATGAGGTCGTTCGTCGCCACCTGTACGACCGTATAGGCCGGGTTGCCCTTTGTCAGCGTGCTCCATACGAACACCATCGCCGTGCAGGGAGCCGCGCCCAGCAGGACCGCGCCCGCCAGATACTCCCTTGCGAGATCTGGGGCGATCAGCCCTTTAAATACCACATAGAAAAACAGCGAGGCGATGCCGTACATTGTGAACGGCTTTATCAGCCAGTTGGTCACCCAGGTTACAAACAGCCCTTTTGGGTTTTTCCCAACGTTTTTAATGCTTTGGAAATCCACCTTCATCATCATGGGGTATATCATCACCCAGATGAGGACGGCGACGGGTATGGACACGCGGGCGTACTCAAACTGGCCTAAAAAGGCGGGCACAGCGGGCAGAAACTTGCCTATCAGTACGCCGGCCGCCATGCAGAGGGCGACCCATATGGTCAGATACTTTTGAAAGAAACCGATACCCTGCGCCTTTTCCGTATCCATAGGCTTACCCCCGCACCTTTTTCAGGATTTTGACGACGTCGTCCTTTTTCAGCACCTTGCCGAAGGAGACGACCTTTCCGTCCACCACCAGAGCGGGAGTGGTCATCACGCCATAGGCGGCGATCTGCGCAAAGTCGGTCACGTGGTCGATGGCGGTATCCATGCAAAGCTCTTTCAGAGCCTCCGCCGTCGCAGCCTCAAGCGCGTTGCACTTGGCGCAGCCGGAGCCGAGAACCTTGACCGCCGCGCCGCCAGCCTTGGCTTTTTCCGCCTTTGCCGCCTTTTTTGCCGCAATTTCAGAGGGCTTGCACATTCCGCCGCACGCGCACTGAACCGGTTCTTCCTCCGTCTCTTTTTTCTTACCCAAACCAAAAAGCCCCATAATTAAAGCCTCCAATTATAATATTCGCGAAACTAAAGCCTGCCGGTTAGCGGCAATTCCCTCCGCCGCAGCAGGGCGCGCCGCCGTCCGCGCTTTTTTCACCGTTTGGCGGCGTCCAGCCTGTGTCGTCCCCAACATAGGTGATGGCGCCGTTGGGACATTTGTTGCCGCAGCCGTGGCAGTGGTCGATGCAGTTTTGAGGATACGTCACCACGGGAGAGGGAGCCTTTGTCTTGTCATACACGCCGTGAGAACAGAAGCCCACGCAGGTGCCGCACTCCGTACAGAGCGCATAGTCGATAACCGGATACCAATTCTTTGCCATGATTTTTACCTCCCGCATTAAATAAACAAAAATTGAAAAGCGTTAAACAGATACCCCACAATGATGATGCCTATGGTACAGATGGCGACAAACAGCCCCAGCAGCTTAGGCTTTACGGCCTTGCGCAGCATGATGATGGAGGGCAGCGACAGCGTTGTGACCGCCATCATGAAGCTGAGCACGGTGCCGAGCTGCGCGCCTTTAAAGAGAAGCGCCTCCGCCACAGGTATGGTGCCAAAGATGTCGGCATACATGGGCACGCCCAGCAGCGTAGCCAGCACCACGCCGAAGGGATTGTCGCTGCCCAGTACGGATTCGACCCAAGCCTCAGGTATCCAGTTGTGGATGATAGCGCCGATGCCGACGCCCACAAGGATGTAGGGAAATACCTTTTTGAAAGTGGAGACCACCTGATCCTTTGCATAAATGAGCCGTTCGCCCTGAGTCAGGGACGGAGAGTCAATGTCCACGCCGCCGGCACTGCGGATGAATTCCTCCACCTGATCCTCCATATGCAGCTTTTCGATCATTGTGCCGCCGAGCGCCGCCACGACAAGGCCCACCAGCACATAGGCTATGGCCACCCGGGCGCCGAAAATGCTCATCAGCAGCACAAGGGAGCCGAGGTCCACCATGGGGGAGGAGATCAGGAAC
The DNA here is from genome assembly GCA_964405305.1 of uncultured Oscillospiraceae bacterium. GTDB lineage: Bacteria > Bacillota > Clostridia > Oscillospirales > Ruminococcaceae > UMGS1668. The sequence continues at coordinate 777 of CAYONL010000148.1, read as the reverse complement.
GAAAACGTCACGCCAAGCGGCAGCCCGGCGCTGGTGAAGCCGATAAAGAGCGGTATGGACGAGCAGGAGCAAAACGGCGTTACGGTGCCCAGCAGCGCCGCGATGCCGTTGGCCCAGACGCCGTGGAACCGTCCCATGATCTTTTTGCTCCGCTCCGGCGGAAAGTAGCTCTGGATATAGGAGATAAAAAAGATCAGAAGGCTTCCTCCCCAGCGCGAGGAGGTATCAAGTCCCAGCATAAGCAGCAGATCGCCGATCAGTGCGTTCAGCCACTTCATGCCGAGGATTTGGTTTTGGATAAAGTCCCAGATCATTTGCAAACACCCTCGCAATTCTCATTTTTGCAGCATTCAAGGCCGCCGATAAATTGCTTGAAAGCGGAAAAAGTTCCGCAGTTCAAAGAGTAGTGGCTCCATTTGCCCACCCGCCGCACGTTGACAAGGCCGCAGCCGCACAGCACCTTCATGTGGTGGGAAAGGGTGGGCTGCGTGAAATCAAAGGCCTCCAGCAGCTTGCAGGCGCATTTCTCGCCATCGGACAGCATCTGTACGATCTGCAGCCGGTTGGGGTCGCCCAGCGCCTTGCAAATAAGGGCAACGTCATCAGGATTCATATTTACTCGCCTCACATAGATTAATGTCTATATGAAATTATAGGCCTTACATAGACAGCTGTCAATATATATTATGCAATTTGCGCGCAAAAGAACACAGATATTTTTTCGGTAGTGTCAAGGTTTATGCGCAAATTAGTTTGCAGTCTCTGAGAGAAAGTCGT
>CAYONL010000147.1:0-4454 GCA_964405305.1 uncultured Oscillospiraceae bacterium | reverse complement strand
CCTCGTCCTCCTGCTCCGCGGAGGTCGGGCGCAATATGCAAAATACGCCGGAGACGGCGCCCTCCGCGCCGAAAACCGGGTATCGGGAGGCCAGATAAGCCATGTTCGCCGCGTTCGGAAATGAGAACTGTTCTGCTCTGTCCACGTCGGGAGCCTTGGAGGAGAGGATTCCGGCATCCCGGTCGGAGCGCAGAAGGGCCATCTCCACCCCGGCAAAAAGCTCTGGGTCAGTCTTTCCGGCAAGTCCGTCGGCCGAGCCGAGGCCCAGCGCCGACGCAAACGCAGACGACGCGCCCGCGTAGGCCAGACGGGAATCCTTGATATACGCCAGGTCGGAGGTGTTCTCAAGGTAGCTGGCTAACGTGTGGTCAACAATGCTGCCGCATTTAAAGGAAGGCTGGTTATTATCCATCAAAAGCACCTCGTTAAACGTCGTACCGGTGGGGCAGGCGGCAATAAAGCAAAACTCGCCTCGCGACACCGCAAAAACCGTCCGCGGCTTCAGGCGTCGCTGGTTTTTGCGTCAGGGACGCGGCGCGCAGCCACAAGCGTATCGCTGCGGGGGCCGCTCCATTGGATGGATGAATAAAATTAATATGCAATTACCATAAATTATATACCATAGTATGTGTATATTAAATCCTTTTTGCCAATAATTTAGTGACCGGAGAGGACGGAGCTGTGATGTGCGCCGGTTTGTGTCCGGCGGAACGAAGCTCGCGCCGTCCCGTGAAAAGCCGTGGCCCGCAGGACGCGTTGGTGCGGGCGGGAGCGGGGGAGGGGAGTATTGAAGGTAACAAAATAAATAATATTGCATAAATATGTATAATAATTCTTTCGGAGGGGCGGGGGAGCCGCGGCGCCCGCAGGCGCGCTTATGCCCCGGCGCTTATTTGATACAAACAAAACATATATGGTAAAAATAAAAAAAAATGTGTTGCCGAATATCTGGAAACTATGGTATAATAAAGCCCGTTTAAGGGAGGAGTTTGCATGGCGTTTGAACACTATAATATAAGATCCCGCGTTGTGGCGGCAATTTTGGCGGCCCTGCTTGCTGCGGCGGCTTTCTCCGGCTCGGCTGTGGAGCAGGTGGACGCCCAGGAGCAGCCGGCGGAGGAGGTGGCGGTCTGCGCCTGCGACACGCCCCAGCCGGGCCTGCCCTACCGCCACTTGAAGGGCACAAAGTATAAAAATCTCATAGCGGCCCGCTATCCGAACCTTGTCGAGACGACGAAGCCGAAGTCCGCGCCGGAGACGGAGGGCAGGGCGGCCGGAAACGGCATAGCGAACCCGGCCGGCGCGACGCAGACCTATTCGTACAGCGGGACCGTCATGCCGGCGGCTTACGTGACCGTTTCGGGCACGCGGCTCGCAAGCTATCCCGTGTACCAAAATACGGCGTATTACAGCTTTGCGGCGGGCGCGTACAATTACAGCGAGCTTGCGTGGACCTCGGCCAACACCAGGCTTTCGGGCGGCGCTCTGTCCAACAACGTGGTGCTTTACGGCCACAACTGGGGAAACTATGCCTACCCGTTCAAGTCCGGCGGCGCGCAGTTTGAGGCGCTGATGGATTTCTTCAACAACGGCTTCGCCTCGTCAAACCGCACCATATCGCTGACGACGGCGGATGGCTCCAGCTACACCTACAGAGTGTTCGCGGTGTTCTTTACGCGGGACCTGAGCTTTTATATCTATCCCAACGGCGGCACCTCCGGCGTCGCCTCAAGGGCCATAGGGCTGAGCCAGAGCTACGGGCTTTACAACTCCTCCTACGGCGGGAACAAGATACTGACCATGTCCACCTGCACCCGCTATCTCGGCAGCGACGCGAACCAGCGCTTTGTCGTCATGGCGGAGCTTGTGGGGTAAAAGCAATAAAAATACGGGCGCCCCGTTTTTCGTGGGGCGCCCGTATTTTATAAGCTGTGATTTCAGAAAGAAAGCGGCGTGCCGCAGGTGGGGCAGAACTTTGCGTTGTTCACGTTGGGCGAGCCGCACTGAGGGCAGAATTTTTTGTATTTGGGAGCCGTGTCGGCGCTGTCCTGGGCGGGCGCCGCGTAGGGGTTGTGCGTAAGGCTGGCGGGCCGGGGCTCCGGCTGGACGGCCGGCTGCGGTTTCGGCGGGATGACCGGCTGCGGCGCAGGCTGAACGACCGGCTGCGGCTCCGGCGGGATGACCGGCTGCGGCTCCGGCTGGACGACCGGCTCCGGCTCCGGCTGGACGACCGGCTTGGGCTCAAGCTGCTCCCTTAGGAAAGCCGCCCTTGCCTCGCTTTCGGTCACGGCCTTACACTCCTCCGAAAGGATAGAGGTAGGGTCGCCCTTGGCAATGTCGTAGATGCGCCGGCCGAGGCCCGCGTAGAGCTGCTCCAGTTTCTGCTCCTCCGCCAAAAGCTCGCCGCGCAGGCGATTTGTTTCGTTCATGGAGTTCACCTTTTCGGTGGCCTTGTCCGCCACGTTGTTCAGCTTGTCGCCAATCTCGTCAAAAAATCCCACTGTTATCAGTCCTTTCGTAAAATATCACAGCCCGGTCTGTTGTGGACCGGGCGTTTTAAATCGAATATGTACGGCGTTATTACTTTATAATGGAGATGCCGCCGATCACGGGAATGGGTTTCGCCTGTCCCTGGAACGCGCCGACCATGCTGATGATGGCGAAGATGGCGATGAGCAGGGAAAGAACCAGATAGATGATCTGGCCCAGCAGCGGGATGATGTTGATCAAGCTGACCACGATGGAAGCAAGGAGCACAAGCAGGCCCTGGTTCGCTGCCCAGCGGCCGAACGCCGAGTTGGGGCAGGACACAAGCGGAAGGAAAAACAGGATACCGAGAAAAGCGAGCCCGGCCATGGTCTTATTCTGCTGGATGTCCTGCGGGTCGAATACCGGTGCGGTGATCTGTGCCATTTTTGATTACCTCCTCAAAACTGTTGGATTAAAAAAAGGCGTTAGCCCTTTTAACGGGGTTGTCTGACTGGGCGCAAGGCTCAGCCCCCCACAATGGCATAGGTTGCGGGGATGTTTATAAGATCGCTGGTGACGTGCTTTGTAAAGTCGGAGACATATATTAGCTTCGTGCAGTTCGTCTGCTGTATATCTATCGCGTACAGGTCGGAGCCCTCCATCCAGAAGGTTATGTCGCCGCCGCCGGTGGTGTAATCCTCGCGGACAAGGGCCTTGCCGTCCAGTTCGCCGTCGGCGGAGTCGGCATATTTGATGTCGGAGGCATCCACCATAACGGGCGCGGTGGGGTAGGAGGCGGGGTCTATGACCGTGGCGGTCAGATTTACGTCGTCAAGAAGATAATATACGCCGTTGTCCAAAATGATGCTGGCTCCGGCGGATTTCGAGCCGGCGCGCACCCCGCTGCGGCCAAAATTTATCAGGTCGCCGTCGGGGGAAAGGCTGTACAACAGGTAATACTTCTCGCTTTTCAGCATGTTGGCGTAGCCGGTGGACAAGATGGATTCGTGGCCGTTGCCGCCGGAGCCGGAGCCCAGGGTGGAGTCCAAGAGGTGCTCCACGTCGTTGGGGACGAGGCTGGATATTTCGCTGGCGAAGTTTTTAAGCGTCTCGCTGACCGAGCACCCGGTCATGGCAAACATGAGGGCGAAAGCCAGCAGCAGCGCTGCGATCTTTTTCAAAAAGCGTGCCTCCGTTCGGCAGAATTAGCTCAGAGCCGCCAAAAGCTGTTGACGGCGGGTGGGTTTGGTTTTATACTTTATAAAGGCATAGCCTCGGTAAATCTATTTTATTATAATTGATATTTTTGCCTTTGTCATCACTTTTGGCGAAAAATGTGATAAATGACTATCGGAGAGCTGTACGGCGCGTTTATTCCGGCTTTTTGGGCTGGAAATCAAATATTGATGGAGAGAGACATGAAGAGGAAGGGTTTTGACAGCGGGAAGTATTTTGCCATGCAATCGGAAAAGATACGGGAGCGTATCAATTTTTTTGGAGGGAAGCTCTATCTGGAATTTGGCGGCAAGCTGTTTGACGACTATCACGCCTCGCGGGTGCTTCCGGGCTTTGAGCCGGACACCAAGGTCAAGCTGCTGCTGGAGCTGGCGGAGCAGGCGGAAATTGTCATTGTCATAAACGCCGGTGACATTGAGAAAAACAAGGTGCGCGGCGACTTGGGCATAACCTACGACCTGGACGTGCTGCGGCTCATCGACGCCTTTTCGGCCATAGGGCTTTACGTCGGCTCGGTGGTGATAACGCGCTACACGGGCCAGCGGGCGGCCATGCAGTTTAAGGAGAGGCTGTCGCGGCTGGGCGTTCGGTCGTACCTGCACTATCCCATAGAGGGGTACCCGGCGGATGTGCCGCTGATAGTCAGCGACGAGGGCTACGGCAAAAACGAGTACATTGAAACGAGCCGCCCGCTGGTGGTGGTGACCGCGCCCAGCGGGCGGCTCGTTTCAATGTACTCGTTTTTGCCG
>CAYONL010000146.1:0-4456 GCA_964405305.1 uncultured Oscillospiraceae bacterium | reverse complement strand
GTGCGTGTAAACTGAAAGGAGGCGCCAAATTGGAAGAAGACAACAAGAAGCAAAATGCTCCCGAAACCGAAAAGAAGCAGACCGGCGCCCCCGTCGCGTTGGACGACGAGCAGCGAATAAAGGTGCTTTCGCCCGGTATGCTGGTCATGAAGCGCTTTATCAGGAACCGCCTGGCCATAGTCGGGCTTATCATACTGGTGGCGGTGTTTCTGTTTTCCTTTCTGGGCGGGTTTATCAGCCCCTATGGCGAGACGCAGATATTTTACAAGACGGACACCATGATGAAAAGCTACGCCTCCGCCAGCCTGAACGACAATTTCTATTACAGCGTCAGGGAGGGCAAGGAGTTCAAATCCTCCTCCCAGGCCGCCATGATACTCGCCATAAATAAGGGCGAAGATGTTTTTTCCTCCGGCGACGTGGAGTATGTGCTGAAGCAGGAGGGCGAGGAGTTTTACCGTGTGGAGCGGCTGGTGGTCGTGGCCACGGGTATGGGCGTCAAGGGCATCTACAGCTTCAAGGCCGCCGAAGGCCATGAGGACGAGAAGTTTGACGCCGGCTTTACCGCCGCGTTTGCTCAGGCGGTGGAGGCGCAGCAGCCGGTGTTCGAGTACGACGGCTCGTTTTACAGCTATTCCTACGCCATGAAGCAGTACACCATCTCCAAGGGTTCGGAGATAGCGCTGGCGTCAAAGACAATAATCGATATGTACTCCAAGGATACGCCCATAACCTATGATTTCCGCCTTGCCGCCGAAAAGGCCGCGGGCGGCGACCAGAAGACGTTTACGGCGGACGGAGTGGAGTACGAGCTGCGCGAGGAGGAGGACAGCGCCATCGTCTACAATAAGGCGAGCGGCGAGGAATATGCCCGCCTGTCCCGGCTGCAGGTGACGCCAAGCTCTGTGGATGTGTTTTTGTCCATCGACTTTAAGGACGCGGTGCAGCAGGCAATAGACAATGGGGTCAACTCCATAGACTTTGTCGGGCCGGACGGCGTTTCCACCCATTACACCATAGAGCGCAAGGGCATCCTTTTCGACATAAAGACCGAGTCCACCACCCAGCTCATAGACACCTACTCCCAGCCGTCCTCCGCCCATCCCATGGGCACCGACGGCTTCGGCATGGATCTTATGACAAGGCTGATGTATGGCGGGCGCGTCTCCCTGATGATAGGCTTTGTGGTCGTCATCATCGAAACGGTGCTGGGCGTCATACTGGGCGGCGTTTCCGGCTATTTCAGCGGCTGGATAGACAACGTTATAATGCGTCTTGTGGATATTTTCAACTGCATACCGAGCCTGCCGCTGTACATCATACTCGGTACGGCCATGAGCGCGCTGAACGTGCCCTCGCAAACGCGAATATTCTATCTTATGATGATACTCGGAATACTGAGCTGGCCGACGGTGGCGCGCGTCGTCCGCGGACAGATACTCTCTCTGCGTGAGCAGGAGTTCATGCTTGCGACGGAGGCCACGGGCATCAGCGTCTCCCGCCGCATATTCAAGCACCTTGTTCCGAACGTCATACCGCAGATAATAGTCTACGCCACCATGGGCCTCGGTTCCGTTATCCTGACGGAGGCGACGCTTTCGTTCCTCGGCCTCGGCGTCAAGTTCCCTTACGCATCCTGGGGCAACATCGTCAACGCGGTCAACGACAGCTATGTGCTGACGCACTTCTGGTTCGTGTGGATACCGGCCGGCTTCCTCATACTGGTGACCGTGCTGGGGTTCAACTTCGTCGGAGACGGTCTGCGCGACGCCTTTGACCCGAAGATGAAGAGGTAGGTGAACGATATGAGCGATATAAATATCCAGCAGGAGATCCAAAAATCCGTAGAGCGCCGCAAGGGCCAGAAAGATGGCGGCTCCAACTACCTTACCGCAAAGGAGAGCCGCGAGATCAGCCGCGAGAACCGCAAGATAACAAATTATCTTGAAAAGCAGCGCAACCGCAGCAACGTGGACCCGGCCGAGTACACCGCCAAAATGAAGGACCCGGAGAACATAGTCGAGTTCGACGACCTGCACACCTACTTTTTTACGGACGTGGGTACGGTCAAGGCGGTGGACGGCGTGACCTTCAGCGTTCCGAGAGGCAAGACGGTGGGCGTGGTCGGAGAGTCCGGCTGCGGCAAATCCGTAACGAGCCTGTCGCTGATGCAGCTTGTCCAGCGTCCGCAGGGCCAGATAGTGGGCGGAGAGATACGCTTTGCCGCCGACGACGGGGTCTATGACATAGCCAAAACTCCGACCGAGGTCATGCAGCGCCTGCGCGGCAACGAGATGGCCATGATATTCCAGGAGCCGATGACCAGCCTAAATCCCGTGTTCCGCATAGGCGTTCAGACCGACGAGGTCATCGCCCTGCACAATCCGGAGATGACGAAGGAGCAGGTCAAGGCGCGCTCCATAGAGATGCTGAAAATGGTGGGCATAGCCAACGCCGACGGCGTTTACACCATGTACCCGCACGAGCTTTCCGGCGGTATGCGCCAGCGCGTCATGATAGCCATGGCTCTTTCCTGCAACCCGCGCCTTATAATCGCGGACGAGCCTACCACCGCGCTGGACGTGACGATACAGGCCCAGATACTCGACCTTTTGCGGGGTCTGAAAGACAAGATCAACTCCTCCATCATGCTCATCACCCACGACCTCGGCGTCATTGCCGAGATGGCGGATTACGTGGTGGTCATGTACGCCGGCAGGATTGTTGAGAAGGGCACGGCGGAGGAAGTGTTCCTTGACCCGCGCCATCCCTACACCATCGGCCTTATGGAGAGCAAGCCCGTTGTCAACAAGCGCACCAAACGGCTTTACAGCATACCGGGCAAGGTTCCGAACCCGATAGATATGCCGGACTACTGCTATTTCCGCGACAGGTGCGAAAGGTGCAGCGAGGTCTGCTCCGGCCCGTACCCCGTGGAGCAGAAGATAACCGAGACCCACAGCGTGGTCTGCTACAACTACGCCGAAAAGCATGTGAAGGGAGGCGAGCAGGATGGCGAATGAGCACGAAAAAAAGCCGCTTGAGCACGACCCCGAAAATGTTATAGAGGTGCGCGACCTCAAGACCTGGTTTCCCGTCAAAAAGGGCCTTTTCAGCCAGACGGCGGGTTATGTCCGCGCGGTGGACGGCATCAGCTTCAGCATCAAGCGCGGCACCACCATGGGCCTTGTGGGCGAATCCGGCTGCGGCAAAACGACCGTGGGCCGCACTATCCTGCGGTTGGAGCCAAAGACCGGCGGCGAGGTTTGCTTTAACGGCCAGGAGATATACGCCCTTGGGAAAGAGGAGCTGCGGGCCATGCGTCCGAAAATGCAGCTCATCTTCCAGGACCCGTACTCCAGCCTGTCACCGCGTCTGCCCGTGGGGGAGATAATAGGCGAGGCGGTAAAGGAGCACCATCTGGTGCCTAAGGACAAGTATGAGGACTACGTCACCGAGGTCATGCAGAACTGCGGCCTCCAGCCCTATCATAAGGACAGGTATCCCCATGAGTTTTCAGGCGGCCAGCGCCAGCGCATAGGCATCGCCCGCGCCCTGGCTCTGAATCCGGAGTTCATCGTCTGCGACGAGCCTGTCTCCGCGCTGGACGTATCCATTCAGGCCCAGATAATCAACCTGCTCATGGATTTGCAGGAGAAGTTCCACCTGACGTATCTGTTCATCTCCCACGACCTGTCAGTTGTCGAGCACATAAGCGACACGGTGGGCGTCATGTACCTTGGGAACCTGGTGGAGTTCGGCACGAAGGACGACATATTCGCAAATCCGCTCCATCCCTACACCAAGGCCCTGTTCAGCGCCATACCCGTGCCCGACCCGACGGTGAAGATGAAGCGCGTGATACTTGAGGGCAGCCTGCCTTCGCCGGTCAATCCGCCGGAGGGCTGCAAGTTCCACACACGCTGCAAGGACTGCATGGAGATATGCAAGCACGAGCGCCCGCTGGCCCGCGACTTTGGAAACGGCCACTACGTCTGCTGCCACCTGTACGACGACGCGCCTCTGGCGGAGCATGAGGACGACACGGAGCAAGGCGATGTTCGGAAGGCATAGGGAGCGCGAATACGACGACGACAACGGCGAGACCGTCGCCAACATGAACGTGGAGGGCATGCCCTGGTACAAGCCGCCAAGTCCGGAAGGCGAGCAGGAGCCGCCGCCCCGGCTGACGGGAAGGGAGACCTTTTCCCTTATCGTGAACGCCATGCTGGCGGGGCTTGCCATAGCGCTCATATTTATCGCCGCCGCCGCGCTGCTCATACTTTTTTGCACAACGGTCTGGCTTCGCTGAACCAAAAACTACGGCGCCCGCCGGCTTTCTTAAAGGAGAGCCGGCGGGCGCCGTTTTTAGGTAAGCGCTGATTAATTTCCAAAATTAAATAGGAGCCTGCGGCGCATTTAACTAAGGGGGCTTCCCGATTGGTCGGTCAGAAAC
>CAYONL010000145.1:0-4564 GCA_964405305.1 uncultured Oscillospiraceae bacterium | reverse complement strand
TTGCACTTGCTGTAAACCATGTTTCTCTTGACACACAGTTCGCCCCTACAGTGGCCCGTAACACACCCAACGGTTTGTTATGTGTTTTGCCGGAAGGGTTCGGGCGGATAATATCCGCCCCTGCATCGAATCTCTCTCTATAAAAAAACACGGCCGGGACTTCGTCCCTGCTGCGTTTTTTGGTGACCCGAGCGAGATTCGATTCTCGCGACCGGGTCGCTCGGTCAGGCGCGGCTCTAAACGTCCACTGGACGTTTATTCACCTCCGCGCCGCTTCGAATCTCACTCTATAAAAAAACACAGCGGGGACTTTGTCCCTGCTGCGTTTTTTGGTGACCCGAGCGAGATTCGAACTCGCGTAGCCGCCGTGAAAGGGCGGTGTCTTAACCGCTTGACCATCGGGCCATATAAAGGGCCCACCTTGATGGAGGGCCCCGGAATGGTAGCGGCAAATGGATTTGAACCATCGACACTTCGGGTATGAACCGAATGCTCTAGCCAGCTGAGCTATGCCGCCATATCGCAATTGAGCGAATTTAATTATATTATACAAGGCCCCGGTTTGTCAAGAACTTTTTGAATATAGCCCGGCTTTTTTTGACGTTCCCATCTTTAAAACACTATTATGTAACATAACCGAGTAAAATTCACAGTTTATACACAAATGCCGCGACTCATCCGATATAATTATGATGAAAGCGAGGAGATACATATGTGGACAAGAGCGCGTTTAAAAACCGAGGCAAAGCGTATTTTGAGCATCAATTACTGGCTGCCTCTGGCCGTGACGTTGGTTGCCGGAATATTCGGCGCTAACGGTGGCGGCGGCAGCAGCGCGGCTGGCTCCAACGCCGGATCCAGCGCCGTGCAGTACTACAAATCCGGCGCGGACAGCATTAACGACTTCGGTGCCTACTACGTAGAACAATTCAAAGGCTTGTTTGACAACGCCCTCGCCGTCGCGACCGTTGTCACCGTGGTCATCGTCACGCTGGTAATCGGCTTTGCGGTGGGCTTCGCTGTTCGTGCGTTCCTCTCCTGCCCCGTGGAGGTGGGCGAAAACCGCTTCTTTATGGAGAACCGCTCCTTCCCTTCCCGTTTTGCACGCCTTTTCTGGGCCTTCGGCAACGGGAACTACATGAACACCGTAAAAACGATGTTCATGCGCGAACTTAAAATATTCCTTTGGAGTTTACTGTTCGTTATTCCCGGCATTATAAAATCCTACGAGTATACCATGGTGCCCTATATTTTGGCCGAAAACCCGCAGATATCCACCGCCCGCGCCTTTGAGCTCTCTAAAAAGATGACCGATGGCGAGAAGTGGAACATCTTTGTGCTGGATCTCTCCTTTATCGGCTGGTACCTGCTGGGCACTCTCTGCTGCGGCATAGGCGTCATTTTTGTGAACCCCTATCTGCACGCCACCCACGCCGAGCTGTATCAGGTGATGCGCGAAAAGGCTTTCGGAATGAGCTTTTCCGATCCCTCCGAGCTGCCCGGTTTCCTGCCCCAACAGGCCTGACCCCTGTCAATAAAATCGTCGCCGGAGGGCTGCCGTTTTTTGCGGTGCCCTCCGGCGCTTTGTTTCACGTGGAACATATGCCAGGCGCCGATGCCTTGCGAGAAAAAGATATGGATGAAGGCGTGACAAATGCCCTTCCCTCGTTTTAATGGCAAGCGCCGCTGAGCATGTGAAGCCATGCGAAAAAGCGAAAGACAAAGGCGCCTCAAATGCCCCTCCCTCGTTTTAATGACAAGCGCCGATGAACAAAAGCGCCTTGTAAAAGAGCAAAAGACAAAGGCGGGTCTGTCACTCGTCTATGTACTCGTTTTCGCCGGGAAGCCCGCGCTCCATGTACACCGTTCTGTCGCCCATTATCAGCCTGTTGAACAGGCCGTTTTTAGCGGTGCCCTCCGGCGCTTTGTTTCACGTGGAACATATGCCAGGCGCCGATGCCTTGCGAGAAAAAGATATGGATGAAGGCGTGACAAATGCCCTTCCCTCGTTTTAATGGCAAGCGCCGCTGAGCATGTGAAGCCATGCGAAAAAGCGAAAGACAAAGGCGCCTCAAATGCCCCTCCCTCGTTTTAATGACAAGCGCCGATGAACAAAAGCGCCTTGTAAAAGAGCAAAAGACAAAGGCGGGTCTGTCACTCGTCTATGTACTCGTTTTCGCCGGGAAGCCCGCGCTCCATATACACCGTCCTGTCGCCTATCATCAGCTTGTTGAACAGGCCGTTTTTTATGCCCGTGGTCACGTAGCCCATATGGTTGTAGAGCCTCTGGGCTGCGAGATTTTTCCCGAGCACATCCAGCCGCCAGGTGTCGTAGCACGGCTCCTCATGTATGCGCGCAAGCAGCCGCTCGCCAACTCCGCGGCCCCGCTCGTAATCCACCACGCCCAAAAACTCTATGTAAACCTCGTTGGCGTACTTCACCTTGGCCCGGTCGCAGTACGCCCTGTTCATTATCGCCGCGAAAAGCCCGCCCGCCACGGCGCCGAACTCTCCTTTAACCGTCTCCGGCACAAGGTGCATGGCAAAGGGCGGGTCCACGTTTGAGTACAGCAGAAAGCCCTTTATGTGCCCGTCCTCCAGCGCCGCGAACATCCTCTCCCTGTTCAGCGAACCGCGAAAAGCTCTGGCGAGTCTCGCTTTATCCTTACAAAAGGGCGCGTAAAGCCCGCCGAAGCAGTCTATAAAAGCGTCCTCCACGGCCTCCAGCTCCGCGCCGCTCAGTTCCATGCCCAAAACTATGTTTTCCGCCATGCTCACGCCTCCTCGCCTTCGCCGTGCTCAGCGCCGGGCGCGTCCGGAAGATACTCCAATATGTCGCCGGGCTGGCATTCCAGCGCGCGGCATATCCCCTCCAGCGTGGAAAAGCGTATGGCGCGGGCCCGCCCGTTTTTAAGTATGGAGAGATTCGCGAGGGTGATGCCCACCCGCTCGGAAAGCTCGGTCATGCTCATTTTCCTTTGGGCGAGCACAACGTCCAGATTCACCGTAACAGCCAAACCGCCGCCCCCTTTATACTGTAAGGTCGCTGTCGCTTTGGAGCGCGGCGGCCTTTTCCGTCAGGTGGGAAAGCGTTGCCGCCGCCACCGCAAGCACCAGCCCCACCGCCGCCACCGCCGTGCAAAGCAGGAACATGCCCGGGTGGAGCAGGTTCATGCAAAAGAGTGCGCCCTCCCCCGCCCCTATGAGCACGGAGCAGGCAAACGCCAGCTTCGCTATGAGCATCAGCCGCTTCGCGTTCTCCTCGGTGAAGGAGCGCTCCCCCGCTATGTTGCCAACGATCACAAAGCCCTGATAGATACCCGTAAAATACAGCGCGAACAGGCCCCATATATACCCCAGGCACGGCCAGAACATATAGCCGTACTCCGGCAGCGCGGACGCGAGCTCCTTCCCCATGCTCGGCGCGAACCAAAACGCCGCGCCGCACCCGCCTAAAACCGCCAGCGCAAGCCCCGCCCGGAGCAGCCACACAAATTGCTTCTTCACCTCGACGCCTCCTTTTTTCTATAGCCGCAGTATACCACCGCTCTTGCCGTTTGTCAACAATTATTTATCGTTATTCGATATTATATATTGTGCCGCAATTTCTCGGAGTTATGTTTTCGCCGCAATATATTCCGCTCCGCGACAGCTATCGCCCGCTTTCCCGGTTTTTTTCGGCGGGCCCGAGCACGGCGGGCGGTTTGTGTAGAAATTTGCGATGGATAATGCTGGATATTTTCTAATATATATGGTAGATTATGGGCAGGAGGTGGCGACATGAAATTGTTCGGTGGACACCCGCCCGTCACAGTGGTCAAGCTGCCCGTTTCCTCCATATCGCCAAACCCGGCCCAGCCCCGGCGCTCCTTTGACGAGGCGGGCATAGCCTCCCTGGCGGAAAGCATCAGGGAAAACGGATTGCTCCAGCCCGTCTCCGTGCGGCGAACCGGCGGCGGCTACGAGCTGATAGCCGGCGAGCGCAGGCTTTTGGCCCACAGGTTTTTAAAACGGGACGAGATCGACGCCATCGTGCTCGACGCCACGGATAGGGAATCCGCCGTGCTCGCGCTGACCGAAAACCTCCAGCGCAGCGACCTCTCCCTTTTCGACGAGGCCGAGGGGATCGCCGCCCTGCTGTCGGTTTGGGAGCTGCCCCACGAGCTGGCCGCAAAAAAGCTGGGGCTCGCCCCCTCCACCCTGTCCAACAAGCTGCGGCTGCTGCGGCTGCCCCAGGATATGCGCGCCGCCATAACGGAAAACGGCCTGACCGAGCGCCACGCCCGCGCCCTTTTAAAGCTGCCCACCGACGACAAGCGCCGCGCCGCGCTGAAAAAGATGATAGCCCTCGGGATGAATGTCTCCGCCGCCGAAAAGTACATAGACGGGCTGCTGGCCCCGCCCCCTTCCAAACCGAACTACCGGCGCGTTCTCGTGGTCCGCGACCTGCGCCTTTTTTTAAACACCATCGACCGCGCCGTGAGCACCATGAAAAGCGCCGGCATCAACGCGGCCGCCACCGTCTCCGAAACCGACGGCTATGTGGAGTACACCATCCGCGTGC
>CAYONL010000144.1:310-4592 GCA_964405305.1 uncultured Oscillospiraceae bacterium | reverse complement strand
CGCGAAGCCCCTTTAGGCGCGAGCGGAACGACTATATTTCTGACCGTCCATTCCGATTGCCCCTAAGACCCTTCGGATGGACGCCCTCATTATAAGGTGGTGTAAGTTTCAAGGCGGCGCGGGGACGCGAGCCCCTTCGGATGGACGCCCTATTCATATGTTAAAATTTAACGTCCCGCAGCTCGATGGCCCTATCACGTTTTTCCACGGCGCGGCCTATCAGCCTGGCCGACGGCACGGCGGGCGCCAGCTCCGCCAGCAGGCCGGCGGTGTCCTTTGGAGCCACGGCTATCAGCAGGCCGCCGGAGGTCTGCGGGTCAAACAGCGCGTCGCAGATGTGCAGCGGCACGCCGCCCGTGTCCACCCTCGGCCCGGCGAACTCCCGGTTGCGGTACATCCCCTCCGGCAGCAGGCCCATTTTCGCGTGCTCCAGCGCCTCCGGGATTATGTCCACAGCGGCGGGAGCTATCTCAAGCGTCACGCCGGAGCCCTCCGCCATCTCCACCCCGTGGCCCAGCAGCGAAAAGCCGGTCACATCCGTCGCCGCGTGCACCTCGTATTTCACCATTATGTCCCGGGCCGCGCGGTTCAGCGCCGTCATTAGCTCCACGGCGCGGGCCTCCCCCTCCGGCGAAGCGAACCCGGCCTTTATCGCGGTGTTCATTATGCCGAGGCCCAGCGGCTTTGTCAAGATCAGCCGGTCGCCCGGGCGCGCGCCGCAGTTGGCAATGTACCTGTCCGGCCGGACAAAGCCCGTGACCGCGAGGCCGTACTTCGGCTCCTCGTCAAATATGCTGTGGCCGCCGGTTATGACCGCGCCCGCCTCGTACACCTTGCTGTAGCCGCCGCGCAGTATGGCGCGGACGTCCTCGCCCGGCATATTTTGCGGCACGGCAAGGATGTTTTGCGCCACCCGCGGCTCGCCGCCCATGGCGTATATGTCCGAAAGGGCGTTGGCCGCCGCTATCTGGCCAAAAATAAAGGGGTCGTCCACCATGGGCGGAAAAAAATCCACCGTGTTTATGATCGCCACCTCGTCGCTCACCCGGTAGACGGAGGCGTCGTCGCTCCTGTCGTACCCCACCAGCAGGTCGGGGTCGCGCCGCACCTCCAGCCCGCCCAAAAGCGACGCCAGAGTGCCCGCGCCCACCTTTGCGCCGCAGCCGGCGCAGCGGGCGAGCTTTGTCAGCTTTACGCCGCTCTCGCTCAAGGCTTCATCCCTCCCGTCAGGTGCAGCGCGGCCTCCAGCGCGCCGCCGGCCACCGCCCTCGCCTTGTCGGAGACGGTGCGGCAGTATTCCGCCACGCCCCGCGGGTCCACGTCGCCGCTTTTCATCCCGGCGAAAACGGGCGTTCCGGCGGGCAGTATGCCGCGCAAGACCCCGCCTATCCCGGCCAAAACCGGCTCGCCATCCACCGTGGCCACACGGTCGCCCGCCGCCACCGTGTCGCCTATCTCACGGGTGGGCGTAAAAATGCCGTCCTTCGGCGCGCGGATTATTCTCTCCACCGTGTAGCCGCCTATATCGCCGGGCCTGCCGGTGTTCGGGGCCGCCGCGCCCTCATAATATACGCGCCCCAGGTTGTGGCCGCGCTTTGTCTCCACCACGGCGTGACAGTCGGTTTTGGCGGTGAAGCCGGGCCCCAGCGCTATCACGGTGGGCGCGTCGAAGATGTTCGTGCCGGTGTTGTACTTCGCGAGCACGGCGTCTATTAGCACGTCGGGCCGCAGCAGAGAAACACTTTCGGCGTGCTCATCCGCCAGCACCGCGATCTTTCCCGTCCGGGTGAGGGCCAGCGCGGCCTCCGTTGTGGGCGCGAAAACGGCCTCCACGCCCTCCACCACGGCGCGACCCTCGGTTATTGCCGGGCAAAAGGCCACCGTTCGCCGTATGGCCGTCGGCTGGGGCAGGTCGGTCATGACCACGCCGAACCCGCTGTTGTAAAAGCGCAGGGCTGCGCCGCTGGCCAGGTCACCCGCGCCCTTTATCATCACAAGCATCTGCCGTTCCTCCAAGTCTCAATTAGTTTGTCCCGCCCGTTCAGCGCCGTTATGAGCACGGTTTCGGGCAAAAGGGCGGCTGTCTCCCGCGCGTACAGAAGTCTTTCCTCCGTGTCCGCCTTGTTGAGCACCACGGCGAAGCCGCAGGCGACGCCTTTTTTGCCGCCCCTTTCGCTCATGAGCACGGCGGCGGCGTCCCGCGGGGTCACCCTGTCCGAAACGTCCTTCCCCAGCAGCAAGGCGTAAAGCTCCGGCCTGTGGCAGACCGCCGAAATTGGCTTGCCTATGCCATCCAGCCCCATTACCGCCACCACGAGCCGCGCCTCGCCGGGTATCGCGGGCTCGTGTGCGGCGGGCGCTTTTAAGGGCAGCCCGCGGGAGCCGTCCGCCTCCACCAGAGCGTAGTTCGCCAGCGCCGGGTAAAGCTCTGCAAGCTCCGGCAAAGGCCCCAGCTTGCCCTTTGTCACGGAGCTTCCGGCCGCGAGCACCGGCTCCCGCTCAAAGGCCTTCGCAAGCTCTCCGGCCGTGGGTGAGATGAGCACCGGGCAGGGCGGCGGATAGATGTGCGTGCTCGTCGCTATCAGTACGGTGTGGTTTTCCGAAAGCTCCGCCGCCAGCGCAAGTATGAGAGAGGTTTTGCCGCCGCCGCCGACGAACGCGGTGACGCCCGGGGGCAGGCCCAGGGCCCTGTACAGCTTTTCTGACATGGGGGCCTCCTTATTGTAAAGCGCTCCTTCGCGCGGTATAATAATGTAAAGCCTATGGCTGAACCGCGGCGCGTGTTGATGCGGGCAGGCTTTCGGCCCGCGCAAATTTCCGGGACAAATACGGTGTTCCCGGCTGCGGCGGGGGCGAAAAAGCTGTTTGCCCGTCCGCGAGCGCCAATTTATAAACGGCTGCAAAAAATTTAAAAAGCGGGGGATGGCGTTGGAACAGAGCAAACTCCGGCCCGTGGCCGCCATAAGGATATTTAGAGAAGAAAAATGTTTTGGTCCCGGCGTGGCGGAGCTTTTGGAGCGCGTGGGCGAGCAGCGTTCGCTCAGACAGGCCGCCGCCGGAATGGGTATGTCTTACTCCAAGGCGTGGAGCATTGTAAAAAACGCCGAGGCGGGCCTTGATATGAAGCTGCTGACCTCCTGCACCGGCGGTGCGGGCGGCGGCGGGGCCTGCCTGACCGCCGAGGCGCAAAAGCTGCTGGCCGATTACCGCGCCTTTGAGGGCGAGTGCAAAAGGGCCGTGGCGGAGGCTTTTGACCGCCACTTTTCCGACTATAAATAGAGCGCTATTCGTTTTCAGCCACAGGGGTGTAGCCGTCGTCCGCCATAAGGTAAACGCGCTCCATGTCCCGGTGCAGAAGCTCGGTCATGGGCCCGTCGCCGCTATAGAAAAGGCACACGCCGCAGCTGGAGGAAAGCTCCCTCGGCACAGGGGCCATGCGCGCCGCCACACCCGCCGCCTCAAGCTTTCGCCGGCTGGCAAGGGCCGAGAAGTGGGTGCGGAAGGTGGCCACATACTCGCTCACAGCTTCTTCAGGGTCAGACGGAAGTCCGGGCCCTCGGCCGCGCTTTCCACCGAAAAGCCGGAGTTTGCCGCAAACCTGCCAATGTTTTCCACCGAGCAGGCGTTATCGACAATTATCACGGCCCCATCCGGGTCGGCCAACACGGCTTTCCGCGCCAAAACGACGGGCTGGGGACAGGCGAGGCCCCGCGCATCGACAGTTTTCATCAGGCGTCCTCCTTCTGTATGTTCATAAAGGTTATTGCGGCGACAACGGCGAAACCCAGCGCCACAGCCACCATTCCGTTTGTTGTGGGTCCGTCGGCGGAGGAGGCCAGCCCAAAGTTGTGGCAAAACGCCGCGCCGGCCACCATGCCGATTGTGGCGATGGCGGAGTCGGAGTCGCCCTCACCGGCCAGCACGAGCTGACGCAGCGGGCAGCCGCCCAGCAGCGCGCTTGCCCAGCCCACCAGCGCCATGCCGAGGAAGTTCCACAGTCCGTCGGTGTGGGCCACGGGCTGTCCGGCAAAGCCCGGGTTAAAGCTGCCAAGGGCGAGGTTCCCAATGACGACGGTCGCCACCAAAGCTCCCGCGCCGATAAGCAGGTGGAAATCCCGGAACATAAAGGCGTCCCTTATCCCGCCGGCGGTGCAAAAGCGGCTTCTTTGCGCGGCCGCACCCACCACTACGCCGCAGATAAGCGCTATGGCCGCCGGAGCGAACTTTGCGCCGGGCCCCTCCGCAGACCAGGCAAAAAGGGACGGCACAGCCAGCGAGAGCG
>CAYONL010000144.1:0-300 GCA_964405305.1 uncultured Oscillospiraceae bacterium | reverse complement strand
CCCTCAAGCCGATTCTGCGGGTACGACCGGCGCAGCGAAAACCCACGGCTGAGAGCGATGGCTCCCGCGCCTATGCCCGCGGCGAACCCGCCGAGTCCCACCAGCGCGTTCAGGTCGCCGCCGCCTATTCGCAGCAGCATGCGCAGAGGGCAGCCGAGGAACATGAGCGCGCCCACCATGACGAAAAAGCCCAGCACGAACCGCGTCATGGGCGAGGAGCCGCCCCGGGAACGAAACTCTTTTTTTAACAGCGACACCGCGAACGCGCCAAGGACGATGCCGGCCGTTTCGGGCCTGAAA
>CAYONL010000143.1:0-4605 GCA_964405305.1 uncultured Oscillospiraceae bacterium | reverse complement strand
GCTCTCATTCCCGCTGTATCCGCCACAGGCGGCGCGGGAACGATAGCCCCTAAATAAAAATGCGCCGCAGGCTCCTACTTAATTTTGTCAATTAATCAGGGTTTACTTAGGAGCGTTCCGGCGTTTTTTAAATGCCGGCCAAAGAGTTTTCGCGCCGCCGACGGACGGCAAAACGCTCATGACTTTTTATGGAGGGCGCAGATGGCTGAGTACAGGACGGCCGCGGGCTTTGCCGAGGGCGAGTTCACGGAGAAAAAAAGCCGCTTTATCGGCCAGATAGCGCCCGTTTCGACGGAGGAGGCCGCCGCGGCCTTCATCGCGGAGATACGCGCCCGCCATAGGGAGGCGAGGCACAACGTCTTTGCCTGGGCCCTGCGGGACGGGAAAAAGCGCGCCTCAGACGACGGCGAACCACAGGGTACGGGCGGCGTTCCGGTGCTCGGCGCGCTGGAGGGCAGCGGGCTTGTGGACGTCTGCGTGGTGGTGACAAGGTATTTTGGCGGAGTGCTGCTGGGCGTGGGCGGGCTTTCAAGGGCCTACGGGCACGGCGCAAAGCTGGCGCTGGAGGCAGCCGCCGTGCGCACCATGGCCCAGAGCGCCGACTACGCGCTTTCCGTGCCGTATGAGCTGTACGGGAAATTTGAGCACTGGCTGCCGGACGCCGGAGCGCGGGTGCTGGAAAGCGGCTTTGGCGCGGAGGTTTCGCTCTCCGTAAGGCTTAGGGAGGAGGACGCGCCGGCGTTTTTGGACGGCGTGCGCGAGCTGACCTCCGCGTCGGTGGCCCCTCGGCTGATAAAGACGGGCTGGGACGAGCTGGACTGATTTTTTTGACCGCTGGAGGACAGAATAGACTTTGTCCGAAGCTATAATGGGGGAATAGGTATGCGTTTCTTTTTTGCGGTACTTATAGGCAGACTGATAAGGCTGGTGGGACAGCCGCTTCACAGGGCTACGAACCTGCCGGGAGAGATGGCGTTAAAAATATGCCCGGACTTTTTCAAAAAACTGCGCTTTAAAGGCAAGGTGCTGGCGGTCACCGGCTCCAACGGCAAGACGACCACGGCGAACCTGACGGCCCACATCCTGCGCAAAAACGGCTACACCGTGCTCAACAACACCGAGGGCAGCAACCTGACCGGCGGCATAGCCACCACCCTGCTCTGCCACTGCGGCATGAACGGATATGTGGATTACGACTTCTGCGTGTTTGAGGTGGACGAGCGGTGGGCGCGGTTTATCTTTAACGATATGCGGCTGGACGCTTTCCTGATAAACAATTTGCTGCGCGACCAGGTGGTCAGGAACGGCAACCCGGATATAGTGAAGGCGAAGATAGAGATGGCCATTCGCCCGGGGGTCACGCTGGTGCTCAACGCCGGCGACCCCATAAGCCAGACCGTAGCGCCGGACAACCCCCGCGTCTATTTCGGCATGGACAGGACGAGCCGCAGCACCGACGAGTGCGTCAACATCACCCACGACGCCAAGGTGTGTCCCAAGTGCTTCCACAGGCTGGACTACGAATTTTTCCACTACAACCATATAGGCAAGTTCGCGTGCTCAAACTGCGGCTTTCGGTCGCCGGAGCCGGAGTATCTCGGCACGGACGTGGATTTTGAGCACGGAACCATGAAAATAAACGGAGACCCCGTGAGCATAAGCTACATCACCACTTTTTATTTTTACAACATGATCGCGGCCACGGCGCTTTGCTGCA
Organism: uncultured Oscillospiraceae bacterium; assembly: GCA_964405305.1. Classification (GTDB taxonomy): domain Bacteria; phylum Bacillota; class Clostridia; order Oscillospirales; family Ruminococcaceae; genus UMGS1668. The sequence continues at coordinate 2,888 of CAYONL010000143.1, read as the reverse complement.
CGGCGGGGCTGAAAATAGAGGATGTCCTCAGGGCCGGCGAGAGCTTTGCCGTGGCGCGGGAGAGGTTTGAGGAGTTCCCGGTGGGCGGCCGGCGCGCCGTGCTCATGATGACGAAGCAAAACTCCGTTTCGCTGGATCAGAGCATCAGCTATGTGCTGGAGCAGCCCGGCGAAAAGACCGTGGTGCTGTTCATAAACAACGTGCTCTATCTCGACCTTAAGGACATAAGCTGGCTCTATGACGTGAGCTTTGAGCGGCTGGCCGGGAAGGTTTCCGGCGTTGTGGCCGCCGGAAGCCGGGCCTGCGACGCCGCCGTCCGCCTCAAGCTCGCCGGTTTTACCGAGGACGAGATGAAGGTGGTGCCGGAGCTTGGCAAGGTCTGCGACGCCATAGACGAGACGCGGGGCACGATATACATCCTGGCGGCCTCCGCCTTTGGAAGCGAGGACGCGATTTTGGACGTGCTGCGGAAAAGATATAAGGAGACCGGGAACTGATACTCGTCCGCGCGGCTGCTTGGGCCGCCCGCCAAAATATTTATAAGCAAGCGAAAAGCCGGGGAACGGAAAACTCCCCGGCTCTTTGAAAGGGAATGTCACTCTTTTTCGTAAGCCACCAGCACCACGTTTTGGCCGCTGGCGGAGGAGATAACGTCGTTTTGCAGGCGATCGATGCGCTCGAGATCCTCGTTCGAGAGCTTCGCGGGCTTGGCGTTTTCCATGGTATCACCCCTTTCGCCTTAGTGTGTCCTGTTTTCGGTCAATTATTACGGAACAAATGTTCCGATATTTTTGGAAACAACTTGCTTTTGGAGCCGCGATATATTATACTTTATAAGGTAATCGCTGCAATGGGTTTTGTATCATCACTAACGACTTGAACGGAGCGTGTGGATATGGCGGATAAGCAAAAGGCGCTGGCTACGGCGATAGATCAGCTGGAAAAACAGTACGGTAAGGGCACCGTTATGAAGCTGGGGCAGGCCCCCGAAATGAATGTGGAGGCTATTTCGACGGGCTCGATAGCCTTGGACGCGGCGCTGGGCATAGGCGGAGTTCCCCGCGGCAGGATAGTTGAGATATATGGGCCGGAGTCCGGCGGCAAGACGACCGTGGCGCTGCATATAGTTGCCGCGGCGCAGAGGGCCGGCGGAGAGGCCGCTTTTATAGACGTGGAGCACTCGCTGGACCCGGTGTACGCCAAGGCGCTGGGGGTGGATATAGATTCGTTGCTGGTGTCCCAGCCGGATACGGGCGAGCAGGCGCTGGAGATAACCGAGGCGCTGGTGCGTTCCGGCGCGATAGACGTGATAGTTATCGACTCCGTGGCCGCCATGGTGCCGCGGGCGGAGATAGAGGGCCTGATGGGCGACAGCCATGTGGGCCTGCAGGCGCGGCTTATGTCCCAGGCGCTGAGGAAGCTGACCGGCGTAATTTCAAAGACGAACTGCGTGGCCGTGTTCATAAACCAGCTCCGTGAAAAGGTGGGCGTGGTCTATGGCAACCCGGAGGTGACTCCCGGCGGACGGGCGCTGAAGTTCTACTCCTCCGTAAGGCTGGAGGTCCGCCGCATGGAGCAGCTGAAAAACGGCAGCGAGGTAGTGGGCAACCACACCAAGGTCAAGGTGGTAAAAAACAAGGTGGCGCCGCCGTTCCGCGAGGCGGAGTTTGACATAATGTACGGTCTCGGCATCAGCCGGGAGGGAGAGATACTCGACATAGCGGTGAAACTGGGCTACGTTGAAAAATCGGGCGCGTGGTTCTCTTACGAGGGCACAAGGATCGGCCAGGGCCGCGACAACGTGAAAAATTACCTCAAGGCGAACCCGGAGCTTATGGAGAAGCTGGATAAGATGATCCGTGAGCATATGGACAAGGTGGCCGATCTTTCGAAGCCGGGCGCCAAGAAGCCGAAGATAGTCGCCGCGGAGCCGACGGACATAGATATAACCGCTGATGAGGACGAATAAGCAGGAGGGCCCGCTGGAGCTGGCGGCGGCGAGGGAAAAGGCGCTTTCGATGCTGGAGCACCGCGCCTACACCCGTCGGGAGCTTACGGACAAGCTGCGCCGCTTTACGGACGAGGAGACGGCGGACACGGTGGCCGACCAGCTTGAGGGCGTGGGCCTTATTGACGACGGGGCGTACGCTTTGCAGTTTGCCCACGACCTTATGGAGGCGCGGCTGCCGGGGCCGGTAAAGCTGAAAATCGAGCTGGCCCGGCGCGGCATAGACGACGATACGGCCGCCTGCGCCGTGGAGATGGCGGAGGCGGAGTTCGGTGGGCCGGAGGAAAGGCTTAGAAAGCTGATAGGCGCGAGGTACAAGCGGCTGCTGGGCGATGAAAGAGGCCGAAAAAAGGCAGCGGATTCCCTCTTCCGTTTGGGGTATAAATATGATATGATTAAGTCCGCGATAAACGAGGCACTGGACGGGTGCGAATTGGAGGATGAGTTTTCTGATGGAACAATTTGACGCCGCAAAGGTAACGGTGGGTATGGTGGCCCTGGGCTGCTCAAAAAATCAGGTGGACGCGGAGCTGATGCTCGGCGCGCTGAAAAAGGCGGGCTACGCCATATCACCGGACCCAGACGAGTGCGACGTGGTGATAGTCAACACCTGCGGGTTTATTGAGAGCGCAAAACGGGAATCCATCGAAAGCATACTCGAGTTTTGCGGAAAAAAGGGGAAGGGCAGGCTGAGGCTGGTGGTCGTCACCGGCTGCCTTGCCGAACGCTACCGCGAGGAGCTGGCCACGGAGATACCGGAGGCCGACGTGGTGCTGTCCATAGGCGCGAACGATGAGATCGCCTCCGCAATAAAGAAGGGGCTTTCCGGCGAGCGGGTGCTAAAGTACTACGCACCGGAAAATTTGCCGATGGAGGGCGA
>CAYONL010000142.1:0-4688 GCA_964405305.1 uncultured Oscillospiraceae bacterium | reverse complement strand
CCATGGCGCTTGAAAGGGACGGCTATCCCGTCGTCTCCCTTGCCGGGTGGCAGGTGGGCATAGAGACGGACGCGAACTACGGCATGGCCCGCATCCGCCGCATAGACAGGGAGCGCATAGAGAGCGAGCTGGGCAAAAGGAACATCGTCATCGTCGCGGGCTTTCAGGGGATAAACCGCTACGACGACATAACCACCCTTGGCCGCGGCGGAAGCGACACCTCGGCGGTGGCTCTGGCGGCCGCGCTCCACGCCGACCTGTGCCAGATCTACACCGACGTGACCGGCATATTTACCGCCGACCCGCGCCTTGTGCCCACGGCGAAAAAGCTCGACGAGATAACCTACGACGAGATGCTGGAGCTGGCCTCCCTGGGCGCGCAGGTGCTGCACAACCGCTCGGTGGAGATGGCGAAAAAATACAGCGTAAAAATGGAGGTCCTTTCAAGCCTTGAAAGGCGCCCCGGAACGATATTGAAAGAGGTCATCAAAATGGAAAAAATGCTTATCAGGGGCGTGGCCCGGGACAACAACGTGGCGAGGATATCGCTCGTGGAGGTCCAGGATATGCCCGGCGTCGCCTTCAGGGTGTTCGGCCACCTGGCCGCCAACAACATAAACGTGGATATCATCCTCCAGTCCATCGGCCGCGGCGACACCAAGGACATCAGCTTCACCGTCTCCCGCAGCCAGAAGCAGGCGGCCCTTGACGCCCTCAACGACATCCGGGAATCCCTAAAGCCCCGCGACATAATCTGCGACGACAACGTGTCCAAGGTCTCCATCGTCGGCGCGGGCATGGAGAGCAACCCCGGCGTCGCGGCAAAGATGTTCGAGGCGCTGGGCGAGGCGGGCATAAACATCCAGATGATCTCCACCTCCGAAATAAAGATCAGCGTGCTGATCCTGCTGGGCGAGGCTGACCGCGCGGTGCAGGTCATACACGACGCCTTCGACCTCTGAGCGCCGGCCGCTCCGGTTTTCCGGCGGCAGCGCCCAAGGCCCTCCGTTTTTGCCCCCTTTCGCAAAAAAACACTTGACAAAGCGCCCCGCAATTTGCTATCATAAATCTAATTTAACAACGCAACGCTTTGATAGGGAACAGTACCCCGCGCCCGGTCATTTCAGAGAGCCGCCGGAAGCTGCGAGACGGCATGACGCCGCGGGTGAACTCGCCCTGGAGCGGCCGTACCGAAACCGCCTTGCGGAACTAAGGACGGACGGATTCCCCGCCGGTAAAAGGGGAGCGCGGTAGCTGCCGCGCAGCGAGTGGGCGGATTTTTTCGCCAACGAAAGTGGTACCGCGGGCTATACCCGCCTTTCGAGAGATCGAGGGGCGGGTTTTTTTGTTGTAAAGCGCCGCGGCCGCATGGAAAAGCGGCTCCGGCAACTTATACCATATATGGAGGAACAGCTTATGAGCGAGCTCATATCTATCACCGTTGGAAAACAGCTTGAAAAGGCGGCGCGCCTGCTTCCGGACGGGCTGGCCGTAAAGTACAACGACCGGGACTACCGCCGCACCTGGAGCGAGTTCGACGAGGAGGTCGACCGGGTGGCGCGGGGCTTTATGGCGCTGGGGCTTGGAAAGGGCGACCACATAGCCATCTGGGCGACAAACGTGCCCCAGTGGCTGCTGACCTTTTTCGCCTCGGCCAAGATCGGCGCGGTGCTGGTGACGGTCAACACGGCGTACAAGGTGTTCGAGCTGGAGTACCTGCTGCGGCAGAGCGACGCCAAGGCCCTTGTCCTCATAGACGGGTGGAAGGACTCCGACTACGTGGGCATAGTGAACGAGCTCTGCCCCATCCTTAAATGGAGCACGCCCGGCGCCGTGACGAACCCCACCCTGCCCTGCTTAAAATACTGCATCTACGCCGGGGACGGGGCGACGCCCGCCGGCATGTTCCGCTGGGACGAGGTGGAGGCCGGCTACATGAACACGCCCTACGAGCTTTTCCGCGCCGTGACGGATGCCATAAACCCCCAGGACATCGTGAACATGCAGTATACCAGCGGCACCACCGGCTTTCCCAAGGGCGTCATGCTCACCCACTTCAACATAATAAACAACGGCCTCGGCATAGGCGACTGCATGAAGTTTACGCCGGAGGACAGGCTCTGCATAGTCGTGCCCTTCTTCCACTGCTTCGGCATGGTGCTGGCGCTGATGGCCTGCCTGACGCACATGACCTCCATGGTGCCGGTGGACCTCTACTCGCCGGTCAAGGTGATGAAGGCCATCTCTGAGGAGCAGTGCACCGCCTTCCACGGCGTGCCCACCATGTACATAGGCATACTGGGGCACCCGGACTTTGCGAAATACGACTTTTCCCATATGCGCACCGGCATCATGGCCGGCTCCCCTGCCCCATGGAGGTCATGAAGCAGGTGGTGGAGAGGATGCATATGCCCGACATAACCATAACCTACGGCCAGACGGAGGCCTCCCCCGCCACCACCATGTCCACCGCCGAAGACCCGCTGGAGCTTAGGGTGGAGACAGTGGGCCGCCACATGCCCTTTGTCGAGACAAAGATAGTCGATCCCGAAACCGGCGCGGAGGTCGGCCCCGGCGTGCCCGGAGAGTTCTGCTCCCGCGGGTACAACACCATGAGGGGCTACTACAAGATGGAGGAGGCCACGCGCCAGGCCATAGACCTGGACGGCTGGCTCCACAGCGGCGACCTCGCCACGGTGGATGAGCTGGGCTACTACCGCATAACGGGGCGCATAAAAGATATGATAATCCGCGGCGGCGAAAACATCTACCCCAAGGAGCTGGAGGAGTTCCTCTACACCCACCCCGCCGTGGCCGACGTACAGGTCATCGGCGTGCCCAGCCCGCGGCTGGGCGAGGAGGTCATGGCCTGCGTGGTCCTGAGGCCCGGCATGTCGCTGACCGCCGAGGAGGTCAAGGACTACTTCCGCCAGAAGCTCGCCCGCCACAAGGTGCCGAGCTACGTGGAGTTCATGGACTCGTTCCCGATGACGGCCTCCGGCAAGATACAGAAGTTCCTGCTCCGCGAATGGGCCGTGGAACGCCTTTCCGGAAAAAAGGACGACGAGCACGCCTGACCCGGCCGCGAAACGCCCGCGCCGCCGCCGGAAAAAGCCCCCCTGCGGGCGAAATTACCCATATTTTCCTGCCGGCGCGCATCGCTCTCCCTGTTTCACCATATTTTAGGATTGACAAGGCGGCATAAAAAAGCGATAATTATATATTGAGAAAGAATGATCCGCCGCATAAGATGATTATGGGAGAGATTTTATGATAACAGAAGAACGCAGCCTGTGCATGGGCTGCATGTCCCAGCTTGGCCCGGACGGAAGGTGCACCTGCGGCTACGATCCCGCTGTTCCCACCGATCCCGCCTGCCTCACCCCCGGGGTCGTACTGGCGGAGCGGTATCTTGTGGGCCGCGCGACCGCCATGAACGGCGAGGGAATAACATATATCGGCTTCGACAGGCTGGTGGACGAGCGCGTTTTCGTCCGCGAGTTCATGCCGCAGGCGATTTGCCACCGCAACGAGTTTACCGGCGTCGTCATGCCCTTTCCGGGGCTGGAGGCGCAGTATAAGACGCTGCTGTCGGACTTTTACGACCTTAGCGTCTCGCTTAAAAACAACCGCATGGGCGACAACATCGTGCCTGTGACGGAGGTGTTCACCGAGCGCGCCACCGTTTACACCGTATATAAGTTTGTAAAAACCATCTCCTACGGCGAGTACCTGCTCCACAACGGAGGAGAATTTACATGGGCGCAGGTGAAAAAGCTGTTTATGCCGCTGTTCACCACGCTGTCCAACCTGCACTCCTACGGCTTCATACACCGCGGCATAAGCCCGGACACCATAAGAGTAAACGCAAAGGGTCAGCTTCTGCTGTGCGGGTTCGGCATCTCCGCCGTCCGCACCGACCAGAGCGGGATAGAGCCGGAGCTTTTTCCGGGCTACACCGCGCCGGAACAGTATTCGCTCTCAAGCTGGCAGGGAAGCTGGACGGACGTTTACGCCATCGCCGCCGTGCTTTACAAGTCGCTTACGGGCACCATGCCCTCCGACGCGCCCAGCCGACGGGACATTGACCGGCTCTGTCCGCCGGAGCAGCTAAGCCCCTACATACCGCAAAACGTGGCCCACGCCATCGGCCACGCCATGGAGGTGCAGGTGGAGCTGCGCACCCAGACGATAGACCAGCTCACCGCCGAGCTTTTGACCAGCGCGGAGGGGAACACCACCATATACACCTCCCCGTCAAAGGACGAGGGCGCCGGGCTCTCCTCTCTGCTGGGGGACGACGAGCTGTTCCCGGAGACGCTGCCCGAGCACGGCAGGGTTTCGCGCCGGCCGGCCGAAAAGAGCCGCCGCCAGACCGACACGCCGAAAAAGCGGCCGGTGGCGCTGATAGCGTGGCTGTTGAGCATGCTCGTGCTCACGACCGTGCTCATACTGGTGCTCAGGCAGTTCCAAAACGGGCTGGGCCCCGGCGGGAACGAGACAGGCTCCGCCACCGAAGCCGAAAGCGGCAGCGCGGAGAGCGGCACGATAAAGGTCCCGAACTTCATAGGCCGTATGCGCACGAACGTGGAGGGGAACGAGGAGTACGCCGACTTCACGCTTGTGTTTGACGAGCAGTTCAACGACGACTACTCTAAGGGCATGATATACGACCAGTCCATCTCCGC
>CAYONL010000141.1:0-4734 GCA_964405305.1 uncultured Oscillospiraceae bacterium | reverse complement strand
CCGTGAGTTTATAGAGCAGAACGCGAAGTATGTGAAAAACCTTGACGTTTGATAGTCAGTAGTCAGTAGTCAGTAGACAGGAGACAGGGCTCATAGTCCCGCCGCGTCCTGTGGCTCATAGTCCCGCCGTGTCCTGTGGCTCATAGTCCCGCCGTGTCCTGTGGCTCATAGTCCCGCCGCGTCCTGTGGACGCAACTGGCGGAACTATGAGCAGGAAGAAACAACGAGCGATGCGAAGCGCTACAAGCGAGCAGCGCGACTATGTTTCTGACCGGAAGACAGGAGACGCGGTACAGGAAAGCAACAGTCGCAGACGATAGATTTTCTCTAACTTCTGAAGTGGGCATCCGAAGGGTCTTAGGGGCAATCGAACGTGGCGCTGTCCAAATCTCTGATTTGGTTTACAGCGCCGGTGCAAGGCTCGCCCAAATCTCTGATTTGGCTGCGAGCCACTGCAAAGCCACCTAAATAGTAATCCGTCGGAGACACCTCTTAAAAAAGCAAACTTATCAAATCCCACGTATGCCTGATTTCAGCGAAGAAAGTGAACATATCCGGAGTAAGAGAGCATTGTGTTTTAATAGGAGCCTGCGGCGCATTTTAAATAAGGGCATTCCGCTGCCCTAAGACCCTTCGGGCGAACGCCTCTCTTTTAAATTTGATAAAATCTGAAACCCTAACCAACAGTAGAAATCCGTCGGAGACACATCTTAAAAAGCAAATCTATCAATTTAAGGCATGTATAGCGGAAATTTCAATAAAATTTTGCCACGCGATACTTTGTAAGTTCACAAATTGGCGCTATCATATATCCATCAATCTGCATCGGAGGAAATAGCATGGGACTGTTCGGGTTTTCAAGAAAAAAGAAGCCAAAGGTTATCACCCGCATAAACGTTGAGGATCATGGCGAGCCGAGCTTCATCTACAGGTACAGGCTGACGCTGGAGGATTTCAGCGAATACAATATGGCCGTCTCCGGCGACAACATAGAGGCGGACAAAAAGAAGAAGCGCATGTGGGGGCTGATAGAGCTGGCCGGCGCCGCGGCCTTCGCCGTCATGACGTATATAAACTGGGCCGACTCCTACGCCCGCCAGACCTATATCGTCGCCACGGTGCTGCTCCTTATCCTCGGCTTTTACACCATAACGTTTTACAAGCTGTTCTTTGAGCGCAAGCTGGAAAAAAGCTCCCGCGATTACTATGACAACAGCGTGTATCTGCAAAACTATATCACCCAGGCGTTCTATGAGGACGGTATGCTGGAGAAGGCCGCCCCTCGCGACGCGTTCTTTACCTGGGACAAGTTTCAGCGGGCCTGGAACAGCGAGAACCTGTTCTATTTGGAGTTCAATCTCGCCAACCAGCTCATACTGCCCATACGCGAGATAACCGCCGCCGGCCACACGCTGTATGAGATGCTCTCCTTCTGCAACACCCGCATAGAGGCCGCCAAAAAGGCCGCCGCGCTCGCCGAAAAGGGAGAGGACGCCAAGGCCGAGCCGGAGCAGCTTCCGGAGGCGGAAGCGGAGAAGGAGTAGTTTATACCGCGCTCACCATCAGCTATTCATTGATAACACGGGAGGTTCGTTTTGGACGAGGATAAAAAGGGTTTAGAGGAACAGAAATTGAATGAGCAGCCGGAGCAGGCGCCCGCCGCGCCCGATATGGAGGACGACGAGCCCCATTCCAAGCTCATAGAGGTGGACATAGAGAAGGAGATGCGCAAGTCGTTTCTCGACTACTCCATGTCCGTCATAGTGGCCCGCGCCCTGCCCGACGTGCGGGACGGACTGAAGCCCGTCCACCGCCGCATACTCTACACCATGTATGAGAACGGGCTGGAGCCGACAAAGGCCTACCGCAAGTGCGCCGACACCGTGGGCTCCGTGCTGGGCAAATATCACCCCCACGGCGATGCCTCGGTCTACGACGCCATGGTGCGTCTGGCGCAGGACTTTTCGCTGCGCATACCGCTGGTGGACGGCCACGGAAACTTCGGCTCCGTGGACGGCGACCCGCCGGCCGCCTATCGTTACACCGAAAGCCGCATGAGCCGCATAGCCATGAGGATGTTACAGGACATAGACAAGGAGACGGTGGATTTCATCGGCAACTACGACGACCGTCTGCAGGAGCCTACCGTCCTGCCCAGCCGCTTCCCCAACCTGCTGGTCAACGGCTCCACGGGCATAGCCGTCGGCATGGCCACCAACATCCCGCCCCACAACCTGCGGGAGGTGACGGAGGGGGTCTGCTGCCTCATCGACAACCCGGACGCCACGCTGGAGGAGCTTATGGAGCACATAGAGGGGCCCGACTTCCCCACCGGCGGCATAATCATGGGCCGCAGCGGGATACGGGCCGCCTACGGCACGGGCCGGGGCAAGCTGACGCTCCGCTCCCGGGCGGAGATACAGGATTGGAAGCATGACCGCGAGCGCATAATCGTCACCGAGATACCCTATATGGTCAACAAGGCCCGCCTTATCGAGAACATTGCCGACCTTGTAAAGGACAAGCGCATAGACGGCATCAGCGACCTTAGGGACGAGAGCGACCGGGACGGCATGAGGATTGTTGTGGAGCTGCGGCGGGACGCCAACTCCCAGCTCATACTGAACCAGCTCTACGAGTACAGCCAGCTTCAGGAGACGGTGGGCGTCATCATGCTCGCCCTTGTGAACGGCGAGCCCAAGGTGCTGACACTGAAGCAGGTGCTGCAAAACTACCTGGATTTCCAGCGGGAGATAATCACCCGGCGCACCCGCTTCGATCTCAGAAAGGCCAAGGAGCGCGAGCACATACTTGAGGGCCTTAAGATAGCCGAGGACAACATCGACGAGGTCATCCGCATCATCCGCAGCGGCAAGGACGACAACGACAACCGTCCCCGCCTGATGGAGCGCTTCGGGCTTTCCGAGGTGCAGGCCAACGCCATACTCGCCATGCGTCTGGGCCGTTTGGCCTCGCTGGACAGGCTGAAAATAGAGGAGGAGCTGGCCGACATACTGCGCCGCGTGGCGGAATATGAGGCCGTGCTTGCGGATATCCACAAGGTGGACGCCATCATAAAGACGGAGCTCACCGAAATAAGCGACAAATTCAGCGACGCCCGCCGCACAGAGATACAGAACGTGGAGGGCGATATGGACATCGAGGACCTGATCCCGGTGCAGACCTGCGTAATGACGCTCACCCACTTTGGCTATATCAAGCGCCAGCCGCTGGATGCCTACCGCACGCAAAAGCGCGGCGGCAAGGGCGTTTCCGGCCTCACCCGCCGGGACGAGGACTTTGTGGAGCAGCTCTTTGTCTGCTCCAGCCATGACTATGTGGCCTTCTTCACCAGCGCGGGACGCACCTTCCGCATTAAGGGCTACGAGGTGCCGGAGAGCAGCAAGGTCGCCCGCGGAATGAACGTGGTCAACCTGCTGGCCTTGGGCGAGAACGAAAAGGTCACCACCGTCATAAAGATCACCGACCTGGACGACGACGGCGGCTATCTCTGCATGATAACCCGGCGCGGCGTGGTAAAGCGCACAAAGGTGTCGGCATACCGCAACGTCCGCAAGTCCGGTCTTATCGCCATAAATCTGGACGAGGGAGACGAGCTGGGCTGGGTCCGTCTGACAAGCGGGAACGACGAGCTGCTGGTGGCCACCAAAAACGGCTTCGCCATCCGCTTCAACGAGAACGACGCCCGGGAGCTGGGCCGCACCGCCCGCGGAGTTCGCGCCATAGCGCTGGATGAGGACGACGAGGTGGTGGGCGCCGAGATAGTGCGCGAGGGCGCGATGCTGCTCACCGTCAGCGAGGATGGGCAGGGCCGCCGCACGCCGTTTGACGACTACCGCCTGCAAAACCGCGGTGGCAAGGGCTTGCAGAACTACCGTCGCGGCGCGGTCGCCGGAATAAAGGACGTGACCGACGACGACGATGTGATAATGATCTCCGACGACGGCATCATCATCCGCATACAGGTGGACGAGATAAACGTCCAGTCCCGCTATGCCGGAGGTGTGCGTGTCATGCGGGTGGGCGAGGGCAGCCGGGTGGTCACTCTGGCCGTTCCGCCCAAGGAGAGCGATGAGGAGGCCGCCGAAAAGGAGGCCGAGGCCGACGAGCAGGCCGAGCTTGCCGAACGTGAGGCCCGCGCCGCCGAAAAGCCCGCGGAAAAAGAGCCCGACGACGTGGTTGCCGGTTACGACGGCGAGCTGCCCGACGAGGAAAACTGAAATCAGGCGTCAGGGGTCAGGAGACAGGGCTCATTGTCCCGCCGCGTCCAGTGGACGCATAGGCGGGACGACGAGCAGGAAGAAACAACGAGCGATGCGAAGCGCTACAAGCGAGCAGCGCGACTATGTTTCTGACCGGAACTTAAGGGGCTATCGTCACCGCGCCGCCGGTGAAATTACACTACCTTATACTGAGGGCGTTTACCCGAAGGGTATTACAGGGGCGACCGGAAAGCCCCTGTTTAAAAATCGTCGGCGCAGCCGACACCTCTTAAAATCACAAACTTAAAAAATACCGCGCAAGCTGTCTTTCAGCTAAGAAAGATGACCTGCGCGGTGTTTTTGTATGATTATTTATAATTGATGGGTTGGCTTTTTTAAGTGGTGCCTGCGGCGGATTTAAAATAAGGGCATTGCGGTGGCTCGCAGCCAAATCAAAGATTTGGGCGAGCCTTGCACCGGCGCTGTAAACCAAATCGGAGATTTGGACAGC
>CAYONL010000140.1:0-4954 GCA_964405305.1 uncultured Oscillospiraceae bacterium | reverse complement strand
ACCCGAAGGGGTTTAAGGGGGCGATCGGAAAGCCCCCTTAATAGAGATGCGCCGCAGGCACCTGCTTAATTTTGGCAATTAATCAGCGGTTATTCAGCGATAAAAAAAGCGCCGCGCGGGGGCGGCGTTTACAGCTTTCTTATACCGGAAAAATATCCGCCGGCGGGACGCATCAGCCCAAGTATGAACACGGCCGCGCCCAGGGCGAGAAATATGTCGCCCGCGCTGGCGTAGCCGCCTATATAGGGCAGCGGGAGCCGGATGACGTCCGCCAGAAAAAGGAGGCGCGTCTCACCGGAAACCGGGACGTAGCGCAGCGACTGGAACTCCGTCATTCCGGCGGGGGGCACGGCGGCCACCGGCATAAGGAAACCGTTGGCGGCGATGACGGCAAGGTTCGCGGCCCCGCCCAGCGCCATAAGCGGCGTGCCGCGCAGCCGCAGGTTGGCGATGAGGAACGCGAACAGCAGGCCGTATGAAATCACGGTGGGCGCGAACGCGAAGCCACGGAACCCCTCGCCAAACAGACGGTAGAGCGGGAGCGCCGAAAACTCGGCCAGCGCCGCCGCCGCCGGCAGCCAGAGCAGCCGTATTTTTATTGCCAGCAGGTTTTTAAAGCTGCCGAACCAGCACAGGCCGACGAGCACGGAAAGCAGCACACAGAGCGGCAGCACCATGTCAGATCGCCTTGTCCACGACAAGCTCGCCGCTCGAAATCAGCTCCAGCGCGGCCTGAGCCACAAGGGGGTGGAACTGGCGGCCCTGCTCCTCCGCGATGATTTTTTCCGCGCGCTCGATGCCCATGCCGCTGCGGTAGGGCCGGTCGCTGGTTATGGCGTCAAAGGCGTCGGCCACGCCAAGTATGTAGGCGTCCAGCGGTACGTCCTCCCCGCCGCGCCCAAGAGGATAGCCGTGCCCGTCATACCGCTCGTGGTGGCAGACGACGATGTCGCGGATGTCCTTGAAATTCCGCACGTTTTCAAGTATCTTTACGCTTATCTGCGGGTGCTGGCGTATCTCGGCCCACTCCGCGTCGTCAAGGGGGCCGTTTTTGTTCAGCACGTTGTCGGGTATGCCTATCTTGCCCACGTCGTGAAACAGGGCGGCCAGGCGGATGTTCTCGACCCGGCTTTCCGACAGGCGGAGCTTGCGGGCGAGCTGTACGGAGTACTCCTCCACGCGGCGGCTGTGACCCTCGGTGTAGGCGTCCTTTGCCTCTATGGCGGCGGTCAGCGTCTGAACTATGGCGTACTGCTGCTTTTTGCTGTCCAGGTAGAGCTGGAACGAATACCGCGCCAGCCAAAGCGGAAGCATGAACAACAGCATAAGGTATTCGCCGGAGGGCTGGATATACAGCAGCGCGAAGAAGTAGCCTATGGGCGTGGTGCAGGCGAGGTTCGGTATCATCTGTACTATTCCGGAGGCCAGCGACGAGAAAAAGCGCACGCGCCCCTGCAGCGAGAAAAGACCGAACATGATGGCCGTGTTGGCAACTATCGAGGAGGCCATATATACGACGGCCGGGATGATGGAAAAGGGCAAAGGAAGCTGGCCCGGAACGCCGCCGCAAAGGTAGTAGAACACGCCGCCGAACGCGATGGAAAGCGTCAGGTTGGCGGTGTTGAACAGGGTTTTTTCCGGCGGAGTATTGAAAATGTGGCGGTGTTTGACAACGTCCCCGTCGCGGCTTACAACCACGAAGGGCGTGGTGAGCACCGTGAGCACGATCGCGCTTACCGGGCCGCGGGTGAGCACGGCGGTGAGTATGCTTATAAACGACATGTCCAGCGCGCAGCCGTCGCTTACCGTCAGCGGAAGGCAGCGGCACATTATCGTTATCAGCGCCAGAATGGAGAACGAAATGATCTCATTCGTTCCCCGGGCAAGCGTTTTCTCAATAAGAAAATAGTCCCAGACACATAGAGCGCTCAAAAGCAGCCCTGCCGCTGAAACGACGGTAACGTATATTTTGGTTTTTTTCGTCATGCGGTGTCACCTCGTGATATACGCAACAGATCCGTTTTCCCCAAAAAAAGGAAACGCCTTAGTTTTTAGAACCAGGTAAAATAAGCGCCGCCAGCAAGAACAAGAGCCAGGACTGCAGAAATGGCAGCAGCGATCTTCGCCTTCATTGAAAAGCCTCCCATCATGGGTGGGCTCTGTCATTCGCTGTCTAAACAGGCATTTTCCGCTCCGCTTGCGGGGAAAACGGATCTGTAGCTTGTGTTATTTGACCGCCATGGTCAAGCGGCGATTGACGGCGTCGAGCGTAGCGCGCACGGCGGCCAGCGGTTCCTCATCCCGGCTGACACAGGAGCCGACGAGCAGCTCATCCCGCCCGCAGTGGTTTATGGTGACGGCCGAGAGCACCGCCTCGTTTCCGGCAATGGAAGCGGAGCGCACCTCGCCCAGCCTGAAGCTGCAGGCCTCGCCCGCGTATTGGGAGATGGCGTCAAGCGTGGCCTCGGCGGCGGCGCGTCGTCTTTCGGCGCAGGAGGTGCCGCCTCTGGCCCGGCCTATGTACTTTTCACCGTGGCAGACAAGCTCCACCGACACCTCGCACCCGGTGCTCCTTATGGAAATATCCATCCCGGAGCAGATTATCCGATCGATGCCGGCCTTGGCGGGCGAGGCGATGGAACAGGGTATCTGCGCCACGCTGACGACGCGGTGGTCAAGCTCTATGCCGAAGCGGGCCATCATGGCGGACTGTATGTCGCGCACTATCTGCTTTGCGCCGCGGTCGGAGGAGGCCAGCACATGCAGCTCGCTTATGGCGCCGCCGTCGTCCAGCACAAACTCGGAGTTCAGCACGGAGGGCAGACCGGAGATGATTTCTTTCCATTCGTCGGGAGCACGCTTTGCCGTCTGGTCCAAATCGACTCACACCTTCCGCAGTCATCATAATAAAATGGAATAATATTCATTGGCCCAATAAAGCAATTATACAAAAAAATACTCAAGAAATAAAGTGTAATATTTGCTGGGAAAGCTATCTTTTTGGAAGCTGCCGCAGGGCTGTGCCGGCAAACGGCCATTTGGAGCCATAAAGCGTAACGGCAAAGACGGGTGCGCGTCTGTTTTCTCGGCCATGGCGAAAGCGGGGACGTATGCGCCGCACCACGCCTTTTTTGGGCGGAGCCGTTTACGTATAATAGCCCGTCCCCGCGCCTGCGAATTAAAAAATCCCCCGCCGGAGGCGGGGGATTTATCGCTCTTTTTATCAGTCGCTGACGTAGGGCAGGAACGCCAGATGGCGCGCACGCTTGATGGCGACGGTGAGCTGGCGCTGGTGACGGGCGCAGGTGCCGGTCACGCGGCGGGGAATTATTTTGCCCCTCTCGGAGAGGAAGCGGCGAAGACGCGGAACGTCTTTATAATCTATATCGGTTATTTTATCTACGCAAAAAGCGCAGACCCTTTTGCGGGCGTGCCTGTTGCGGTTACCGGGCCTGTCGGGCCTATCGGGTCTATCCACGGATGTATCCTCCTTGTAAAATCGTAAATTTTAAGCTGCGGACAGGAAAGTCAGAACGGAAGGTCGTCCTCTTCCACCACGGAAAAATCATCGGCACTGCCATTTGAGAAGGCGAGCGGCGCAGGGTCGGCTATAGGCGCGGCGGACTCCACACGCTCAACAGGGCGGGCGTCGGACCTCGCTCCGGAACCGTTGCCGGTGCCGGGCACAAACTCGACGTTGTCGGCCACGATCTCTGTGACCTTGTGCTTGCTGCCGTTTTTGTCGTCGTAGGTGCGGGTCTGGAGGGACCCCTCAACGATGATCGGCTTGCCCTTCTGAAAATATTTGCAGATAAATTCGGCCGTGCTTCGCCACGCGGTAACGTCTATCCAATCTGTCTGGCGCTCGGCGTTTTTGGAAAACGAGCGGTCCACCGCAACGGTGAACGAGGTGACGGATATGCCGTTGCTCGTCTGGCGAAGTTCGGGATCAGCGGCCAATCTTCCGAGGATGACGACTTTGTTCATAGCTGTCCCTTATTCCTTTCTGGTGGTTATCAGCGAGCGGAGAACACCGTCCGTGATGTTGAAGTTACGGTCAAGCTCGGTGGGGAAATCGGGAGCGCTTGTGAAATTCACAAGAACGTAGTAGCCCTCGTTCTCATCCTGTATGGGATAAGCGAGCCGGCGTTTGCCCCACTCCTCTATACTGTCGATAGTACCGTTATCACTGATAAGACCGGTGAATTTCTCGACAAGAGCTTTGGTGGCTTCCTCGTCCTGGCTCTTAAAGAGCATGACGACCTCGTACTTTTCGGTAAGTTTTGCCATCTTTACACCTCCTTTTGGACTTTGGCCCCGCTTTATGCGCGGAGCAAGGATTGGTTCGCGTTGTTATAAACACGCGTTACAATTATAAACATAAAGAGTAAGAATGTCAAGCGGCAATATCCGCCGCCCGTTATTTTGTACGGGCGGCAATTATGCGGGCCGCCGCCCGTTATTCAACTTGACAAAACTTCTTGTCTGAGGTAACATAATCTTATATAAAAATTTGTGAAGATACGCGCGCTGCGTTTGTGACAGGCAGCGGGGGATCAGGTCTTTATTTTAGCTCAGCGAGGCTGAATAAGGGACATGCGGGCCATGGTGAGGCGCGGCCCGTCGATCGGGGGTGAAAACACTTATTTTGCGCATAGTCAATATTTGAGAAAGGATTGATTTTTGCAATGAAGCTTAAAACGCACCTTAACGGCAAAACATTTGAGTTCCGCGATGTAAAGGACGTTCTTGCGAAGGCAAACGAGCCGAAATCGGCCGACCGCTATCAGCACATTGCCGCCGACACGGTGACAGAGCGCATAGCGGCCAAGGTCGTGCTTTCAAACCTGACCGTCGAAGACATCTTTGAGAACCCCGTCGTTCCCTACGAAAAGGACGAGGTCACAAGGGTGGAGATCGACAGCGTAAACAAGCGTCAGTATGACAGATTCAA
>CAYONL010000139.1:1247-4964 GCA_964405305.1 uncultured Oscillospiraceae bacterium | reverse complement strand
ATTTTCCTACATAGGGCGCTTTTTGTGCTGTCCGCACAATTTGGGGCGGTCCAAAAACCGGAGCGCGCTGTTTTTTTGTGGGTTTATCCCACCCATTTTTTATACTCGTCGTCCGTGGCAAGGATGTAGTGTGTGCCCTCCACAAGGTGCAGAGTGCCGTTTTCGTAAACTATGCCCTGCTCATGACAGTCATAGTGGATGGATTTGCGGAGCTTTTCCACCCTCGGGTTCGGGTGAGGTATGGCCGAGATCAGGCTTTGGGTGTACGGGTGCAAGGGATTTGAGAATATCTCATCCTTTGTGCCCGTCTCCACCAGGTGGCCCAGGTGCATGACGCCTATGCGGTCGCTGATGTACTTGACCATTGAGAGGTCGTGGGCGATGAACAGATAGCTCGTGCCCGTCTTTTTCTGTATGTCCTTCATCAGGTTGACCACCTGCGCCTGTATGGACACATCCAAAGCGGAGATACACTCGTCCGCTATTATCAGCTTGGGGTTCATTATGAGCGCCCTCGCTATGCCCACACGCTGGCGCTGGCCGCCGGAAAACTGGTGAGGGTAGCGCTCGGCGTGTTCCGGCGCAAGGCCGACCATGTTGAGTATATCCGCAACCCTCTGCTCCCTCTCCTGTCGGGAGGAACAGAGGTGATGGATGTCGAGGCCCTGCGCTATGATGTCCACAACCTTTTTGCGCGGATTCAGGCAGGCCATGGGGTCCTGGAATATCATCTGCATGTCAGTGCGCAGCAGGTCGTTTGTTTCGGCGCTCATTTTGCCGGATATGTCGCGGCCCTCAAAGGTTATTTTGCCGCCGGTGGGGTCGTAAAGGCGGATGATGGAGCGGCCGATAGTCGTCTTTCCGCTGCCCGATTCGCCCACAAGGCCGTAGGTTTCGCCGGGATATATCTCAAAGGAGCAGTCGTCCACCGCCTTGACGGTGAAGCTTTTCGATATGGGGAAGTACTGCTTGAGGTGCTCCACCTTTAAAAGAGGCTCTCTGTTCTCCATGTCACTTCGCCTCCTCTTTCAGCATGCGGTCGATCCGGGCGCGCAGCTCCGGCGGCATATCCACCTTGGGCGCGCGAGGGTCCAAAAGCCAGGTGGCCGCGGAGTGGGTCTCGGATATTTTGAACATGGGCGGCTCTTTGCGGTCGTCTATGTTCAGGGCGTAAATATTGCGCGGGCTGAAGGCGTCGCCCTCCGGCTCATGCAGCATGTTGGGCGGCGAGCCGGGTATGGCGTAAAGCTGGCTGTCCTCCGTATCCAGGTCCGGCATGGCGGAGAGAAGCCCCCAGGTGTACGGGTGGCGCGGGTCGTAGAATATTTCGTCTATGGTCCCCCGCTCTATGATTTTTCCCGCGTACATGACGTTGACGAAATCCGCCACCTTCGCCACAACGCCGAGGTCGTGGGTTATGTATATGACGGATATGCCCAGCCGCTTTTGCAGGTCCTTGATAAGCTCCAGTATCTTTGCCTGTATCGTCACATCCAGCGCGGTGGTCGGCTCGTCGCATATGAGCAGGTCCGGGTTGCAGGCCAGCGCAATGGCTATGACCACCCGCTGACGCATGCCGCCGGAGAGCTGGTGCGGGTAGTTTTTCATGCGCTTTTCGGCGTCGGTTATGCCCACCATCTCGAGCAGCTCGAGGGCGCGCCTGTATGCCTCCTCCTTTGAGGTGCCGTAGTGCCAGATCATGCCCTCCATTATCTGCTTGCCTATCTGCATGGTGGGGTCAAGGCTCGTCATGGGGTCCTGAAACACCATGGCTATGCGCTTGCCGTTAATGTGGCGGCGCATATCGCGTTTGCTGATCTTCAAAAGATCCAGCTCCACCCGTTCGCCGCCATCCCGGTAATAGACGAGATCCGCCGTTCCGGAATTTATCTTTCCGTTGGAGGCGAGTATGCCCATGGCGGCCTTTACGGTTACGGATTTGCCGGAGCCCGACTCGCCCACTATGGCCACCGTCTCGCCGCGGTAGACGTCAAAATCTATTCCGCGTATGGCGTGGACGGAGCCGGCGGTGGTTTTAAACGAGATATCCAGGTCGCGTATGGAAAGGATGCGCTCTTTTTTATTTTCTTCCACTCTGCGCGCCTCCCTTACATTTCTTTCAGCTTCGGATCGAAGGCCTCGCGCAGGCCGTCAGCCAGCATGTTGAAGCACAGCATCAGAAGCGCGAGCACCACGATGGGCGGAATTATCTGGTACGGGTGCGTTGTAAAGCTGTTGAACGCGTCGGAGATCAGGCTTCCGAGGCTGCACATGGGCACCGGTATGCCGAGGCCCACAAAGCTCAAAAACGCCTCCGTAAATATGGCGGTGGGTATGCTGAACATGAGCTGGGTTATAATTTGGCCGATGATGTTCGGCAGTATCTCTTTAAATATGATAAAGAAATCCCGTGCGCCAAGGGTGCGGGAGGCCAGCACGAACTCCTGCTCCTTGAGCTTGAGCATCTCCGCTCTCGCTATCCTGCTCATGCCTATCCACTCGGTTATCATCAGGGCAAAAACTATGGTAATAAAGCCGCGGGGCAGCACCAGCATAAGCAGCGTGACGATGACAAGGCGCGGTATGCCGTTGACTATCTCGGCTATGCGCTGCATCGCGCTGTCCACCAGCCCGCCGTAGTAGCCGCTGATGAGACCGTAGCTCATGCCTATGACCATGTCGATTATGGCGGCGCAGAGGGCTATGCCCATGGATATGCGGGTGCCCTCCCACACACGGGTCCAGATATCGCGGCCCAAAACGTCGCTTCCGAACCAGTAATAGACGTCCTCTTTTCCGCTGTCCTTATAGCCGTTCACCAGCTTTGTGCCGGTGGTGGTGGTCATGCTTTCGTCGCCGTCAAATATCCCGAAATTTTCGATAACGGGTATCCTTGGGGCAAAGTTTTTCTCCAGCAGACTTTGGTCGGAGTAGGTGCGCCCGTTCATGCCCGGCCCGAATATGGCCAGAAGGCACAATATGATAATAACTATGAGGGAGAACACGGCGCCCTTGTTGGCAAAGAAGCGCGCGCGCACCTCCTTCCAGAAGTTTTGACTTGCGAAGTTCGTATCCACGCGGGTGGAGCCGGAATCTGCGCGGAGCTTGAAATCGTCCGGCAGAAACTCCTCCGGCTTCATGACGGCGGGGTTTTCAGTGTTTTCCATTATCTTCCGCCCTCCTTTGCCAAACGGATGCGCGGATCAATTATTCCGTAAAGTATATCGACCACCAGCATGATGCCTATGTACATTGCGCTGTAAATAAAGCTCAGCGCGATCACCACGTTGTAGTCGTTGGACTGTATGGCGGTGACCAGCAGGCTTCCCACGCCGGGAATGGAGAATATCTTTTCAACCACAAGGCTGCCGGTCATAAGGTCGACTATGAGCGGAGCCAGCACCGTCACGATGGGTATAAGGGCGTTGCGCAGGGCGTGGCGCACGATGAGCCTGGAGCCGTACATGCCCTTGCTCTCCGCCAGCTGCATATAGTCGCTGTCCAGCACCTCCAGCATCTCGGTCCTGGTGAACCGCGCTATGGAGGCCAGCGTAAACAGACTGAGCGCTATACTGGGCATCACGCTGCTTGTAAACGGGGCGCCCGCCGAATAAAGCATCGGGAACAGCTTTAGCTTGAACCCCAGCGAATAGCTTAGCGCCAGGGCAAAGACATAGCTTGGTATCGACACCCCCAAAACCGAAATGACGGTACAAA
>CAYONL010000139.1:0-1237 GCA_964405305.1 uncultured Oscillospiraceae bacterium | reverse complement strand
GAGTGTCCCAGATCGTGTTGTGCTTTAGTGCGGCCACTATGCCCAGCACAAGGCCGAACAAAGCGCCCAGCGAGACAGCAAAGCCGCCTACGCCAATGCTTATGGGCAACCGGCTCTGTATGAGCTGGCTTATGGGCGTGTTTTTACTTATCTTATAACTGACGCCGAAATCTCCCTGGAACATGTTGGCCACGTACCGGAAGAATTGGACGACTATGGGCTGATCCAAACCGTACTTGGCGTCCAGTGAGGCACGCTGGTCCGGCGTCAGCTTTTCATCGTTAAAAGGGGAGCCGGGCATCGCCTGAAGCAGAATGAACAGCAGCAGGGTGATGGCAAGCAGCGTCAGGAACGATATCAGCACGCGCTTGAGGACGTATTTTTTCAAGATGTATTCCCTCCTGAAACTTTGCTGATGCGAAACTATACAACAAGTGCCGCACGGAGGCCCCGACCCGTTGGATCAAGGCGACCGTGCGGCTTAGATGCGCTTAGGCGTCCGTTAAATCAGTTTTTAACGGTGTCCTTGTAAACACGGTTAAGAGCGACCGGATGGAACTCGATGCCGGTGACGTTCGGGTTGATCATGTTGGCGTTGCACTGGGTGTACAGCGGATAGATAACACAATCCTCGAGAACGATCTTTTCGGCGTCCTTCAGCGCGGCCCAGCGGCCCTCGGCGTCCTGGCAAAGCTCACCGGTGGTGCACTTCTCTATAATCGCGTCATAGTCGGCGTTGCTCCACAGACCGTAGTTGTTGCTGTTGCCGGTGACCCACATGCCCAGATAGGTCATAGGATCGGCGTAGTCCGGACCCCAGCGAGTAAGGCCGAGACAGTAGTTGCCGTCCTGCATATCCTCAACGCGCTGCTTCTTAGGCTCAACTTTGAGGTTGATGGTCATGCCGGGCAGAGTGCTCTCAAGCTGTTCCTTAAGAACTGCCGCAACATTCTGAGTCTCGGTCTGATCCTCTACGAGGAGAACGAACTTGAAGGTATCCTGTCCAAGCTCTTCGCAAGCCTTTGCGTAGTACTCAGCAGCCTTTTCGGGGCTGTCGGAGCAGTAGTCGGCAAACATGGTCTGGTCGGCAGAGAAGTCGGAGCCGTCAGGACCTGTTGCGAACTGAGGAGGAACAGCGGTATATGTAGCAACAGAGCCGTCCTTAACAACGTCCTTAACGATGGACTCGCGGTTGATGGCGTTGCTGATGGCAAGACGCATGTTGGCGTTTGCAAGA
>CAYONL010000138.1:0-5085 GCA_964405305.1 uncultured Oscillospiraceae bacterium | reverse complement strand
AAAGGAGCCGTATGGCTCCTTATTTCACGGTATTCGTTATGTAAGCGCTGAATAATTTGCACTAACTTATAAAGTGGTCGCCCGAAGGGGCTCGCGTACCCGCGCCGCCTGTGGCGGAGAAAGCGGGAACGTGAGCAGGAAGAAATACAGAGCGATGTGAGCGAACAGCGAAGCAGCGCGACAATATTTCTGACCGGAACTTAGGGGCAGCGGCGACGAGCGCGTCCAGTGGACGATACAGCGAGGAGCCGCTGGCGCAGGCGTCGGCCCGATGCAAGCGACAGCGCGACAGCGGGACGCTAACGCCAAGAGGAACGAAAGCCCCATTAGTTAAATGCGCCGCAGGCACCTACTTGATTTTGGCAATTATTCAGCGCTTACTTATGTGGACTATCTCATAGGGGCATCGCTCCGACGGCGCAAAGGATTGGGCAAGGCCATCGGTCAGCACCAGCCGCCCGTCCGTGGTCACAAGGGCCGCCTCAAAGCCGCCGGTTTCCCTCCAAAACTCCATCGCGTCCGCCTCTCCCATGACGAAAAGCGCGTCGGCAAGGGCGTCGGCTTTGGCGCAGTCGCCGCACACCACGGTGACGGACAGCAGGTCGGAGTTGGCGGGCCGCCCGGAAGCCGGGTCGATGACACGGTGGATAGATGTGCCATCCACGCTGGCATCGTCGGCAAGCGGGCTGCAGGTTGCGGCGGCGCAGTCAGAAAGGGACAGGTCGCCAATGGTCTGCGTGGGGTCGCGGGGGTCGGCAAGGGATAGCTGCCAGAGGGCGTCGTCTGGCCCTGTGCCGATAAATGCGGAACAGCCGCCGACGGAGACCCGCGCGCTTAAAACGCCGTGCTGGGTCAGCATGTCGGCCGCCCGCCGGACAGCGTAGCCCGACGCTATGCCACAAAGGTCAATGCCCATGCCCGCCGCTATGTGTATCTCCTCGCCTGTCTGGGTTACGTTTTGGAAGCCTATTAGCGGGAGCAGGGCGGAAATCTCGTCGTCGGTGGGGACGCGGAGCTTTCCAGAATAAAGGCCGTAGGCCGCCAGCGCCGGGTAAACGGTTATGTCGAATGCGCCGCCGGTGAGATGGCTCATTTCAAGGGAGACGCTGATGGCATCCGCTGTGTCGGCGTCAACGGCCACGCCCTCCCCTCCGTGGGAGTTTATCTGGCTGACGTAGCTGCTCGCCGAGGAGGTGGAAAAGCTGTTGTCCAGCGTCTTTATAAGCTCGGAGGCGGATTCCGCGGCCACCTCGGCGTTGTCGCCGTAAACCGTAAGCGCGGCGCCCTCACCGAAGGCGGAAAAGGACGAGACACAGCCGCCGGCTATGGCCTCGAGCTTTAGCCCGCCGGCCAGCTTGTCGGAAAAGCAGCCGGGCAGGAGCAGCAGAGCCAGCAGTACGGGCAGGATTTTTTTCAAAAGGCATCATCTCCAATTAGTTTAGGTTAAACCATAGAGGCGTATTTGTCAACAGAAAAGGGGGCGGGAAGATGGGCACAGATGGGGGCGGGACTAAAACGCTCGCGGATTCCGGCGTAGTAAAGGCGCTGCTGGCGCTATGGGCCGTGTTCCAGCTTTGGGCCGTGACGGTGGGCACGCTGGATTCAGTTACGCTGCGGGCCTGCCACTGCCTGTTTCTGCTCGTGTTCGCGTTTTTGTTGTTTCCGAAGGTAAAAAAGAGATATTCGTGGGCGGCGGACGCTTTGTTTATCGCGGCGGCCGTGGCCTCGTTCGGGTATATCATATTTAATTACAGGGGCGCGGCGGTCTCCGGCGGCTATCTGTCGCGGATGGACATAGTCGCGGCGGGCGTCGCCATAGCCGTGGTGTTCGCGGCGGGCTGGCGCGCCTGCCGAAGCCTGGCCGTGCTGGGCGCGGTGTTTTTCCTTTACAATTTTTTGGGCGCGTACATCCCGGGGGAGCTGGGCCACGCCGGGTTCAGTCTGCGCCGGGTGCTCGGCCATCTGGTGTGGGGTACGGGCGGTATATTCGGCGTGGGCGTGGGCGTTTCTGCCACGTACATATTCATATTCGTGCTGTTCGGCGCGTTTTTGCAGAAAAGCGGGTTTTCGGAGCTGGTGAACGACCTGGCGCTGACCCTCGTCGGCCGGACGGCGGGCGGCCCGGCGAAGATCTCGGTGCTGTCCAGCGCGCTGTTCGGAATGATAAACGGCAGCGCCGTGGCCAACG
Organism: uncultured Oscillospiraceae bacterium; assembly: GCA_964405305.1. Lineage (GTDB taxonomy): Bacteria > Bacillota > Clostridia > Oscillospirales > Ruminococcaceae > UMGS1668. The sequence continues at coordinate 2,897 of CAYONL010000138.1, read as the reverse complement.
TGGCGACGGACGGCTGCATAACGATACCCATGATGAAAAAGTACGGCTACCGGCCGGAATACGCCGCGGCGGTGGAGGCGGCGGCGTCAACGGGCGGGCAGTTTACGCCGCCGGTCATGGGGGCGGTGGGCTTTGTTATGGCGGAGTTTTTGGGCGTGAGCTATACAAAGGTAATGCTGGCGGCGGCGGCCCCGGCGCTGCTGTATTATATCGCGCTGATGTGCTCGGTACACTTTGAGGCCAAGCGCATGGGCCTTTCCGGGCTTTCGGCGGAAAACATACCGAATGCCATGCTCGTGCTCAAAAAGCGGGGCCACCTGCTCGTTCCTCTGGCGGTGCTCATCATCATGCTCGCGTTTGGGTTTACGCCGGTGTACTCCTGTGTGGCGGCGCTCATATCCGTCCCGCTGGCGGCGGCGCTTAGAAAAGAGACGCGCATGAGCTTTGCCGACATAGCCGGGGCCGCCGCCTCCGGGGCCGCGGACGCCGTTTCGGTGGGCGTGTGCTGCATCATCATAGGCGTAATGATAGGCACGGTGTCGCTGACCGGGGTGGGGCTTGCGTTTGGAAACCTGGTGCTGTCGCTGGCCGGCGGCGGCAAGCTGCTGCTCTGCGGGGTCCTTGCCATGGCGATGTGCATCGTTTTGGGCATGGGCGTGCCGGGCATAGCGGCCTACGTGATAGTCACGCCCGTGGTGGTTCCGGCGCTGCTGGCCTGCGGAGCGTCGGAGATGGCGGCCCATATGTTTTGCCTGATGTACGCCTGCCTTGCGAACATAACCCCGCCGGTGGCGATAAGCTCCTACGTTGCGGCGGGAATAGCGGGCGCGGACCAGTGGAAAACCTCGCTTTGCGCCGTAAAATTGGGGGCGGTGGGGTTCCTTTTGCCGCTGGCGTTCCTTTATAACGACGCGCTGCTGGTGGGCGCCGGCTCCACGGCGGGCGAAACGGTGCGGGCCGTGCTGACGGCGGCGGTGGGCGCGGCGGCCATGGCGGCGGCCTTTGAGGGCGAGCTGCACGGAAGGCTCGGCATGGCTATAAGATTGCTGCTGGCGGCGGCGGCCGTGTGCTGCATATCGGTGGAACCTGTGACGGATGTAATAGGAACGGCCGTGTTTGCCGCCGCTCTGATTTATCAATATAAGCGCGTAAAGGAGTAAAAGCATGAGAAAAACAATAGGCGCGGCTTTGGCGGCTCTGGCTTTGAGCACCGTGCTCACCGGCTGCGGCGCGGGGCCGAAAACGCAGCTTGGTTTTACGACGGCGGCGACAACCGGCGCTCTGTATCCGCTGGGCGCCACAATGGCAAGCCTTTGGAACGAAAAGCTGGAGGGAGTGGCGGTCAGTTCTCAGGCGTCGGGCGGGGGGGTGGACAACCTGAACCTGCTTTATGACGGTGAGGCCGACCTCGGCTTCGCGGTGACGAGCATAATGTACGCCTCCTACAACGGGACGGACAGCTTTGACGGACGCGAAAACAAAAATCTGCGGGTCATGGCGGGGCTTTATTACAACCCAAATCAGGTGGTGGCGGCGGCCGGCTCCGGGATAGAGAGCCTTGCCGACATAGCGGGCAAACGTTTTGCGCCGGGCGCACCGGGTTCCACGACCTGCGTGGAGGCCGAGCTGCATCTGACCGCGGCGGGTGTGGATTACCCGGATGGCTTTACGGCGGAATTTGTCGGCTTCACCGAGTCCATAGACCTCATACGAAACAGGCAGCTGGACGGCGCGTGGATAATGGCGGGAATACCGAACGCGGCGGTGACGGAGATCACGAGCACGACCGGCGGCTACCTGGTGCCGATAGACGACGAGGTGGCCGAAAAGCTGAAGGCGGAGTACCCGTGGTATGCCTCCTACACCATCCCGGCCGGTACCTATGAGGGCCAGACCGAGGACATACCCACCACAGCCATCAAGCTCTGCCTTTTTACCACGGCGGACATGGACGCCGACCTGGTATACGAGCTCACAAAGACCTTTTGGGAGAACATAGACACGGTGGCGGCCTCCAACAAGGCGCTTTCCGGCGTGACGGTGGAGGATGCAGTGACCGACCTGGCGGGCCTTCCGCTGCATGAGGGCGCGGAGAGGTATTACAAAGAGCTGGGCCTTATCTGATACAGCGAAACAAAGCGCCCAGTGTGAAGCAATAAAAGATGGCGGACACAAAAGTGCCGGCCATCTTTTATTGCTCTATCCGGATTAAACGGACGTTTTTTTACATGGAAAAAGGACCCGTCTTTCGGCGGGCCCTTTTTGACTGAGTTTAAAGCTTATCAGCCTTCGACAGAAGCGTAGTTCCAGATAACGTCGCCGGTGTTCAGCATGATAACGTCTTTGACGTTTGTCTTGAGCATGTAGGGGTTGGTGTAATAGTACATCGGGGCAGCGCCGCCGGTGGCCATCAGCACTTCCTCAGCCTGCGCGCACAGGGCGGCACGGGCGTCAAGATCGGTCTCAGCCTTGATCTGGTCGACAAGGGCGTCGTAAGCGTCAGCCCAAGTCTGATCGCCGTTCAGGCCCCAATAGGCGCCCATACCGGCATCGGCAGTTGTGCCGGAAGCGCTCGGATACTCGCCAACGTCACGGCCCAGACGAGGATAGTTGTTGCCGGAAGCACTAATGAATATCTCAAGGAAGTTTACGCAGTCGTTGAAGTCGGCGATCCAGCCCATACGAGCGGCCTCGGCGTTGCCGGCCTTCAGTTTATCCTGCAGGGTGGCCCAAGCCTCGGTGTTGATGGTGGCGGTGATGCCGAACTTGTTCCAGGTTTCCTGCACGTACTGGATAATCAGCGCGTTGGCGCCGGAGTTGTTGAACGCGAAGTCGATGGCCGGAACGTCGGTGAACTTGAGGTCGCCGCCCTCGAGGGTGCCGGTGTAGGCGTAGCC
>CAYONL010000137.1:0-5316 GCA_964405305.1 uncultured Oscillospiraceae bacterium | reverse complement strand
GCCACTTCTCCAGCCTTTTGCCCAGCCACAGCTCCTCCAGCGCGATAAAGGCCGCGATATAAAGGCCCCAGAAGATGTAGCTTATCTTTACGCCGAACCACAACCCGCACAGCATACATATAAGCACGGTGTTCACCACAAATTTAAGGCCCGTGCTCTTTTTCGACTGCAAATTGTCATAGACGTAGTGGCGGAAAAACTGCGTCACCGTCATGTTGAAGCGGTCGAGAAAGTCCGTTACACATGGGCTTTGGAACGGAAAGTAGAAGTTTTTGGGCAGCGCTATCCCGAACAGCAGGCCCACCCCTCTTGCCATGTCGCAAAAGCCCGACAGCCGGAAAAACAGCGACATCGCCAGCGTGATCGTTATCATCCACGCCCCGAGCACGGAAAGCCCGCTCTCTCCCGCCGCCTTAAAGCTGACATACATGCCGTCCAGCGGCGTCGCCAGCAGCACGTATTTCGCCGCTCCCCGGATAAACAGCTTAAGGCCGCTGCCCATGTCCTCCATGGAAAAGCCGCGGGATTTAAGCCTGTCTCTCACCTGATCTATGCGTATCAGCGGGCCGGTGTACAGCTTTGGGAAGAACGCCGCGAACAGCGCGTAGTCCACAAAGCTGCGCTCATACTCGGCGTCGTGCTTATAGACGTCCACAAGGTAGCCCAGCGCCGTAACCGACACCACCATGGTGCCCAAAGGCATCTGCCCGCCGTCAAGCTGGCAACGGATGGAGAACCAGAGGATCACGCCCACGTTCTCCACAACGCCCGCAACCATTATGGCGCGGCGCAGCTTCGGCCTGTTCTCCGTTCGGCGTATGGCCTCCGACAACAGAAAATGCAGCGCCACGGAGCACGCCAACAGCCAAAACCTGTCCGGCTGGGCCAGCGCGAAAAAGGCCGCCGAAATCAGCAGCAGCGCGCCGTTGCGCAGCCTTTTCGGCGCGAGATAATATAACGCCAGCGCCGCCGGCAGAAACAGGTATATAAATGTCAGGCTCGTCATCTGCATTTGGCGGCGCCTCCCTTCGTTTAGTCTCCGTTATCCGTGGCCGCCATGGCGCGGGCCAGCTCCTCCCTCGTCACCAGCGCGGTGAGCACGTCGGCCAGCGCCGCCGAGGAAAGCCTTTGCGGAAGCCCAAGCCTTCGGCACAGCTCCCGCCTTTTTTCAGCCGAGCCCGGCCCGCCGGAAAGACCCAGCTCATACAGCTCCAGCTTCGTTATGCGCTCTCCCGCCTCCACAGGTTTTGAGCAGCCGATCCCCGCCCGGGTGAAAGCCTCTTTGAGCACGGCCGTGCTCATGCCCTCCACCCCAAGCATGCCCTCTTTTCCGGCGTGCTCTTTCCGGCGCTCCTTGCCCGCGACCTCCGGGATATATACGTTTTTTATCCTGTCCCCCGGCACGGCGGAGCCTATGAAATGCCGGAGCTGAAAGCCCGCGGAATCGGAATCCGTCAGCACAACGAGTCCCCGGCTTTTCGCCAGCGACCTCAGCAGCGCAAGCTTCTCCCTGTCCTTATATATCCCGAAACCGTTTATGACTATTATAAGCCCGTCTATCATGGAGGAGAGCTTTATCTTGTCGTACTTGCCCTCCACCACGACGGCCTCGGTCACCCTTATCCTGTCGTCCTTTTCCATATCCATCAGCGCTTTACGGCGAAAAGCCTCGCCAAAACCTCCTGCAATATCACCTCGTTGTCGGCGCGGGTGCTTTTCATCCGGCGCTCCCCATCCAGCAGTATGGAAAGGCTTTCTTGCATGGCCTCCGGCGAGAAAGCCTGCTGGCTGCGCACCGCCCTTTCGGCCAAAAACTCCCGCCGCGCGAACTGCTTCGGAAAATCCTTAGCCATATCCGGCGCTCCCTTGCCCTCGGCCCGGGCCGCCTTTGCCCGCGCCATATTTATATATGTCTCCGATATGCGGTAAAGGATAGCCGTCGGCTCCTCACCCATGGCGAGCAGCTCGGCCACCACGGAGTATGCCCCGTTAAAATCCCGCCTTATCACCCTGTCCGAGATGTCGAATATGCTGGCGGAGGGAGTCGCCACCGTGACAAGGTCCACATCCGCCTGGGTTATTTCGCCGCCGCCCCTGTAATCGCAGAGCTTCAGCGTCTCGCTCAAAATGTTCTGCGCTCCGTCGCCGCAGCGCTCCAGCATGTAGTCGCAGAGTTTTCTGTCCAAAGAGCAGCCGCGCTTTTCCGCCGTCCGCATAATCAGGGCGGCAAGCTCCGTGCGGGTCATGGCGCCGAACTTCACGACCCCGCCCCCGGCTTTATCTATGGCTTTTATCAGCGAGGCGTACTTGGCGGCGGCCTTGGCCTCCTTGCCCGTGCGCTTCGGGTCGGCGTTCACCGACGAAAAGAATAGCACCAGCACACCCGCGCCCCGCTGCTCCGGAAGCTCCTTTATGAGCTGGTCCAGCTTCTTTCGCTCTCCCTCGCCCAGCGCGTGCACCGGAAGGTCGTCCGCCACCACGCAGCGCCTGCCTCCGCCAAAGGATATCTCATAGGCCGCGTCCGCCAGCTCGTCCGCCGAGACGGGGCCCGTATACTTTTGCAGCGCGTAGTCTTCGCCGCCCGTCACCATTTTTGTGAGCTTGTCGAGCCAGCGCCTTTTCTGCCAGTCCTCGTCGCCATATATCATATATATGGGCAGCGGCATGCCTATCCTCATGTGGCGGGAAAACTCCGCCTCGTCCTTAAATATCATGCCGTCACCCCTTTACCATGTTTTCTCCCCGGGCCGCGAACCTCAGCCCGTCCGCCCGCATCACCAGCGTCTCGCCCGCTCCATCGAAAGGTGCCCGCCGCCTGTCGGTCAAAAGCCAGCGGCAGCTCAGCGCCCCCATGTTAGCCGGCTCCTCGCCGGCTATAAGCGCTATGTCCGCCCGCCGCAGCTTTAAAGGCAGTTCCATTATATCACAATCGCCGGAAATATATAAGATAGTAAGGTCTCCCGCCTCTATTCCGTATACGCCCTCCGAAATGAAGCTCGCCGAGGCCTCACCGCTCCCCTCCCGCCAGAAAACAAGCCTGCCCTCGCCGGAAACAGCGGCGCCCTCATATCTCTCCGCGGCGGGCGAACTCAGGGCGGCCGCCTTTGGCCCACCCAGCTTCGCCAGCGCCAGCTCCGTCGCCGAATCGCCCCGCAAGCTCACGAAAGCGTCCAGCTTACCGCCGGCCCTTGCCACCAGCTCTCTCACCGCGTATGTATCGTCCGCCGTCATGGCGTCGGTTATGAGCACAGTGCTGCCGTCCTTTGAGCACGCTATGGCCGTGCCCTCGGAAAGCGGCTGCACGTTCACCACCGTGACCCCACGCATGAGCACCGCGCTTGAAAGCAGCCCCAAAAGGAGCGTGACCGCCGCCAGCACCACCGAATATTTGAGATACCGCCAGCTCTTTTTTACCGCCGCCGGAACGACCACCAGCGCCGCCGCTCCTAGCAGCCACAGCGTGAGCCATGGCCTGGAAAAGGACGCCGTCGCAAAGGGCAGCGCGGCAAACAGCTTTGCCGTCGTCAGCATTACCGTCTCCGCGAACCCGGCCACGTAGGCCAAAAGCTGCGCCGGAGCCCACGCGCCCAAGGAGGCCAGCGCCACCGCCGGAACACCCGCCCCCACCGTCAAAAACGCAAACGGAGCGGACAGCAGATTGGAGGGCACGCTCACCAGGCTCAGGCTTCCGTAGGTCAGCGCGGCCACCGGAGAGGTGCAGCACCACGCGCACACGGTCACCGACACGCTCTGTATCAGCAAATCCAGCGCCCTGCCCGGCGACACGGTGTGCAGCACCACCCGCTCTATCCACAGCGCAAACGGCGCCGACAGCGCGACTATGGCAAAGCTGCCGAGCACCGACATCAGAAAGCCCGGATCTACGGCGGCAAGCGGGTTTATAAGCAGCACCACTATGACCGCGGCGGCCAGCGCGCTTACGGTGTCGTACTCCTTTTTAAGCGCCCCGGCCAGATACTTTATCACCAGCATAAAGCCCGCCCTCAGCACCGAAAGGCCGGCCCCCGCCGCCACCACGTAAAGCACCGCTATCGCCGCCATTATAAAGCCCCGGGCACGCCTTTTGACCTTGGCCTTCGAAAGCAGGGCGTCCGCCGTTCCCGCCACCGCGACCAGATGCATGCCGGAGATGGCCAGCATATGCGACATTCCGGCCACGCGAAACGCATCTTTAAGCTCAGGATCCAGGCCGCCGCGCTCCCCCATCACCATGGCCGCCAGCATGCCGCCGCGCCAGCCCGGAAGCAGCCGCACCGCGCTTTCCCTCAGCCTCTCCCTCATTTCCGCCACCAGCACCGGCAGAGAGCGCCCGTCGGCTCTCTCCACCGCCGGCTCCCCGGACATGATGGCAAAGAGGGCCACTCCGCCGGAGCGCAGATACATCCGCTCCTCAAGTGCCGTCTCCTCGCCAATGGCGTAGAGCTTCGCCTGACAACTGACACGGTCGCCCAGCTCCAGATCGTAGTCCCCGTAGCCGGTGAGCACGAGCTTTATCCGCTGCGGCGCGCCGTCTATGCCCACAGCGTCCGTCGTCACCGAGTATCTTGTCCGGCCGCGCCCCGCGTCGATATCCGTGACCGTGCCGGCTATGTCGGCGGTCAGGCCGTCCAGCGCCGTCCTCGGATAAAAATAGAGGCTCAGATACGCGCCCATCACCGCAAAGGCCGCCGCCGCGGCTATCAGCGCGCAGAGGGCAGCCTTCCTTTTGCGGGGCAGGGCGAAATACGCCGTCACCGCCGCCAGCAGAAACAGCGCCGCCAAAGCAACGCAAAGCTCCCGGCTCATAAACGCGGCGGCGGCCATGCACACAAGGTATGATAAGCCTATCGCGCAGACCGGGCGGGTCACCTTTCGCTCCCTCGTGGATATGGCTCCTCCACATCCGTCAGCCACGCAATGTAATCCATGCTTGTTTCCAGCGCCAGAGCTATCCTTTTGCACTGCTCAAAGGAGAGGTTCCTTTTTCCCTGCTCGATCTTTGAGTAATCGCTCTGGTCTATGCCGGTAAGCATCTGCATTTTTATCTGCGTATACCCGCGCTTTTTTCTCAATTCCGACAACCTACTCATCCACATCACCCAAAATTATTATGGTTGAATAGACCTATTATATTATGGGTATATTGACCTATTTTGTTTTGCGCTCCACCATACAGCCGCCACGGTCAACGGCAGAAACAGCGCCCGCTCTCTTTCCAAACGAAAGAAAACGGGCGCTGTACATATGCTGTCTTATTAAAGCCTCGCCGGGCGCTTTGGCCTAACGGGAACGGTGGCCGCCTCTCACTTGAAGAAC
>CAYONL010000136.1:0-5390 GCA_964405305.1 uncultured Oscillospiraceae bacterium | reverse complement strand
GGCGAGCCTTGCACCGGCGCTGTAAACCAAATCAAAGATTTGGACAGCGCCACGTTCGATCGCCCCCTTAAACCCCTTCGGGTACCCGCTTCAAAAGTTTGAGGACGTCTATCATCTAAGGCAGTTGCTTGCCTGTACCCGCGTTCTGCTAGTGTCTAATGACTAGCGACTATCGACTATTAGCTGTTCATCGCCAGCAGGACCTTTTTCATCATGACTATGGGCTGCTCGCCGATCTTGAGCGTAAGGGCCAGGTACGGCTTTTCGCCCGCGCCAAGGGTCAGACGGCCCCGGAGCTTGCCGGTGGCGGCGCTTACCCGCTCAAGATCTATCTCCTTGAGGTAGAAGCGCAGGTCGTGGTCACTCTGCTTTACGTCCGTTATACCCATGGCGGCGGCCAGATTGCGCAAAGTCGCCACCTCCACAAGGCCGAGCACCGCGGCCGGCGGTTCACCGTAGCGGTCCAAAAGCTCGTCCAGCACGTCGCGGGCGTCCTCCTCGCTCTGTATGGCGGCTATGCGCTTGTAGGCGTCCACCCTCTGGGAGAGGTTGCCGATGTACTCCTCCGGGATATGGGCGTCAAGCTGGATATCCACCGTACAGTCCGAGGTTTCCGGCGGCGGAGTCTCGCCCTTTTCTTCGGCCACCGCCTCGGAGAGCAGCCGCAGATACATGTCGTAGCCCACGCTGTCCATATGGCCGTGCTGGGAGGCGCCAAGTATGTTGCCCGCGCCGCGTATCTCCAGGTCCCGCATGGCTATCTTGAAGCCGGAACCGAACTGGGTGAAGTCGCGGATGGCGGAGAGGCGCTTTTCGGCCACGTCGGTTATGGATTTGCCCCGGGTGAACGTGAAATACGCGAAAGCGCGGCGATTGCTCCGGCCCACGCGCCCTCTTAGCTGGTAAAGCTGGGACAGGCCCAGACGGTCGGCGTCCTCAATTATCAGGGTGTTGCAGGTGGGAACGTCTATGCCGTTTTCTATTATCGTGGTGGAGACGAGTATATCCGCCTCGTGGTCCAAAAGGCTCTGCCAGATCGGAGAAAGCTCCTCCTCGCCCATCTGTCCGTGGGCGTAAACCACCCGGGCGTCCGGCAGGTCGTCCTGAAGCCTTGCGGCGCAGGAGGCTATGCTCTCCACCCGGTTGTGCAGGTAAAACACCTGACCGCCTCGGCGCAGCTCCTTTCTTATGGCCTCCAGCACCACGCCCCGGTCGTACTCCATCACGTAGGTCTGCACCGGGTAGCGGTCCTGCGGGGCCTCCTCTATGGTGCTCATGTCGCGGATGCCGCTCATGGCCATGTTGAGCGTGCGCGGTATGGGCGTGGCCGAAAGCGTGAGCACATCCACGGCGGCCTTCAGCTCCTTGAACCGCTCCTTGTGGGCCACGCCAAAGCGCTGCTCCTCATCTATTATGCAAAGCCCCAGATCCTTAAATACCACGTCCTTTTGGAGCAGGCGGTGGGTCCCGACTATTATATCTATCTCGCCGCGTTTCAGCCGGCGAAGTATCTCCTCCTGCTGCTTTGGGCTGCGGAACCGGGAAAGCAGCTCTATGGTCACGGGAAAGCCCTCGAACCGCTGCAAAAAGGTCTGGTAGTGCTGGGAGGCCAGTATTGTGGTCGGCACCAGCACCGCCACCTGTTTTGAATCCATCACGCATTTGAAGGCGGCGCGGATGGCCACCTCCGTCTTGCCGAAGCCCACGTCCCCACAGAGCAGTCTGTCCATGGGGCGGGCCAGCTCCATATCCCGCTTTATCTCGTCTATGCAGCGGAGCTGGTCATCCGTCTCATCGTAGGGAAAGCGCTCCTCAAAGTCGTGCTGCCAGTCCGTGTCCTCCGAAAAGGCAAAGCCCTCGGCGTTCATGCGCTTGGAGTAGAGAGCTATAAGCTCCTTTGCCATGTCGCGGACGGCGGCCTTTACCCGGCTGCGGGTCTTTTGCCAGTCGGCGGTACCCAGCCGGTTGAGCTTTACCGACTTGTCCTCCGCCGCGCCCACATATTTGGACACCATGTCGAGCTGCGTCACCGGCACATAGAGCATGTCCGTTCCCGCGTAGCGTATGGATATATAGTCCTTGACCACGCCGTGGATGTCGCGCTTCACAATGCCCTGAAAAACGCCTATGCCGTGGGAGACATGGACGACAAGATCGCCCGGCGTCAGATCCTCCAGGCTCTTTAGCGGATTTTCGGCCTTCTTTATCTTTTTTCGTTTGCCGCCGGTCTGGGCTGTGCGGGAGTGGCTGAGCACGGCCCGCTTTTCCATAGGGAACTCGGCCCCGGACGAAAGAAAGCCCGTGAGCACCGAAACCGCGCCCGGCTTCCAGCCCGCGTCCTCCACCAGGGCGGCGGGTATGTTCTCTTTTATCAGGTCGGCGGTAAGGGCCGAGGCGCCCCGCTCGGTTCCCGCCAAAACCGCCACGGCGTAACCCCGCGCCAGATAATCGGTCAGGTCCTCCGTAAGGGTCGAAAGCTCGCCGCTCCAAAGAGCCAGCTGCATGGTGCCGAAATCCACCACGCTGCGCACGGGAAGCTCATTCGCGCTCCGTATGAACGTGTCCGCGAGCACGGTGTCCCCCTCCGCCAGCGCGGAAACGTATTCCTCGAAATCCATGCTGAATTTGTCGCAGCCGGGAAAGAGTATGCCCTCCTCAAACAGGGCGGCGGCGTCCTCCCGCCACTGGGCGGCAAGGTTTTTCAGCGTATCCTTCTGTTTTATATACTCCGACACAAACACCACGCCCTCCGGCATATAGTCGAAGATGGTGGAGGGGAAATTATAGCAGAGCGGAAGATACCTGTCCGGCGCGGAGAGAGGGAGGCCCTCCTCCAGCCGGGCCAGCTCCGCATCTATGTTTTTCTTTATGAGCACGCCGGTTTTGCCGTGGGCGGCGGCCTTCGCGGTTTTGAGCACGGAGGTGAGCGCCAGCTTGCTGTCAAAAAGCACCTCCCGGGCCGGGGCCAGCTCCGCCCTGTCCACGTCCTGAGTGCGGCGCTGAGTCTCAACGTCGAAGGCGGCCATGGAGTCGATATCGTCGCCCCAAAACTCGATGCGGACAGGGTACTGCGCCTCCGGCGAGTAAAAGTCAAGTATGCCGCCCCGCACGGAGAACTGGCAGGGCCCATCCACCTGGGGCCGCCGCTCATACCCGGCGCGGAGGAGCCGTTCGGTCAGTTCCGTCAGGTTCGCGCTGTCGCCGGAGGAGAGCGTCATGGTGTTGTATTTGTATGTTCCGGGCGGCAGGGTGTATTGCAGCGCGGACTCCACCGAGCAGGTCACCGCCCGGCACTCGCCGGTCAGCAGCCGCCCCAGCACCCGGAGCCTTGCGTGCTCAAACTCGCGGGAGGCTCCCTCCACGCTGCGCAAGGCAAGGTCGCGGGCCGGCAGCAGGGCCACAGCCTCCGCGCCCATAAGCTGGGCCATATCCTCGGCAACGCGGGTGGCGGCGGCCTCGTCCGGCGTCACTATGAGCACCGGGCGGCCGGTCTTTTCGGCGGTGGCGGCGGCCAAAAGCGCCTTGTGCACGCCTGAAAGACCCGCGGCGTAAAGCGGCATATCCACCCGCCGCCCCAGCGCGGAGAGCACCTGTTTAAAACGCGCGCTGTCGTCTAAAAGTGATAATAACATGAAGCACCCCGATTAGTTATTAGTCAGTAGTCAGGAATCAGGAGACAGGAGTCAGGAGAACGCGGGACAGGAAAGCAACCGTCTCAGACGATAGATTTCCGCTATCTTTTAAAAAAGGCGGGCATCCGAAGGGTTTCAGGGGCAGCGGAATGGTCGGTCAGAAACATAGTCGCGCTGCTCGCTTGTAGCGCTTCGCATCGCTCGTTGTTTCTTCCTGCACAAAGCCCCGCCTATGCGTCCACTGGACGCGGCATGGCTTTGTGCCCCTGATTTAAATTTGTCGGCGTAGCCGACACAACTTAAAAAGCAAATCTATTAAGAACCGTGTGGACTTTCTTTCTTCGCTGAAAGCCCGCTTATACTTTAATATTAATTTAGCCCTTTGACGATATAAGCTCCCTCACGCACTCGCCCGCCAAAATATACCCCGCCGCCGACGGCACGAAGGACACGGAACCCGGAGGATGCCGCCCGGCGTCCGAATCCGCCACGGCCTTTGTGGGCTGCTCCACACTGTAAAGCACGGTCAGCCGCTCTATCCCACGGCGGCGCAGCTCCCGGCGCATGACCCGCGCCAGAGGGCAGCCGCAGCCCGCTGTTTCGCCTATGTCGCCAAGGCGCAGGCACTCCGGGTGCAGCCGGTTGCCGGTTCCAAGGCAGCAGAGGAGGGGAATGTTCCTCTCCCGCGCCTGCACGGCGAGCGCCAGCTTTGCCGTCACGGTGTCGCAGGCGTCGATGACCATGTCCGGCCCCCAGCTCCAGAGGAAATCGCTGTTTTCCGGCAGGAAAAATTCGTCCGCGGGCGTGATGTCCGTCTCCGGCGCTATGGCGTGCAGGCGCAGCTCCGCGGCGGCGACCTTGCGCATACCGATGGTCTCGCGGGTGGCGATGAGCTGACGGTTGAGGTTCGTCTCGTCCACCCGGTCGCCGTCTATCAGCAGCAGATGGCCCACGCCCGCCCGGCAAAGCGCCTCCGCCGCCGACCCGCCGACGCCGCCAAGGCCCAGCACGGCCACGCGGCGGCCGGCGAGAAGCTCCACAGCCCCGTCGCCCAGCGCGAGCCTTGTTCTCGCCTTCCAGTCGCCCATGGTATCACCCCGAATTTTCTCAGCATTAATTTGCGGTTTGAAGTTTGATTTTTAAGAGGTGTCGGCTACGCCGACGATTCTATTCGGGGGCATTCCGCTGCCCCCGCGCCCCTTCGGACGACCGCCCTAATTATAAGGTAGTGTAAGTTTCATAGACGCGGCGGGAACGATTGCCCTTATTTAAAAATGCGCCGCAGGCTCCTATTAAAACACAATGCTCACTTATTTCAGATATGTTCACTTTCTTCGCTGAAAACAAGCATATACGGAAATTGATAAGTTTGATTTTTAAGTTGTGTCTCCGACGGATTTTTATTAAGGGGGCTTTCCGATCGCCCCCTTAGACCCCTTCGGATGACCGCCCTAATTATAAGGTAGTGTAAGTTTCATAGGCAATGCCGGAACAATTGCCCTTATTTATCCTTCGGATGGACACTTACTTTAAAAGTTAATGAAAATCCATCATCCAAGGCAGCCGCTTGCCTGTACCCGCGTCTCCTGTCACCTGTCTCCTGACGCCTGACTCCTGTTCACCAGCCTTCTCCCCATGAGCACGCCCATGACGGAGGCCATCATAAGGCCGCGGGTCCAGCCGCTGGAGTCGCCGAGGCAGTAGAGGTCGGCTATGCTGGTGGTGAGGTCCGCGTCCGTGTAATAGTCCACGTCCACG
>CAYONL010000135.1:0-5674 GCA_964405305.1 uncultured Oscillospiraceae bacterium | reverse complement strand
AACCCCATGTACATGACGGTGGAGCAGTACGGCAAGGTGCTCCGGGACAGCGGCCAGACGGGCGAGCAGTACGGCTGGCGCTATCAGGAATTCGCCAGGTTCAAGGCCGCCATGGATGGCGTGCTCAGAGATTCGCGGTTCAGGGAGCTGCTGTCGCTCACAAAGCTGCGGGAGATAGCCGAAACCGGGCGCTGCAAGATGCCGGCCATGTATTTTATGGACGCCGGTGTGCGCTATATGGACGCCCGGGACTGCGTGAACATTTTGGACGGCTACATACGGTATCTTGAGCGGTTGGAGAATTTTCAGGTGCTGCTTTTGGAGGACGAGGAGATATTTATGCCCAACTCCTGCTGGCACATAAAGAACAGCCGCCACGTGATGATACATTCGTGGGATACGGACGCGCCCATAATGATATACTCCGACCAGATGCTGCTCATCGACGAGTTCCAGCGCCATTTTGAGCACATGTGGAATATGGCGGGTCAGGGTGGGCCAAGCAAGCGGGCGGCGATCGAAACCTTGGGTGAGATACGGGAGCGCTGCGCCAAAAGGATAACTGAGTAAACTTTGTGGGGAACCGCATAAATAAACAGGATGCAGGAGGCGGCTGTCATGTTCGGACTGGGTTTGCCGGAGATCGTGCTCATATTAATAGTGGTGCTCATTTTCATGGGGCCAAAGACCTTGCCGGCCGCCGGTGCCGCGTTGGGAAAGGCTCTGCGGGAATTTAAGGAGTCGCTGAACGGCGTTGCGCCCGACGAAAAGGCCGAAAGCCAAAAGGCGGCGCAAACCTCCGACGACGCGCAGGGCAATGGATAAAATTACAAAATGGCTGGCTCTGCGCCGCCGGACAATAATACTTTTCGCCGCGCTGTTTGTCGTGCTCATTTTGGGGGCGTGGCCCGTCTCACGGCTGGTCATCGCCGATTTTGGCTCGCTGTTGGGCGGAAAGCTTTATCAGACGGAGGTGGGCGAGGCGCTTTGGGCAAGGCTTTTAGTCAGCTTTGCCATGGCCGCCGCGCTGGAGCTGACCGTTATGGGCTTCGTCTTTATCCGCAGGCCGTTTGAGGTGGGCGCGGCGGCTCTGCTGTTTTGCGCGGGGGCGGCGTTTGCAAGATTTTTGCTGCTCCCTCCGGCCATAACCGTGCTCACTGGCGCGCTGGGCGGAGATTACGAGCTGCGAATAACAATTTCGGGTTACGTGGGCTTCTGCCTTTTGTTCATGCTGCTGCTGGGCTTGCTGTGCGAGGAACCGCTTCTGGTGCGGCTGCTTTACAAAATGGGGCTGGTGGACGCCGTAAAGCTGCGGGCCGGGCGAAAGGGAGTTTACCTTGCCGTGCTCATAGCCATGGCCGTGCTCACCCCGTCGCAGGACGCGGTGACGCTGGTGCTCGCCATGCTGCCGTTTTTGGTGCTGTACGAAAGCTCCATACTCTGGCTGGCGGCGCTGGAGAGCAAAAAGGAGGCCGCCGATGGGTGAGGACATGGATATGCCGCTGGAGGGCCACCTTTCGGAGCTTCGCCGCCGGATACTTGTCTGCGTCGTGCCGCTCATCATAGGGCTTGTTCCGGCCTACTTTCTGTCGCCCTTTGTGCTGGAGCGCATATTTTGGCCGGTGACGGTGCTCGGGTGTCGCGTATATCTTTACGCCGTGACGGATGGGCTGATGCTGCGGCTCAGGGCGGCGCTGCTGCTGGATATTGCGGTGCTCGCTCCGCTCATTTTGACCGAGGCCTTCCTTTTCGTGCGCCCGGGGCTTTACCCAAAGGAAAAAAGGGCGCTGATACTTTGGTCGGCGGGAGCGGGGGCGCTTTTTACTGGCGGCGTGGCGGCGTTTTTTCTGTGGCTCGGGCCGTTTCTGGCGCGCTGGTGGCATGGGTACGGGGAGTGGGAGGCCGCCCTCTCCGGCAGCGGATATATGACCATGTGGGAGGCCGCCGCGCTGATTTTCGCGCTGATATGCTGTCTTCCGCTGCTGTGTCCGCTGCTGGTCATGGCAAAACGGAAGTGGAAATAATTTTTGCCGCAAGGAGGATGGGTATGGACCGCAGAGATTTTCTCAAGGGGGCCGCCGGGCTTGTGCTGGCCTGCGGGGCCGGTTTCGGAGTAAAAAAACTGCTGGGCGTTTCGGAAAAAGCGCTGCTTTCGGTGGGGCCGCTGCCGGCTGAGGGCCTGACTTTGGCGGAGGTGAGCGGCGGGGCCGAGGTGTATCAGGACGGCGCGCTGGCCTTCCGCGTGAACAAAACGGGGGCGGAGCTGCTGCGCCGGGCCGACGGAACAAAGACGCTCAATGAGCTTATCCGGCTTGCCGGGTGCGAGGGGTGCTCCGGCGCCGCCGCCAGCTTTTTTATAACGCTGGGCAAGGCGGGCTATCTGCAAAACCGGGTGGAGGTGGATATGGTTGAACGAAGAACTTGAGCTGTTTTTGTTGAGGGACGGGCGGGGCCCCATACTTTACGCGCCTCTCCGCCATCTTTCGGCCCGGATAAACGAGGGCGCGGTCGCCGCCGTCAGCCGCCGGTTGCAGGCTATGGAGCCGGAGCCGGAGGATGCGCCCGTCATAGAGATGTTGGAAAAGCGCGGTTTCTTTGCGCCGGCCGCCCTGCCGCATACGAGAGAGGGAAGGGCCCCGGTCCAGGTGACGCTTTTCCCGTCGGATGGCTGCAATCTGCGGTGCCGTTACTGCTACGCGGCGGCGGCGAAACCGAGGCACGCCCTGTCGTTTTCGGCGGCAAAGGCGGCGATAGATTACATAGCGGCCAACGCGGCGGAGCAAAAGACGAAGGATTTTGTGGTGGGCTTCCACGGCAACGGCGAGCCGTTCACAAATTTTCCGCTCATCCGTGAGGTCTGCTCCTACACCCGCAAAAAGGCGGAGGAGACCGGCATAAGCGGCCGGCTCACGGTGGCGACGAACGGCGCCTTGGATGACGAGAAGCTGGACTTTTTAATAGCCTGGTTCGACGGGGTGAACATCAGCTTTGACGGCGTGCCCGACCTTCAAAACCGCCAGCGCCCCATGCCGGACGGAGGAGAGAGCTTTCCGCTGGTGGACAGGACGCTGCGCAGGCTGGAGGCGGCGGAAAAGCCCTATGGCATCCGCTCCACCCTCACGACGGACAGCGTGGACAGGCTGGGCGACATAGCGCGCTTTGTGGCGGAAAACTATCCCCATTGTCAGCAGCTTCACATTGAGCCGGCGTGGGAGTGCGGCCGCTGCCTTATGACGGGGGAGACGACGCCGGACACAGACGAGTTTATTTCGCAGTTTTTGGCGGCCGTGGAGGATATGCCGGAGGGAGGGCCGGAGCTGGTGTTTTCAGCCGCCCGCTCGGGGCATATAACCGACAGGTTTTGCGGCGCGGGAAGCGGCTCGCTGGTGCTGACGGCGGAGGGACTTGTGACCTCCTGCTACGAGGTGTGCGAGATGAGCGATCCCAGGGCCGGGAGCTTTATATACGGCCGGTACGACGAGGCGGAGGGTAAGCTTGTTTTCGACGAGGAAAAGCTGGCGGCCCTGCACCGTATCGTGGTGGACAACATGCCGTTTTGTAAGGACTGCTTTTGCAAATACCACTGCGCCGGCGACTGTCCCGCCAAGCTTTTGGAGGGCGCGGGCCCGGAAAGCCACCACGGAAGCCAGCGCTGTGAGATAGCCCGGGCGCTGACACTGGCTCAAATAAGCCGTCAGCTCGCCGTGGCGGAGAAAGCCGAAAAGAGGGCGATGGAGGAATCCGTGCCGAAAGAGGAGGGAAACGCATGAACGCCAAAAATGACAGAGTGAATCCCGCGGCGGCGTCGAACAAGGTGCCGAAGCCGGAGGTCGAGATAATAGTGGACGGAAACAGTGTTTTTAAGCCGGGGATGAAGACCTTTTTTGTGGAGAGCACCACAGATGGCGCCCAGCCGGAGACTTCATCAATTTTCGGCAGCGAAAACGTGATCGTGGGCGGCACTGTGTGCACCTGCAACTCCGTATGCACCTGCAACACGGTCTGCACCTGCGAGAGCGTATGCAGCTGCGAAAGCTATGTGGCCTGCTCGTGTCAGGGCTATCAGGTCTGCACCTGCGACGCGGTCTGCACCTGCCAGAGCTACACCGTCTGCACCTGTGAAAGTCAGGGGTACACCTACTGTTCCTGCGACCAGGTGTGCACCTGCCACCCGGTACACTGAGGAGGGCGTAAATATGACTATAAACAGCAATCTGCTTCGCAAAATAGCGGCGGCGCTGCTGGCGGTCGTGCTGGCGGTGTGCTGCTGCGCCTGCAGTAACAGTGCAAAGCTCATAAAGCCGGACTCCACCTCCGCGGAGGAACAGAGCGCCTCTGAAAGCAAATCCGTGGAGCCTGAACCGCCGGAGCCGTCGGAACCGGAGCTGCCTGAGGTAGAGGATCTGGGCAAAGACGAAAACTTCAATCAGGGAAACATCGCCTATAAGGACGGGGACTGGCTGCTGGCGGAGGCGCATTACCGCAAGGCCTGTGAGCAGGAAGAAAGCTCCGGCGACATAAACCCGGAAATATATTATTCTTTTTACGCGTCGTATCTTAACAACCTGGGGCTTGCGCTGCTGCAACAGGGCATAGAGAGCAAAGACGAGGAGGCTCTGGAGATATATCGCTGGCTGGTGCGGATAAACCCGTGGGAGTACGGCTACTGGGTCAACCTGCTGGTGGGGGCCCACGCCTGCGGCATCAGCGCGCGGGACATATTCGATCAGGAGGCGGGCGAGTACATAGCCTCCGACCTTGCCGCCAACGCGGAACTGGACGACGCCTATCCCAAGCTGCTGGCCGCCATATATTACAACGCCGCCTATATGGATATGGAGACGCCCGCCGATATGCCGGAGGACTGGTTCGACTACAGCGCCCTGCCGGGTGAGTATGAAAGTCAGTTCACCGATATTTTTAACGAGGTATATGCGAGCAGCGGCGACCCGTACGAGGCGCTGATGTTTGTGCTCGAGGTCGCCGCCTCCTACAGTGAGGAGCGCTACGGCGAGACGGATCAGGATTTTTACGATCTGTTGGATTATTTGCATGCGAAATCGGCGTCGGAGCAATGAGCGCTCGCCTTGCAGTGATACGCCCGCTTTGTTCAGGAACGGAATGGGAGTTTCAGGAGCCGCTGGGGGCCGAGGCCATATGCGGCTGCATGAGGGCGCGGGGCCACGATTGCCGCGTGTTCGACCGCCAGCTTGACAGGCGCGCGGGACAGGATACCGTGGCCGAAATAATGGGCTGGCGCCCGGACGCCGTGGGCTTTTCCCTGATGTCGGCGGGCGAAGCTGGCGACGCGCTGCGCCTTTTGCAGGAACTGAAATACGGCCTTGCCGCAAACAAAAAAGACCTCCGCTTCTGTGCCGGGGGTCTTTATGTCACAACGGCGGAAGCGAGGGCGAGGGCCGAGTTTCCGGCTTATGTGGAGCTTTTTCGCGGCGAGGGGGAGGGGGCCGTCGCCGCGTGGCTGGAGGAAACTGAAGCGGAGCGCGCCATGTCGCCGGAGGAGTGGGCGTTTCCAAGCCGGGACAGGGCGGAGGAGTACCTGCGCTTTGGCGGCGTGCTGAATATACGCGGGTCAAGGGGCTGTGCGGGAGCCTGTAAATTTTGCGCCACGCCTCTTCTGCCGTTTGGTCAGTGCAGGTGGGCGGGCCGCTCGGTG
>CAYONL010000134.1:0-5969 GCA_964405305.1 uncultured Oscillospiraceae bacterium | reverse complement strand
GGTACGGCTGGTCGATCAGCAGCAGCGGCAGCGCGAACAGCAGCACGCAGAGCGTAGTCGCCGGAAGCTCCCGCTGCAGAAAAGTGCCGATTATTATGCCGAAAGCGTAGGCGGAGGACAGCAGAAAGTAAAACAGCGGCATGACAAGGGCGTCGCGCTTTGGCGCCACAAACTTGGCCACAAAAAACACACATAAAAAAATGCATAAAAACGCGATATACGGAGCCAGGTTTTTTCTTAGCGGCGGGATGAACAGCGTCGTCAGTAGCAGGCAAAAAAGCGCCACCGAGCCGATGGCGGAGGAATAGATGAGCATTTCGTGGTTTTTGTGGCGCATCGCCGGGAGGATGCTGTTATATTCGCCCGGTTCAAGCCCGGCGAACCGCACGAGCTTTATCAGCCTTGAGCCGGCATTTTTTAAATCCTTCATGAAGCGTCCCTCCTGATAATACCGTCTTGCCACTGATCGCGATCCGCCTGACAGTGGGAGTTATCATCAGGATTATAACTCCATATTTAAGAAAATGATAGTCCTTTGTGTCGAATTTGAATTATTATTACACCGGGGTCAGAGGCGGAACAGCAGCTTCCTGATCCCGCGGGCGGAAAAGGGCACGATCGGCCAGAGGTAGGGCTTTCCGCCGGGCGTTTTGGTGGTGAGCACCGCCGCCGCCGTCAGCGCCAGCCCCGCGGCAAAGCCCCATATGCCGAGCAGGGCCGTGAGCGCGATCAGCGCCATGCGCATAAATTTTATGGAGTAGCCCAGCTCGTAGCCCGGCTGACTGTAGTTCGCCATGGCGACAAAGGCCATATAAAGCAGCGCCTCCGCGCAGAACCAGCCGCTTTGCACGGCAAAATCGCCGAGGATTATCGCGCCGATTATGCCGAAGCTGGAGCTGAGCATGGAGGGCGTGTTTAACGACGAGAGCTTCAGCCCGTCTATCACAAGCTCCAATATCAAAAGCTGCGCCGCCACGGGGACAAAGGGCGCCTCCTCCAGCAGCACAAATGCGAGCCACGGCGGCACCGCGCCGGGATAGCGCAGCGCCAGAAGCCACAGCGGAGTGAGCAGCAGCGTCAGCGCCATGACGGCGAGCCGTGTTATCCGCAGCCAGGCCCCGGTGAGAGGCGGGAAGTAGTAGTCGTTGGCGTCCTCCGCAATGTCGAAGATGGTGGCGGGCAGTATGAGGGCGGAGGGCGAGTTGTCCACCAGCAGCACGATGTCGCCCTCAAGTATCTGCGCGGCGGCGGTGTCGGGCCGCTCGGTGAACTTGTAGCGCGGAAACGGGTTCCAGCGCCGCCGCCCGGTAAGCAGCTCGGCCATGCTCTCCTGATTCATGGAGAGGGCGTCCACGCCGGCCTCGTCCAGCTTTTTTCTCAGTTCGGCCAAAAGCGCGCCGTCCGCCAGCCCGTCAATGTAGCAAAGTGCGGTGTCGGTGTGCGAGACGCGGCCCACGGAGTGGTGCTCAACACAGAGGCGCGGGTCGCGTATGCGGCGGCGGACAAGCGCGGCGGAGAGCACCATCGTCTCCACAAAGCCATCCCTGCTGCCGCGCAGCACCTTGTCCCGGTCCGGTTCGGCGGTGGCGCGCTGGGGGTAGGTGCGCAGGTCAAGCATGAGCGCCGCGCCGAACCCATCCACCAGCGCCGCCGTCATGCCCGAAAGCACAGCCGTGACTATATCGTCCTGCTCCTGCAGCAGCGAGACCTCGCAATAGGGTACGCAGGCGCTTTCAAAGCCGGCGGCGTCGGTCAGCTCCTCCGGCTTCAGCTTGTAAAAATGCTCCATTATTTTTTCCAGCAGCTCGTCCTTGACAAAGCCATCCACAAAGTAAAGCGCCGCCTCGCGCCCTCCAATGGTTATGGAGCGTAAGATAAGGTCGAAATTTCTTTCCCGCAGAAAGATCGCGTCGAACGTCCGCCGGTCGTCCTCCAAAACGCCCGAAATACGCATAAAAAACCAGCCCCTTCCGAAAATATTATTCCGAAAAGGACCGGATTTATTTAAATATCGCGGCGGAAAGCGGCGGCAAAAGCCCATTTTCCTCCGTCGCGCCATATATAGGCTTCAGTCCAGCAAATTCGGCGGGAAGCTCCAGCGCCCGCCCGCCCCGGTTGACCGCCAAAAGCAGCTTCTCCGCGCCGCCACGCCGGGCAAAGCAGCAAAGCTCCTCCGTAAACAGTAGGGGCAGGAAAGCGCCGTGTTTGAGCACGGAGTTTTCCGCTCTCATACGGCCCAGCGCCCGCGCCGTGCTCAAAATTTCCGCGTCCTCCTGTCCCCAGGGATAAAAACAGCGGTTGAACGGGTCCCGGTAGCCGAACATGCCCGCCTCGTCGCCGTAGTAGACCGACGGTATGCCGGGAAGCATGTACTGTATGGCAAAGGCGAGCAGCAAGAGCCGCTTTCCGTGCTCATATTCGGCGGGTGAGAGGTAATGGTGCGCCGCCTGCCACTCCCGGCCGTGCTCATCGCAGGGAGGGCCGCCGAGAACGGTCAGCGCGCGCACCGTGTCGTGGGTGGAGAGCAGGTTCATGGCAAGGTCGAGGGCCGGCGCGGGAAAGTTTTCCGCCATGCGGGAAAGCGCCTCGCCCAAACCCGTTCCGCCGCACCGCAGCCAGTGCAGCACGGCGTCCTTTGCCGGGTAGTTCATAACGGTGTCCAGCTCGCCGCCCAGCAGGTAGCGCCGCCGCACGCCATAGGAAATTTTGTTGGTCGCGTCCTCCCAAACCTCGCCCAAAAGCAGCTTGTCACCGCCATGGCGTTTTACGGCGCGGCGTATATCGCAAAGGAAGTCGTCGGATAGCTCATCCGCCACGTCGAGCCGGAAGCCCGCCGCCCCCGCCGTGAGCCAGTGATCTATGACGCCGCCCTCGCCGCATATAAAGCCGCGAAAGCCGGGGTCGTCGTGGTTCACCGAGGGCAGGTTCGGAAAATCCCACCAGGCGCGGTAGCCGCACTTATACCGGCTGCCGAAGTCGTACCACCCGTCGCAGGGACCGCCCGCCCGGCTGCAGGCTCCGTGGCCGCCGTAACGTCCGTACCGGTCAAAATAGCGGCTGTCGGCCCCGGTGTGGTTGAAAACGCCGTCAAGTATTATCCTTATCCCGCGCTTTTCGGCCTCCCGGCAAAGCTCTGAAAAGTCCTCCTCTGTGCCCAAAAGCGGGTCAATGCGCATATAATCCGCCGTGTCGTAGCGGTGGTTGGAGTGGGACTCGAAGATAGGGTTGAGGTATATGCAGGTGACGGACAGGGAGGCGAGAAAGTCCAGTTTGCGGATTATGCCCCGCAGGTTGCCGCCAAAGTAATCCTTGTTTATGGTGTCCGGGCTCATGTCGCGCCAGTCGGGCAGCTCGCTCCTCGTCAAGTGGAAACGCCGGTCGCCGTACGGACAGGGCAGAGGGCCGCCCTCCCCGGCGAACCTGTCGGGAAAGATCTGATACATTACGCCGCCGGAAAAGCCCTCGGCAAAGTCCGCCGCGCCGTCGTAAACGGTGAGCTGGAAGTGCTCGCACAGGTCGTTCACAGCGTCGCCGCCGCCGCCGTGCCTGTAGGTGACGCCGCAAAGCTCGAAGTCGTAAAAGAGCAGGGACGGCTCCTCCGGCGTAAAGACGGCGCGAAAGGCGGGCGCACCGTCCATTTCTCCGTCCGGCTCCATAAGGGCGGAAAAGACCGGCTCATCCCACCGGTCGGCGGCATAGACACGGAGCGTCGGCCTTTCACCGGGCGGACAGCCGGCGGCCCCGGCGCGAAAAACTATATGCGTTCCGGCCGGGACGGCGCCAAACGGCGACTTGCAGGCCGGAGCGCGGCTGTTGAAGATAAGCGTTGCCATTGTTTCCCTCACAGTGTCTTGTAATTGCCGGTAACGGCGTTTTGGAAAAGGCTGGGCAGCACGCTCTCCAGCATAACGCCAAAGCGTGGGTCGCTGCCGTAGCTGAAGGTGGTCTTTACCGCCAGCTCCACAAAGGCGGCCGCCCGGCTCATGGCTATGGGCAGGCTGGCTCCGCCCAGCAGCGCGCCGGTGAGCACCGAGGCGTATATATCGCCGCAGCCGGGATAGGAGACGGGCACATAGTCGCAGGGCACGTACCAGTAGGAGCCGCCCTCCCTGTCGTACCCAAGGTTGGCAAGCTCTCCGGTCGCCAGCTCCGCGCACGTAACGACCACGGAACGCGGCCCCAGCTCGGAGAGCCGGCTTAAGAGCGAACGCGCCGCCGAGCGGGTCAGCGGTTCAAAGGTGAAGCCGCCGCCGGTCAGCATGGCGGCCTCGGTCACGTTGGGGGTTATCATGTCGGCGGCGGCGGCCAGCTCGCGCATGCGCTTTTGTATGTCGGCGGTGCAGGTGCGGTAGGCCTTGCCGTTGTCGCCCATAACCGGGTCCACCACCTTCAGCGCGGCGGGATAGGCTGAAAAAAACTCAAGGCAGCGGTCAACCTGGGCCTCGCTGCCCAAAAAGCCGGTGTATACGGCGTCGAAATCTATGCCGAGGCGTCTGTAGTGCTGCAGCGCGGGGCTGATGTAGTCGGAAAGATCCCGGAACACCACGTCGCCGAGCCCTCCCGTGTGGGTGGAGAGCACGGCAGTGGGCACGGCGACGGCCTGCATCCCCATGGCCGAAAGTACGGGCAGTATGACGGAGAGCGAGCAGCGCCCAAAGCCGGAAAGATCATGTATCGCGGCTACGCGAAGCGGTCGTTTTTCCGTAGTCATCACCTGTTTCATCAAAATTTCAAAAAAATCTCTCGTATGGCCGGAGCCGGACAGGAGAAAATATCATCAAACGAATATGGGAGGTCTTTAAAATGAACAGAGGTTTAGCGTCAATGGCGTTGGGAATAGCGGCGGCCGCGGCTGTGGGTACGGCGGCATATATGCTCAATGAGCGCGGCCACAACAGAAAGCTCCGCCGTTTTAAACGCGGCGCCGAAAGAACGCTTCACACCGTTGAGGGCGTCATCGACGGCATGTCGTCCATGCTCGGTTAACCCAGCTCATCCAGCGTGAGCCCGTAGCTTGGCAGACACTCGGCTATGAAGGCGTCGGCCTCCGGCAGCCCCATTTCGGTGATGGAGGCGAGTATGCTCTCCTTCGCCCGGGAAAATTCGCGGCTGCCGGAGTTCTCCTCCTCCACGCACTTGACGAGGGCGGAGAGCTTGTCCGCGGCCTTCAGCAGCCTTAAAAGCTCCGGGTCCTCGTTTTTGTGATCCAGCAGGGCGGCGTAGTCGGCACGCAGCTCCGGCGGCGCCATGTCGGCCAGACGCTCGTTCGCCACAGCCTCCACGGCCTTGTAGGCGCGCTTTATCTCCGGGTTAAAATACTTTATCGGGGTGGGCATGTCGCCGGTGATTATCTCGCTGCAATCGTGGTAGATGGCCAGCAGCACCAGCCTGTCCACGTCGCACCGGCCGCCGAACCGCCGCACCCGCAGAAGCCCCAGCGCGTGGGCGATCACCACGGTGTCCAGCGTATGTACGGAAAGCGACTCCTCCTGCGAGTTTTTCATAAGCTGCCAGCGGAAGATGTGCTTCATCCGCGAAAGGTAGGCGTAAAACCTGCTGCCCTCCATTTTGCTCCTCCTCCGTTCTGCGTTACAAAAACGTTCCTACATATTATACGACAAAGACATATAAAAAACCATATTTTTATTGCCGGGCGGGAAAGGCGGCGGGAGATGCAAAGAATAGACAAACCCCGTATGTCTTCCGCCGGAGGGGAACATACAAAAATTTATTATAAAGCAATTTTTTAATTTTATCGGAAAAGGTGAAATATGCTTTGTCAACAGGCAGAAGATGCGCTTTTCACTAAGTAACCGCTGATTAATTGCTAAAATCAATTAGGAGCCTGCGGCGCATTTCTATTTAGGGGCTATCGTTCCCGCGCCGCCTGTGGCGGAGAAAGCGGGAATGAGAGCAGGAAGAAATAAGGAGTAACGCGAAGTCCCTTTAGGTGCGAGCGGAACGACTAT
>CAYONL010000133.1:0-6184 GCA_964405305.1 uncultured Oscillospiraceae bacterium | reverse complement strand
CAGCCTTTCAGATCTTTGCTCATAATCTATCCTTTCATATGGCCGTCAGCGGACCTGCCCGCTGCCCAGCACGATATATTTTGTCGTAGTAAGCTCGCAAAGCCCCATCGGCCCTCTGGCGTGCAGCTTTTGGGTGGAGATTCCTATCTCGGCCCCAAGGCCGAACTCACCGCCGTCGGTAAAACGGGTGGAGGCGTTGACATATACCGCCGCGGCGTCCACCTCCGCGGTGAACTTCATGGCATCGTCGTAGCTTTTTGTCACAATGGCCTCGCTGTGCATGGTGCCGTAGCGGTTTATGTGCGCTATGGCCTCGTCTATGCCGTCCACCACGCGTATGGCGAGGATGTAGTCGTCGTACTCCGTGGCCCAGTCGTCCTCCGTCGCCGGAACAGCCGCGCCGCCCAGTATCCTCATGGTTTCGGGACAGCCGCGCAGCTCCACGCCCCTCTCCTTCAAAGCCTTTGCCGCGACGGGCAGAAAGCTCCCGGCAATGTCCCTGTGGACCAGCAGAGTTTCGGCGGCGTTGCAGACCGAGGGCCGCGACGTCTTGGCGTTGACGATGATGCTCACGGCCATATCCGTGTCCGCCGAAGCGTCCGCGTACACATGACAGTTGCCCGCGCCGGTCTGTATGACGGGCACGGAGGAGTTTTGCACCACGCTCTTTATCAGGCCCGCGCCGCCCCTTGGGATAAGCACATCCAGATACCCGTCAAGGTGCATCATCGCGGTGGCGCTGTCCCGGCTCACGTCCCGCACAAGCTGTATGCAGTCCTCCGGCAGCCCGCACCCGGCTATGGCTTCGCGCATAAGCTGCGACAGGGCGATGTTGCTGTTTATGGCCTCTTTCCCGCCGCGCAGTATGACCGCGTTGCCGGACTTTAGGCAAAGGGCCGCCGCATCCACCGTGACGTTCGGCCGCGCCTCGTAAATTATCCCTATTACGCCGAGGGGCACCCGCGTTTTGCTGATGATGAGGCCGTTCGGTCTGGCCTCTCCGCCCTCTATCTTTCCTACCGGGTCGGGCAGCGCGATAAGCTCCCTCACCGCCGCAGCCATGCCGTCTATCCGTTTGTCGGTCAAACGCAGACGGTCGGTCATGGCGTCTGTCATGCCGGCCTCCCGCGCGGCGGCCAAATCCCTTTCGTTCGCCTCCAGCACGGCTTTACGTCCGGCCTCCAGCGCGCCAGCTACAGCCTCCAGCGCCCTGTTTTTCGCCGCGGTACCGGCCTGCGCCAGCACCCGCTCCGCAGCCTTTGCCGCCGCGCCCAGCTTCTCCATATCCGTCATGCCGCGCACCCCCGATTTTAGCTTACTTTTTTGCCTTGAACAGCGTACCCACCGCTTTTCCGTCCATAATATCATACAGGGCCTCAGGGTGGGAGCCGTTCATTATCACTACGTCTATGCCGGCGGCCGTGGCTTCGTCCGCCGCGGCAAGCTTTGTTATCATGCCGCCGTGGCCGCGGTTGGAACCCGTTCCGCCCGCTCCGGCGCGCATATCGTCCGTTATCTCATCCACGCGGGAAAGAAGCCTTGCGTTCGGGTTCCCGTGCGGGTCGCTGTCGTAAAGTCCGTCGATGTCGCTCATTATGACGAGCATGTCGGCCCCGCACAGCCTTGCGACCGTGGCGGAAAGCGCGTCGTTGTCGCCGAAAACGATCTCCTCCACAGCCACGGCGTCGTTCTCGTTTATTACCGGTATGGCCCCCAGGGCCAAAAGCCGCTCAAAGCTGTTCTCCACGTTTTTCTTCCGCGCGGCATCCTCCACCACGTCGCGGGTGAGCAGCACCTGCGCCACCGTGTGGTTGTACTCGGAAAACTGCTTGTCATAAATATACATCAGCTCGCACTGGCCCACAGAGGCGGCGGCCTGCTTTGTCGGCGTGTCGGTGGGTCGGGCGGAAAGGTGCAGCTTGCCCACGCCCACGCCTATAGCGCCGGAGGTGACGAGCACCAGCTCCACCCCGGAGTTTCTTATATCCGAAAGCACCTTGACCATGGACTCCACGTGGCGGATATTGAGCATGCCCGTGGGATGGGTCAGCGTGGAGGTGCCCACCTTTACCACGAGCCTTTTTATATGTTTTGCGTCCGTTTCCATAACTTTCCTCCGTTATGAGCCAGCAATAATAATTGCTTACATTGTAACAAAAAACGCCCGTGCATACAAGCGCAAAGCCGAATGTTCACAAGTTTTTCAAAAAAGTGATGCAAAGCCCGCGGCATATATGCTATAATATCACAATAGCGAAAGGCGGTGTGCGTGTGGCGAAGGGCAGGAACAGGATATGGCTTTTGGACGAGCTGCGGGGCGTCGCCGTGCTCGGCATGGTGGTCTACCACGCCGCCTATGACCTTTACGCCATATTCGGGGTGGAGCTTCCGCTCTTTTCGCCGCCGCTCACGTGGCTGCAAACCTACGTCTGCTGCTCGTTCATACTGATATCGGGCGTCTCCTGCCGCCTGTCGCACAACAACCTTCGCCGCGGCGCCATAACCTTCGGCGTCGGCCTGCTGATGACCGCGGGCACGCTCATCTTCATGCCGTCGGAGGCCATATGGTTCGGCATACTGCACTTTTTGGGCTGCGCCATGATGCTTTACGCGCTGGTGGGCCGCTTTACAGATAAGCTAAATCCGCTCTTGGGCACGGCGGTCTTTATGGCGCTGTTTCTCGCCCTTGTGGGGATAGAAAGGGGCACGGTGCTGTTCGGTACGGTGGCTGTGCCGGCCTCGTTTTACCGGTACGCGTGGCTCGCTCCCCTCGGTTTTCCGGGCGGCGGGTTCAGCAGCGCGGACTATTTCCCGCTGCTGCCGTGGCTGCTCCTTTTCTTCTGCGGCTCCTCTTTCGGCTGGTATTTTAAGGAGCGCCGGCTTCCCGCCCCGATGATGAAAAAGCACAGCGCTTTTCTGGCCGGGGTCGGCCAAAACGCCCTGGCAATTTATATCGTGCATCAGCCGGTGATCTACGGGCTGCTGTGGCTCGTGTTCACCTATATTATAAAATAGCGGTTTCGGAGGTCTGTAATGAAACGTTTACTTGCGGCGGCGCTGGCCGTGTTATTCATATTTTCCCTCTCCGGCTGCGGCTCCGGCGGAACTTTGCAGGAGGGCGATTCGGCGCTGGACTATATGGTGCAGGCCGCCGAGTCCTTCAAGTACGGCAAGCTGCGCTGCTACAAATACAGCACGGCGGACACCTGGTCGCTCATCTCCTGCTCGCGGGAGGACGCGGTCTTTGGCAAAAACTCGCTGGGGTCCGACTCCGCGCTTTACCGCATGAGCAACCCCGTGGTTTTTATTTATTGGCCCGCGTATGATTACTACGACGGGGACTATTATTACTACAAGCACGATGGCGAGTGGTTCATAGACGGCTATGGCCGGTTTGCGGAGCGGCTGAAGGCCTCCTACTACGGCCTTGACCCCGTCATGTTCCGTTCGCTCAAGCTGGTGGAAAACGAGGTCTACCGCACCGGCTCGGGCTACCGGCTCCACCTGCTCGGCCTCAACTCCGAGGACAGCGTGGTGCGCATAGACATGGACGTAAACGAGCGGATAGAGCCCCAGTATCTCATAATCCGCACCTACCCCGACGGCGAGGACCACGTGGAGTACATAGAGTGCCATATCAGCGATTATAATAACGCGGAGCTTTCCGCCGACAAGCCCTCCGGGCTAAAGCTCTCGGAGGTCAACTATATGCGCAAGGACTACGAAGAAAAATAATTACGATCCGACGGGGGCCATATGGCAAAACGACATTATAGATACAGAAAACGCGGCGGTGGACTGAACTGGCCGGATATAATAATCTGCGCTCTGCTCCTTGCGGCCGTGGCCATACTGATCATCGGCGAAAACTATCCCGAAACCGGTCTTCCCTCCTGGAGTGAGGTCTACGACGCGCTGGAGGAGGCCTCCGGCTCCCGGCCCTCCGAAAAAGCGCCCTCCCTCCCGGCCTCCGGCGCCGTAAGGGTGCATTTTCTGGACACCGGGCAAAGCGACTGCATACTTATAACCACGCCGGAAAAGAACGTGCTCATTGACGCTGGCGACAGAGGCATTGGCGCGGAGATAGTCAGCTATATCACGGCGCAGGGAGTGGAAAAGCTGGATCTTGTAATAGCTACCCATCCCCACGCCGACCACATAGGCTCCATGGCCTACGTTATAAACAAGCTCGAGGTGACGGAGCTGCTGCTGCCGGAGCTGACCGAGGACATGACGCCCACCACCCAGATATACGAGTCCCTGCTGGACGCCGCCGAGGCCGGGGGCTGCGCCGTGACCGCCGCGAGGCCCGGCCTTAAATACGCGCTGGCCGACGGAGCGGCGCTGACCGTGCTGGGCCCCGCCGGTGTTTACGACGACCTCAACAACTGGTCCGTCGTGACAAGGCTGACGGTGGGCGGGCGTGCCTTCCTGTTCATGGGTGACGCGGAAAAGGCGGCCGAGGCGGACATGATCGCCACCGGGGCCGAGCTGGACTGCGACGTGCTGAAGGCCGGCCACCACGGCAGCGACACCTCCAGCGGCGACGCGCTGCTGGATGCCTCCACGCCGGAGTACGCGGTCATCTGCGTCGGGGCGGGCAACGACTACGGCCACCCGTTGCAGAGCGTGCTGGACAGATACGCCCAGCGCGGAATAAAGGTCTACCGCACCGATCTTGACGGCGCGGTAGTGGCCGAAACGGACGGCGGACAGATAACTTTTACGACCGAAGGGTGATCAACGATGGAGCGCTGGATACTCGACAGGTTCGAGGGCGACCGCGCCGTATTTGAAACAGAGGAGGGCTTTACCTCCGTTTCGCGGGGCGGGCTGCCCACCGGCGCGAGGGAGGGCGACTGCTACTCCGTCTCCGGCGGCGCACTGCTTTTTGACCCGGAGCAAACCGCCCAGCG
This sequence comes from uncultured Oscillospiraceae bacterium, assembly GCA_964405305.1. Taxonomy (GTDB): domain Bacteria; phylum Bacillota; class Clostridia; order Oscillospirales; family Ruminococcaceae; genus UMGS1668. Next base: position 1,268 of record CAYONL010000133.1, on the reverse strand, counting down.
CCGCGCAAAGCTGGCAAATAAAGCAAAAAGCCTATTCAGGCGTGCTGTAAACAAACCTATACAGGATGGTGGAACTATGAACGAGCAGGTAAAACTGGCAATGGAAAAATTCGCGGAGCTGGCCGAGGCGCAGCTTTTGCGCGCGGAACGCATAAAGCGCGAGGGCGACTTTGTGGACTACTCAAAACTCGACAAGCTGATCGTGGGCGTGTGCGGCGGCGACGGCATAGGCCCTGTAATAACGAACGAGGCGGAGCGCGTGCTCCTGTTCCTGCTGGAGGACGAGGTTGCCGCGGGCCGCATAGAGTTCCGCAAGATAGACGGCCTGACCATAGAAAACCGTGTGGCGAAAAACAAGCCCATACCCGACGACGTTTTGGACGAGCTGAAGGCCTGCCACGTCATACTTAAAGGCCCGACCACGACCCCCCGCGCCGGCGACCCCTGGCCCAACATAGAGAGCGCCAACGTCGCCATGCGCAAGGAGCTGGATCTCTTTGCCAACGTGCGCCCGGTAAAGGTGGCCGCCGAGGGCATAGACTGGACCTTCTTCCGCGAAAACACCGAGGGCGGCTACGCTGTCGGCAGCAGCGGCGTCAACGTTTCCGACGATCTGGCCATAGATTTCACCGTCACCACCACCGGCGGAACGGAGCGCATAGCCCGCCTCGCCTTTGACTACGCCAAAAAGAACGGCAAGACCCGCGTCTCCATAATCACAAAGGCCAACGTCATAAAGACCACCGACGGCAAGTTCCTCGCCATCTGCAAGGAGATTGGAAAGGAATACCCCGGTATCACCGTTGACGACTGGTATATAGATATAGCCACGGCGAAGCTCATAGACGAAAAGCGCCGCCGCGACTTCCAGGTGCTCATCCTGCCGAACCTCTACGGCGACATAATAACGGACGAGGCGGCGGAGATGCAGGGCGGCGTCGGCACAGCCGGTTCCGCAAACATCGGCAAGCGCTACGCCATGTTCGAGGCGATACACGGCTCCGCCCCGCGTATGGTGGAGGAGGGACGCGCCGCCTATGCCGACCCATGCTCAATGCTCAGGGCCGCCGTCCTGCTGCTGCGCCACATCGGCTACGGCGAGCGGGCCGAAAAGCTGGAACGCGCGCTGGATATTTGCGCCGCGGAAAAGAAGCTGGTCATAACCGGCCGGCCCGGCGGCGCCACCTGTGACGACTACGGCGACTACGTAATGGAGACGCTGAAAGGTCTCTGATAAAAAATGTAAGAAAAGGGCCCGTCGGTACATC
>CAYONL010000132.1:2035-6192 GCA_964405305.1 uncultured Oscillospiraceae bacterium | reverse complement strand
CATATTGCCGGAGAGAAGATATCGGTGTCTGCTGGATATCGGTCTATTTGAGCATTATCCGGCGGGAAGACACGGGAAGAATATTTGCCTTGGAAGCTCTGCTCGAAGAGGATATCCGCTGCAGCGAATGCGGCGCTGCCTACCGCCGAGTAACATGGCCAGCCAAGGAACAAGGCGGCGATAAGCGGATAGTGTGGCGATGCGTCTCACGGCTGGAGCATGGAAAAGAAACCTGCAAAAGGGCGCCCACTATTCCCGAACCGGCCCTGCATGCAGCAATCATGGAAGCCATTCAACTGCTGAAGCTGGATACCGAGGATGCAAAGGCGGATGTTAGCGAAGTGCTGGCAGAGATTATTCAGCGTCCGAACGGCGAAACGGTACAGAATATCGATGCGCTCATAGAGCAGCAACGGGATGAGCTTATCAAGCTCCTAACACAAAACCCAGACGCAAACGAACCTGAAAATATGGACAATGCAAAGTTTACCATGATGCTTAATAGCATGGAGGTACTGCAATCTCGCAAGGAAACGCTGCTGCGGCGTACTCAAGCCGATGAGAATGCGGAGCATAGGATGAGCGAGATCATGGATACGCTCCAAAGCGGGGAGTTGGACATCTCCGAGTACGATGACACGCTAGTGAGAAAATTGGTTGAGAGCGTAACGGTCATATCCGACAAACTAACGGTCATATTTAGGAACGGAACGGAAGTCCGAATAACCTGGAAATAAACACCAAAAGCACTCCGCCATGTGTGGGGTGCTTTTTGTGTTTATCCCATGTGCAATTTTTTTGACCGTGTTACAATACAAACAAGAGAATAAATGCAATGAGGTTAGATATTTTTAAGGGAAACCATAGAATATCTAATTTGGTGCACCATGCCAAAAACAAAGGACACCGGGTGGTGTCTTTTGTTTTATATAATAATTGCCAACACCGTGCACACTCGCTATAATTTAACCATGGGGGTGAATATATGAGAAAGCTGTCAAACGATGACAAGGCAAAGCTGCTGGACTATATTGCTTCGGAGCCTGAGATGAACCTGTTTATCTATGGGGACGTTGAGACTTACGGTTTGGATGGTGATACCTGCGAGCTGTATGCGCAGGAGGACGGGGACAAATGGGATTCAATCGTCCTGCGATACCTGAACTATTATACCGTGTATAGTAAGCACGATGAATATAATGCCGAGGCGGTGGCGAATTTCCTGAACAGCAGAAAGGATATTTCTTCCGTAGCGGGAAAGAAAACCGTCATTGATAAGCTGGAGAAGTTTTTTCCGAATATGCGTTTCAGCGTAACTTATATGAGCCGTTGTAATAAAGCGGAAATGTTCCGGCACAAAGCCTCCGGCGTTACACTGCGCAAGATAACGCCCGACGACGCCGAGGCAGTGGTAAGGCTTTTTTGCCAGATAGACGAGTTTAAAGACATCTATGTTGGGCGCGAGGACGAGGCCATAGAAGAAGAGCGGGTGTCGCTGGACAGAGGTGCTACCTGCTGCGGCTTTTTTGCCGGGAACGAATTGGTAAGTTATGCTCAAACAAGCGCGGAGAACAGTATGAGCGCTATGATAATCGGCGTTGCAACACTTCCAAAGTGGCGCGGCTTAGGGCTTGCATCGGCAAACGTTTCCGCGCTTTGTAGGCAGCAGTTTGAAGAAGGCAGGAAATTTGTCTGCCTGTTTTATGACAATCCGGCCGCGGGCAGGATATATAACAAAGTTGGCTTCAAAGAGATTGGCGAGTATACGCTGGGAAGACTGAAGCGGGAGGGTGTGCAATGAAACGGCTGCTCGTAGTTGTGGATTATCAGAAGGATTTTGTGGACGGTTCGCTGGGGTTTCCGGGTGCGGAGCTGCTGGATGAGCCGATAGCCGCCAAGGTGCGGGAATATAAAGAACGAGGCGACAAAATAATATATACGATGGATACCCACGGCCCGGCCTACCTTGACATGCAGGAGGGGCGCAAGCTTCCCGTTATGCATTGTCAAAACGGCTCCGAGGGCTGGGAGCTTTACGGCGAAACGGCAAAAGAGCGCGGCGACGCCATGACCATATGTAAGCACAGCTTCGGCTCCTTCGACCTCGCCATGATGGCGATGGAGGAGGGCTACGACCGGATAGAGCTGGTGGGGCTTGTGTCAAACATATGCGTGCTGACGAACGCGGTGCTGCTTAAAACCGCGCAGCCGGAGGCGGAAATCATCGTAGACGCCGCCTGCACCGCCAGTTTCGACCAAAGGCTCAACGATGAGACTTTGGATGTGCTGGAAGGGCTACAAATAACAGTCATAAACAGGAGAAAGTAAACATGTACAAACTCGCAGTATTCGACATGGACGGCACCATTCTCGACACGCTGGAGGGGCTCGCCGCATCCGGCAACTACGCGCTTGAAAAAGCAGGCTTTCCCACTTACTCTGTGGAGGAGTACAAGCGCTTTGTCGGCTTCGGCGCGCGCAGAATGATGGAGCTGGCCCTGCCGGAGGACCACCGCGACACTGAGACGATTGAAAAGGTGATGGATATTTATAAACCGCACTATGGCGAGCGGTCCATATCCTCCACTAAGCACTACGGCGATCTGCCGAAGGTGCTGCAAAAGCTGAAGGATGCGGGAGTAAAGCTGGCCGTGGCCTCCAACAAGCCGCCGGAGTTCAGCGGCGTATACGCCGAACACTTTTTCGGCAAGGGCTTTTTTGAGTATGTTCTGGGGCCGGAGGGCGACATACCGCCCAAGCCCGATCCCAAAATGCTGCTGGCCGCCATTGAAAAATGCGGCCTAACCCTCTCGGATACCTGCTATTTTGGCGATTCCGACGTGGACGTCTCCACCGGCATCAACGCCGGGGTAGCTACGGCCGGCGTAGCCTGGGGATATCAGACGGAAAAAATGCTGCTTGCGGCCGGCGCGTCCCGCATATTGTATGAATATTCTGAGATTTTGGATTTTGTGGGCGTCGCCTATTGACAAGGCCGCCGGTTGCGGATATAATTTCACCATAATGAAAAAGCGTTGACGGAGACAGCGCAGTCAGGACCCGCGCAAAGAGAAACGGCGGTTGGTGAGAGCCGTGGGCGGGGGGCTTGCGCCATCACTCCCGAGCCGGCGCCTGAAATCCCATGAGAGTAGGGCTGCACGTCTGGCCGCGTTAAGGCCGAGGGCTTGTTGGAGCCTTTTGAGCGGCCGCTTTTTAAGCGGCAAATTGGGTGGTAACACGGATCGCGTAAAGCGGCTCGTCCCATAATTGGGGCGGGCTGTTTTTTATTTAAAAGGAGGATCGTTATGGAGTACATTATTCAAGAGATTGCCCAGCGAATTAAAAGTCTTAGAGAGATTCTCGAAATATCACCAGATGAGATGGCCGAAATAAACGGCATAAGCACGGAGGAATATCTTCGCGGCGAGGCCGGAGAGACGGATTTTTCATTCACTTTTCTGTATAACTGCGCAAAACGCTTTGGGGTCGACCTTATAGAGCTTGTCACCGGCGAAAGCCCCAAGCTGAACTTCTATTCCATAGTGAGAAAGGGCGAGGGCCTTCCGATAAAGCGCCGCGCTGGGTTTTCCTATAACCATCTGGGGGCGTGCTTCCGCGACAAGGTGGCCGAGCCGTTCCTTGTCACCGCGCCTTACAAGGCCGAGGACCAGGACAGGCCGATACATCTGTCCTACCACAAGGGGCAGGAGTTCGACTATGTGCTGAAAGGTACGCTAAAGGTCGCGCTGGAGGGGCACACCGAATACCTGCACGAGGGCGACGCTATCTACTACGATTCGGGCCACGGCCACGGGATGATAGCCACCGGCGGCGAGGAATGTGTATTTCTTGCGGTAGTAATGAAGAGCGGAGAGGAACCAGATGAAAATAGATGATTTTTACAGGCGCTTCTGTGTGGAGAGCTTTGATGAAAGCGGCGTGCTCAACAGCTTTACGCCGAAATATGGCGACAACTTCAATTTCGCCTACGACTGCGTTGACGCCATAGCGGAGGAGTTTCCCGGACGGCGCGCCCTGCTGTGGACAAACGAGGCGGGGGAGGAACGCTCTTTCACCTACGACGACATCAGTCGGCAGAGCAACCGCGCCGCCAACGCCTTCCTTGCCGCGGGCATAAAAAAGGGCGACAGGGTCAT